>CAXMQO010000053.1:0-43252 GCA_964195515.1 uncultured Saprospiraceae bacterium | reverse complement strand
CGGCGGGGCACAGGTTCCCATGGCCGGTACGACGATCGTGACCGTTGCCTCGACTCACCGGAGACTCGGCGCACTCACCGCGATGATGTGCGACCACTTCGAAGACGGCCTGAGGCGGAGCGAACCGCTGGTCGGGTTGTGGGCTTCTGAGAGCCTGATCTACGGCCGCTTCGGCTTTGGTGTCGCGACGGAGCACGACGAAATCGAAATCGACCAGACGCGTGTGTCGGTGCAAGGCGAGGAAGGATCGGTGCGACTGGTGACGGCGGAGGAGGCCGCGGAACTCTTCCCTGCAATCTACGACGAAGAGCGGGTGCGCCGACCCGGGATGCTGTCGAGATCGGAGAATTGGTGGAGGCACCTATTCGTCGACCCGGAAGGACGTAGGCGGGGATTCTCCTCGCTTCGCTTCCTGCTGCATGAGACCGACGGTCGTCCCGACGGCTACGCCTTCTATCGCCAGAAGCCCAATTGGGAGTCGGGGTTCCCGGAGGGCAAGGTGAGCGTCCGCGAGATCATCGCTGCTTCGCTAACCGCTCACACCGGGCTCTGGAGATTCCTGACGACCATCGATCTCTTCGTCGAAATTGTCCACTGGAATCTTGCGGTCGATGATCCGCTGGTCTGGAAGGTCCCGGACCATCGCAGGATCCAACGCAAGCGATGGGATGCTCTGTATGTCCGAATCCTCGACGTGGTTCAGGCCCTCGAGGCTCGCACGTACGGCGCCGACGGCCGGATCGAGTTCTCCGTCGACGATCCGTTCCTTCCCGATGTGGGCGGTTCGTTCGAACTCGTGGTGAACGGGGGTGTGGGCAACTGCCGACGGATCGGTGAGGACCCGATGGATCTGAGCCTCGGCACCACCGATCTCGCGAGTCTCTATCTCGGCGGCCACAGTGCGGTCGCCATGTCGCGGGCCGGTCGAGTCCAGGGTGCGTCGGTCGCTGTCGAGTTGTTCGGCAGGATGTTCCGCGGGGACATCGCTCCCTGGTGCGAAGAAGTGTTCTGAGGCCGGTGGTCCAGGGGAACGAAACGAGTTCGGCTTGCGTTGTAGGGGTGAGCAGCGGTTCGCCGGGGCGGTTCGGTATTCCCCACTCCCACTCGTTCCTGCCCCGGCGAAACCGCTCGCTCGAATCTCCGTCCCCTTCGTCCAACGGGCACCGTACAATGGCACTACGCCCATAGTGCAAATCCGGGGAGTACAGCATCATGACCACCGTTGATCTCGAACTCGGCTCCTACCAACTGGGTTGGTCCGACGAAGAAGACTACGTCTACAAGCCCGAGAGGGGCCTGAGCGAGAAGATCATTCGTGACATGTCACGAATGAAGAAGGAACCCGAGTGGATGCTCGAGTTCCGGCTCAAGTCGTACCAGAGATTCCTGCGCAAGCCGCTACCCCAGTGGGTCGGCGACGGGGCTCTCAACGAGATCGACTTCGACAACATCTACTACTACATCAAACCGACCGAGGGTCAGGTCCAGGACTGGGACATGGTGCCGGACTCGATCAAGGAGACCTACGAGAAACTCGGCATCCCCGAAGCCGAAAGAAAGTACCTCGCCGGCGTGACCGCGCAGTATGAAAGTGAAGTGGTCTACCACCGGAACCGTGAGGATCTCGCGGAACTCGGGGTGCTGTTCACCGACATGGACACCGCCGTTCGCGAGTACCCGGAGATCGTTCGGGAATACTTCGGCACCATCATCCCGCCGAACGACAACAAGTTCGCGGCACTCAATTCGGCCGTCTGGTCTGGTGGGTCTTTCATCTACATCCCCCCCGGCGTACATCTCGACGAGCCGCTCCAGGCCTACTTCCGCATCAACGCGGAGAACATGGGTCAGTTCGAACGAACGTTGATCATCGTTGATGAAGGTGCGTTCGTGCATTACGTTGAGGGCTGCTCGGCCCCGGTGTACACGTCCGACTCACTCCACTCCGCCGTGGTCGAGATCGTCGTCAAGGAAGGCGGCCGTGCCCGCTACTCGACGATCCAGAACTGGTCGAACAACGTCTTCAACCTTGTTACGAAGCGCGCCGTCGCATACAAGAACGCGACCATGGAGTGGGTCGACGGCAATCTCGGTTCGAAGTTCACCGCCAAGTATCCGGCGGTGTGGCTGATGGGTGAAGGTGCCCACGGAGAGATCCTCTCGATCGCGATGGCCGGCGCTGGGCAGCACCTGGACGCGGGTGCGAAGATCGTCCACGTTGCCCCGAACACGACATCGCTCATCACTTCCAAGTCGATCTCGATCCACGGTGGCCGTGCGGGGTACCGGGGACTTGTCCGCGTCGAACCGGGGGCAACGAACGCCCGTTCCTTCGTCCGGTGCGATGCTCTGATTCTCGACGAGGACTCTCGGTCCGATACGTATCCGTACATGGAGATCGAAGAGTCGAATGTCGACATCGGTCACGAAGCGACGGTGTCGAAGGTGGGGGAGGACCAACTCTTCTACCTGATGACACGAGGCCTCACCGAGGAACAAGCGACGGCGATGGTCGTGGCCGGATTCATCGAGCCGATTGTCAAGGAGTTGCCGATGGAGTACGCCGTCGAACTGAATCGGCTCGTCGAGCTTCAGATGGAGGGCTCGGTCGGCTGACGCCGGCTGCAGGGCGGGAGGGCAGCGGCCGGTCTCGCCGGGACCTCCTGGCCCGAAGTGGCCGGACCGCGGGTACGCTTTCGATTCATGCGCATCGTTGTTGCAGACTGCACCGTGAACTACGCAGGCCGCCTTGCTGCGCACCTGCCACGTGCCACCAGGCTGATCATCATCAAGGCCGACGGATCGCTCCTTGTCCACGCCGAAGCCGGCGCCTACAAGCCGCTCAACTGGATGAACGCACCCAACCACCTCGTTGAAGAAGGCGGGCGGTGGTTCCTCACCAACGGCAAAGGGGAGCAGCTCACGATCGATCTTCACGAGATCCACATGGACACAACCGTCGAACTGGGCGAGGATCCCGGCCTTCAGAAAGACGGCGTTGAGCTCGAACTCCAGCGGCTGCTTGCCGAGCAGCCGGAAGCGATCGAGGAGGGGATGACGCTGATCCGCAGGGAGTACCCGACGCCGATAGGACCGGTTGATCTCCTCTGCCGAGACGCCGCAGGAGAGACGGTTGCCATCGAGATCAAGCGCCGTGGCGAGATGGACGGTGTCGAGCAACTCACTAGGTATCTCGAGTTCCTCAACCGGGACGAGCGTCTCGCCCCGGTGCGTGGAATCTTCGTGGCTCAAGCGGTGAAGCCTCAGGCGAGGACACTCGCAACCGACCGAGGAATAGCCTGGACCGAAGTCGACTATGAGACGCTGAGAGGCGCGGACACCGACATCCTCCGGTTGTTCTAGTTCGTAGCTGAGCACGAATCACGGACCACGGACGACGAAGTCGGCCTACAGCAACGATCTCAGGTCGTAGAGGGCGCTTGGGTGCCGGAGTTTGCCGAGCGCTCGGTTCTCGATCTGCCGCACGCGTTCTCGTGTGATCCCGAGTTCGGCGCCAACGCTGGAGAGCGTCCGTGGTGGGTTCCCGCCTATTCCGAATCGCATGATGAGCACCGTACACTCCCGCTCCTCGAGCACGCCAAGCGCCTTGGACACTTCTTCGGAACGCGCGATCTCGGCGACGACGGTGAACGGATCGGGGGTCGCCTCGTCCTCAACGAAGTCGCCGAGTTGAGCATCGCCTTCTTCGCCGACCGGTCGGTCGAGCGAGATCGTGTCGCCCGGTGTTGTCCGTGCCATCTCGATCCGGTCTTCGTCGAGGCCGCTCACTTCAGCGATCTCTGCGACGGTTGGCGCTCTGCGGAACTGTTCCTGCAGGCTCAGTTCGGCCTCCTGCACGGTGCGGACGACGTCCACCATGTGCACCGGTAACCGGATCGTTCTGCCCTGATTTCCCAGGCCGCGAGTGATGGACTGGCGAATCCACCAGGTCGCGTAGGTGGAGAACTTGAAGCCTTTGCGCCAGTCGAACTTCTCAACCGCGCGAATGAGCCCGAGATTGCCTTCCTGGATGAGGTCGAGCAGGTCGAGGCCGCGTCCGGTGTAGCGTTTTGCGATCGAGACGACGAGCCGGAGATTCGAGCGGATGAAGATGTCCTTTGCTTCATCCGCCATCTCGACCATTCGATACAGCGAAGCTCGTTCGGCTGCCTCGACAGGGTCGCCCGACTCGAGTCGTCGCTGGGCCTTCTTGCCCGACTCCATGGTTCGGGCAAGACGAATCTCGTCCTCGGCATCGAGCAGGCCGTGATCCGATACCTGTCCGAGGTACCGACCGACGGCATCCGCTGCTGCGGCCACCCGTCCACGCTCCGTCATGTGCTCCTCTTCCCCCCTCTCCTCGGAGAGAGCTGTCTGAACCTATCACGCGTGCGCGTCATCGGCAACGGTTCATTACGCTTTCCTGGCCTACCGGCAACCATGATCAGAATCGCGCACTACTTCGCTCTTGCGATGACCCTCCTCTCCATCGCTGCAGCCGGCTGTACCAGCCCGGCTCCGCTCGACGCGTCCTCACTTCGCCCACCAGAGGTCGGACCGCCGACCATCGAAGTCGTGGTCCTTGCCGGCGATGATCTGAGCGTGCTCGATGCCGACATCGCCGTTGAGGGGGCTTCGATGTTCGAGACCGACGAAGGGGTACCCGCCTTTGTCCGGTCCCAGGATTCGACGACCATCGAGGTGTCTGCCCCAGGATTTGAACCGCAGCGCGAGATTGTCGACGATCAGCCCAGAGAGGATCGCATCGAATTCCGTCTAGAGCCGGTCGTGCTTTCGGGCCGCGTTTCGACCAATCGGGGTGTCGCACTGCCTGGGGTTGCAGTCACGCTCGGCGGAGGCCGCGAAGTGACGAACGACGACGGCTTCTTCGAAATCGTCCGGGCGATCCCGGGGGAGCTTTCTCTCACCCGCTCAACGTGGCAGGACGCGAGCGTGCCGTGGGACGGCTCGACGAGCGAGATCGACACGACGATGGAGCCCATCGTCGTGCACGGCGTGCGTGTCGGCGGATCCGCCGCGGGGGATTCCGAGCACTGGCAGCGGCTCCTTGCCATGGCCGACTCGACCGGTATCAATGCGTTCGTCGTGGACGTCAAGGACGAGTTCGGCACGGTGTTTCACGACACGACGGTCGAGGGCGCCCACCAGGCTTCTGCCGTGACGCTCCAGTACGACTTGTCGGAGATCATTGCAGACATGGATGACCACGATCTGTACAAGATCGCTCGGATCGTCGCATTCCAGGACACGCCGATGGCGGTGGCCGAGCCCGATCATGCAGTGCTGGAGGAGGGGACCTCGGACTTGTGGCGCACCCGGAACGGAGATGCGTGGATGGATCCGACCGATCCGGTGTCGTACGAGTATCCGGTGGCGCTCGCAGAAGAGGTCTGTCGGGCCGGTTTCGATGAGATCCAATTCGACTTCGCGTCGTTTCCGTTCGGCGGCGACGTGTCGACCGCCGTGTTCGACGATGACTACACAGAGGAGATCCGTGTCGCCTCGATCCTGGCGTTCCTGAAGCGTGCGTACCTGGTGCTGAGCCCGCGGTGTGGCGTTGCAGCGAGTGTGTTGGGTATCACGCTCGAGTCCGGAACCGACGAGGGGGTCGGTCAGCTTCCCGGCCTCATGTCTCGCACGATCGACGTACTGAGCCCGATGCTGTACTCGACCAACTACGGTTCGGGTTGGAAGGGGTACACCAATCCCAACGACCACGCAGCCGACATCGTCGAGTCCGCGCTGGTGAGCGGCCTTTCGCGACTCGAGGGATTCGCCTACTACCGGCCGTGGATTCAGACGTGGACGATCTCAACCTCTGACGTTCGGGACATCCAGAGCAGAGTTGACGATCGCGCGAATGGATGGATGCTCTGGTCGAACGCCGCTTCCTATCCGGCCGAACTCCTGCCTCCCGATGGGTGATGTCGACGAACTCGCGCTCCTAACGGAAGAGATCGTCGATTGCCGTCGCTGCCCACGCCTCGTCGAGTGGCGTGAGACGGTCGCCGTGGACAAGCGGGCGGCGTTCGTCGACGAGGAGTATTGGGGGAAACCCGTTCCGGGTTTTGGCGATCCGCACGCCGGAGTCATCGTCGTTGGTCTCGCTCCCGCGGCCCATGGCGCCAACCGGACCGGGCGGATGTTCACCGGCGATCGCAGTGGCGACTGGCTCTACCGGGCTATGTGGCGGACCGGTTTCGCGAATCAGCCCGAGTCCTCCGGTCGAGACGACGGACTGAGGCTCTCCGGAGCGTGGGTAACGGCACCAGTCAGATGTGCCCCGCCGCAGAACAAGCCCACAATCGACGAGCGAGACGCATGTGCGGCGTGGCTCGACCGGGAACTCGCCATCCTTGCGCCGTCGGTTCTGGTGGCGCTCGGCGACTTCGCCTACCGATCGATCTGGCGATACCTCTCAGACACCGACCATGATGTGCCGAGGCCGAGACCGCGATTCGCTCATGGCCTCGAGGTTGGCATCCTGGGCGGTCCCGTGGTTCTGGCCAGCTTTCACCCCAGCCAGCAGAATACGTTCACGGGAAGACTGACGGAGGAGATGTTGGACCGTGTCTTTCGTCGCGCGCGGGAACTGGTAGATCAGAGGCGGGGTAGCGGGGTAGCGGAGTAGCGGAGTAGGGCCAGGCCCCAGCCCCGAGCTGCCAGCTGCCAGCAAGGCGAAGCCGGTCCTCGCCGACACCCGACTGCTGGCTATTGGATTGTTCTGCGGATCTCTGACTCGCGCACCTTCCGGTCCATAGCTTCTTCTAGGAACGGATAGGGTTTGATCTTCCTACCGTCGACGTGGAGTTCGAAGTGGGTATGGGATCCCGATACTGCGGCGTTTCCCGAGTCACCGACGAAACCGGTGACTTCCCCGGCCTTGACGAAACTCCCGACGTCGAGGCCCTCGGCGAAGGCCGTTTCATCGCCACCTTCTCCATCGTCCGTGCCGGTGGTGTCGTTGTTGAGATGCAGGTAGTGGCTCGTCCATCCGTCGGCGTGACGGATCATGACGCTCCAACCCGAGAGACGGTTCCAGTTGAGTCGCTCGACGATGCCATCGTCAACGGCGACGACCCATATCCCTTTCGGGCTCATGATGTCGGTCCCTGTGTGACCGCGCCCACCTGAGCGACTCGCTCCCCAGGTATCCGAGAACCGCACGATCGAGGTCTCGTTGGGGAATGCCTTGATCACGAATTGCGTGGCTCCGGTCGAGACAACGGCCTCGGCCGGTGGCATCGGCAGAACCATCTCGGCTGTGAGGAAGGCGACCGTGATCGCGCCGAACGCGAATCGTTGAATCGAAGTCGTCATGGGGTTGCTCCTGTTGCCTGATGCCGGCGATTTCTGGCCGCGGCATCTGGTCTTCTGGTAGCGAGAACCCTGAGGCGTAGGTTGAGGCTTCAAATACTGCCTCCAGATAGCAGGGCATGCGTCGGTAATCTCGACCGTGCACTCGAGCAGAGGTAATTCCCCGTGTCCCACTTCGATCAGGTGGTTTCGACGACGGCAGGTGCGCAAGACCCGGCCTGGCGGTCGACGGTCCGTGCAGCTGCCTTCGATGCGTTCTCCGACGCCGCCATGCCCTCGCAGGACGATGAGATATGGAGATATGTCGACCTCGGTTTCTCCATCGACGACTACCGCCCGTCTGCGGGTGGAGCCGTCGATCTCGGTGATGATCCGCTGGGGGCCCATCTTCTGAATCCGACCACGGTCCGCGTGGTGGATGGGTCGTTCGTCGGTGAGGACCAGATCTTTGAGGGTTTCGTCGCCATGTCGCTCGAGCGAGCAGCGTCCGATCGTTCCGATACGGTCGAAGCGGTGCTCGACGGTTGTGCGGTACGCGCAGAGGAGGACATCTTCAAAGCCGCTTCTACCGCCTTCGGGGGAGATGGTGTGTTCGTGTATGCATCTCGCGGTGTCGTTGCGCCGTCGGTGGTCGCGATCGATGTTCAGGCCGGATCGAACGGTGTGGCGAGTTTCCCCAATGTCGTCATCTCGGCAGAGGAACACGCCGACGTCTCCGTGGTGGTGCACCTGCGCTCACACCCCGGCGCCGACGCACTCATCGTGCCTCAATTCTCGATCGCCGTCGGTGACGGCGCCCGGGTCTCCTTGACGGTCGTCCAGAACGTCGGCTACGGGGTTCGGTCGATCGGCTCGCTTCGCGCGGAGATCGGAGCCGATGCGACGTTCCGGTTCGGCGAAGTCGGTCTCGGCGGGCGACTCGCGCGACTGCATCTCGACATTGGACTCGAAGGGCGCGGTTCGTCGGCGAACGTTGTGGGCGCTTACTTCGGCGAGCAGAACCAGATCCTCGATTACCGGTACTTCATGCGCCATGTCGGCACGAACACGCGCTCGGACATGTTTCTCAAAGGTGCCGTCGAAGACGAGGCTCGGTCAGTGTTCACAGGAATGATCCGCATCGACGAGACCGGTCAGAAGACCGAGGCCTACCAGACGAACCGCAACCTCATTCTGTCCGACGGAGCGTCGGCGCAATCGGTTCCGAACCTCGAGATCCTCGCCAATGACGTGAAGTGTGGTCACGGGTCGACCGTTGGACCCCTCGACGTCGAGCAAAAGTACTACCTCATGAGCCGCGGGCTTGATCCGGACCGTGCCAATCGGCTTCAGGTGCGGGGGTTCTTCGAAGAAGCGCTCGGGAAGCTGCCGCACCCGGAGCTTGCCACGCCGGTTCGCTCCTGGATCAACCGCAAATACGAGACGGCGCAAGCGGAAGGCAGGGTGTGATGGATATCGAGATCGCACCTCTTGTCGAACTGCCGGACGGCCGCGGAGTCCTTCTCGAGGTTGCGGATGAGCGGATCGCCTTGTTCCGTATCGGTGACTCAGTTCATGCCATCGGAGATCGGTGCAGCCACGCGGAAGCCTCGCTTGCAGAGGGCGAGATCTTCGACGGTGAGGTGGAGTGCCCACGACACGGATCGCCGTTCGATCTGTTGACCGGCGAGCCCGTTTCGCTCCCGGCGACGACGTCGGTGCCTGTGTATCCGACAGCGGTACGAAACGGCATCGTCTATCTGACCATCGGAGGGGAGTCCTGATGTCAAACGCTCTGGAGATCACGGACCTCAGGGCCCGCCTCGGCGACCTCGAGATCCTCAAGGGGATCGACGTCACCGTGCCGTTCGGCGAGGTCCATGCCCTGATGGGACCGAATGGATCGGGCAAGTCCACGCTGACGCACGTCCTCATGGGGAACGATGACTACGACGCTTCCGGATCTGCACTCGTCGGAGGCGTAGAGGTGATGGGCCTCCCCGTCCACGAGCGGGCGCGACTTGGCCTCTTCGAGGCGTTCCAGTACCCGACGGAAGTGCCGGGGGTGTCTCTCGACGATCTCATCGTCGAGATGACCGACCTTGCAGCCGATTCGACTGCAGCGCGGAAGAGGTCAGGGGACGCGACGCGACTCCTCGACATGGATCGTTTCATGGATCGGGCAATCAACGCAGGTCTGTCCGGTGGTGAGAAGAAACGTTCGGAGATGTTTCAGCTCGCAGTTGCAGCACCGAAGATCGCCATCCTGGATGAGATCGATTCCGGTCTCGACATCGATGCGGTGCGTGAAGTTGCCGCCATGGTGGAGAAACTCCGCAGTCCCTCGCTCGGTGTGTTGGTTATCACGCACTACAGCCGCATCCTCCGGTACATGAAACCCGATCGGATCCATGTCATGGTTGATGGCAGGGTCGTCGAGTCCGGCGGTCCCGAGATCGCCGAGCGTCTCGAGTCCGAGGGATACGCGGCCATCAGATGAGCCTGCCGGGTCGGTCCGGGTGGTGTGCATGATCCGTGCGATCACAGGCCTTCGACACGGATCACTGCGAGTGTGCTCTGAACCCGATCGGTTCATCTCGAAGTAGGCGTCGATGTGCTGGTGGGCGCGCTGCTCGCCATCCTTCCGACCGCCTCGACGTCGACAGGATCAATCCTTGTTCCGTCGAGCAGATCGCCACGAACGCGGATGTGAACCACCCCGACGCTGAGTCCGGTGCATTCCGTAGACTGCGTCCCGTGAACTGGTTCTCCGACGCCGACGATGCGCGGCGCTACATCACCGAAATCTCGCGTATATGGGTGGTCTGGATCATCGGTCTCGCAGCGCTCTTCGCCGTCACCAACTGGTGGGTCCTGCTCGGGGGGGTAGCAATCCTTGGCGTGCTTGTGTGGCTCATCAAGCCGATCCAGCGACGGGCAAATGGAATCGACGATCCGGGAGAGATCGTCGAGGGGAGTGGAGGCCGCTTCGGCGGTTCTCGTAATAGGGGGGAGATGGCACTTCGCGTTCTCATGTACGGCGAAGCGCCGCTAACCGAGGCGATCGAGGAGTACGGTGTTTGGTCGGGCTGGGTGTGGGTCCGGCGTGCCGTCATCGCAGTGACCGCAGTCGCATTCTCCGTCGTGCTCCTCGACATCTTTCAGGGATCACAGTGACTGCGGTCGTCGATCAGACCGAGAGCGTGGCCCGTCTGGGGTCGATGATTGCGTCCGCAGAGCGGCTACTGGTGTTCACCGGAGCCGGTATCTCGACGGCCAGCGGTATCCCCGACTACCGGGGCCCCGAGGGTGTGTGGACCACGAGACGGCCGGTCTTCTATGACAAGTTCATGTCGCGGCACGATGCCAGGGTTGAGTACTGGAGACAGAAGTCGGAGGATCGTGAGGCCTTCGCCTCAGCACGCCCGAACGCTGTGCACAGGTCGATCGCTGAGCTTCAGCGAGCCGGTCGGATCGAACTTGTCGTGACGCAGAACGTAGATGGCTTACATCGCGTCGCAGGGACGGCTACCAACCTCCTCGTCGAAATCCACGGTACCAACGCGCAAATCGAGTGTCAGACCTGTGGCGAGCGTTCGAAGCCTGATGAGCACTTCGCCTCGTTCGCTAAGACCGGCGAGCCGCCCCTGTGTGACTGTGGCGGATATCTCAAGCCCGCGACGATCTCATTCGGCCAGCAGCTTCGAGCCGTCGATCTTGCTCGAGCGTTCGAAGCCGCGAAACGTGCCGATGTGGCGATTGCCCTTGGGTCGACGCTGTCGGTGACACCGGCCGCCGACATTCCGCTGGAGGCCGCCCGTTGCGGAGCTTCGTACGCCGTCGTCAACCGCGGTGCCACCGAGCACGATCGGTCGCCGTTCGTCACGCTCCGCATCGATGGCGACGTCGGCACGATCTTCCCGACCGCGGTTGCAGAGGCGCTCGGGTAACGACTTCCTTCCGATCTCCTCTGGGCGGGACCCGACCTCGCGGGGGTATCCTGAGCTGGTATCCCCTACGAAGGAGCTCGCATGCGGATCGAACGTGACTCGATGGGTGAGGTCTCTGTCCCCGACGACGCCTACTACGGTGCATCGACCCAGCGAGCGGTGGACAATTTCCCAATCTCCGACTTGCGTTTCGGACGTCGATTCATCTGGGCGCTTGGTCTCATCAAGGGCTCCGCCGCCGAGATGAACATATCCATGGGGAGCGTCGACGCAGAGAAAGCCGGCGCCATCATCCAGGCATCCGACGAGATGATGGCGGGGCGCTTCGACGACCAGTTTGTTGTCGACATCTTCCAGACCGGATCAGGCACCTCGACCAACATGAACGCGAATGAGGTGCTCGCCAACCGCGCCACCGAAATCCTCGGCGGCGAGTTCGGCTCGAAACTCGTGCACCCCAACGATCACGTGAACGCGGGCACCTCGTCGAACGACGTCATTCCGACGGCGATGCACGTCGCCGCCGTTGCGGCGATGGAAGAGGATCTGCTCCCGGCGCTCCGCAATCTCAAGTCAAGCCTCGATGCAAAGGCGGTTGAATTCGACGACGTGTTGAAGTCAGGTCGCACCCACCTCCAGGACGCGACGCCGGTCCGGCTCGGTCAAGAGTTCTCGGGGTATGCCGCACAGGTAGCAAAGGGCATCGGTCGGGTAGAGACGGTGCTACCCGAAGTACGTGAACTGGCGCTCGGCGGTACCGCAGTCGGCACGGGGATCAACGCGCCCGCCGGTTTCGCCGCGGGCACCATCGAGATCATGAGCCGACGATCCGGCTTCACGTTCGTGGAGGCTGAGAACCACTTCGAGGCGCAGGCTGCGAAGGACGCCTACGTGAACGCCTCCGGCGTCCTGAAGACCGTTGCAACGTCGATGTTCAAGATCGTCAACGACCTTCGCTGGCTCTCGTCCGGTCCGCGCAACGGCATCGGCGAGATCTCGCTCCCTTCGCTCCAGCCGGGATCGTCGATCATGCCTGGGAAGATCAACCCGGTCATCCCGGAAGCCGTGATGATGATCGCCTCGCGCGTCTTTGGGAACGACGTCACCATCACCTGGGGCGGAGCCAACGGCAACTTCGAGCTCAACGTGATGATGCCGGTGATGAGCCACGCGATGCTCGAGTCGATCGAGCTCCTCGCCGCCGGTGCACGGGTCCTCAAAGACTTGGCGGTCGACGGGATTACGGCGAACGTTGAACGGGCGGCATTCCTGCTCGATCAGAACGCCATCGTCGCAACGGCACTCGTGCCACACATCGGCTACGACAAGGTCGCGGTGATCATCAAGAAGGCCTTCGCCGAGGGCCGCGGTGTTCGTGAGGTCGCCCTCGAGATGGAGGTCCTGCCGGTCGACGAACTCGACAGGGCCCTCGACGTCCGCCCAATGACCGAGGGTGGCTGAGCAGCCGAAATTGGACACGAGACACGAGATCTGAGACACGGGACGCCCAATCCTTTCTCGGGTTTCACGGCTCACGTCACAGGTCCTCTATCGTGGAACCAATGTCATACGATCGTCGTGACCTGACGGAGGGGTTTCTCTTCACCGATCAGTACCAGCTCACCATGTCGCAGCTGTACTGGAAGTACGGCCTGCATGAACGCACCGCGCAGTTCGACTACTTCTTCCGCCGGTACCCCGACTATGGGCGTCATCAGGCCGGCTACGCGGTGTTCGCCGGTCTTGAGTGGCTACTCGATTGGATCGAGACCACACGGGTCCGCGACGAGGACCTCGATCGTCTCCGCTCCCAGCGTTGTGCGAGCGGCAGGCGTCGGTTCGACGAAGGGTTCCTGTCCTGGCTTGCGGAGACCGGCGGCTTCGAAGGTGTCTCGATCCGGTCCGTACCCGAGGGACGAGTCGTCCATGCACACGCACCGATAGCGATCGTCGAGGGGCCGTTGGCCGTCGCTCAGATCCTTGAGACGTCGTTCCTGAACCACCTCAACTACCAAACGCTGGTCGCGACGAAGGCCTCCCGCGTCGCCGAGTCGGCGGCCGGCGGCCCGGTGCTGGAATTCGGGATGCGGCGAGGACCTGATGTCGGGACCAACGCTGGAACCCGGGCGGCGCTGATCGGTGGTGCCGATGGGTCGAGCAACGTGGGAGCATCGCACGCGATGGGCGTCGATCCACAAGGCACGCATGCCCATTCGTTGGTGCAGCTCTTCATGGCGCTCGGAGAAGGGGAGATCGGTGCATTCCGCGCCTATGCCGCGACCTACCCTGATGAGTGTCTGCTGCTCGTCGACACGATCGACACTCTGAAGAGCGGCATCCCGAACGCCATCACGGTATTCAAGGAGCTGCGATCCGACGGCCACGAGCCGGTCGGAATTCGATTGGACTCGGGTGACCTCGCCCACCTCGCCGTGCGCGCCGCTCGTTTGCTCGACGACGGAGGCTTCCCAGACGCGCGCATCGTCCTCTCCTCAGAACTCGACGAGCTCGCGATGTGGCAGATCCGGGCCCAGATCGTTGAAGAGGCGCCTCGCTACGGCGTCGGCGGCCCTGCCGTGCTCCATCGGCTCACCTACGGTGTCGGAACCCGACTGCTCACATCGCACGGATACCCAGCACTTGGCGGTGTCTACAAGCTTGTTGCGATCGATGGAACGGGGGAGTGGCTCCCGGCGATGAAGATCTCGGACACACCGGAGAAGATGCCGATTCCCGGGGACAAACGTGTCTGGCGAATCTATGACGACCGAGGTCTTGCCACCGCCGACGTCGTCTCGGCGGGGGACGAGGATCTGTCGTTCGGTGGAGGTCTTGATCTGTACCACCCGCACCGCGCGGGCATCATGCGACGGCTCGACAACATCCGTGACGTTGAAGAGCTGGTCGTTCCCGCCTACCGGGAGGGTGAACGAATCGGCTCGGTGCCGTCTCTCGGCGAGATGAGACAGCGCAGGCTCGCCGATCTGGAACGCCTCGACGTGGGCGTACGACGCCTCGTCAACCCGCACGTGTACCACGTGTCATTGACGCAGAAGGTGAAGCAGCTCCAGGTAGAGTTGATCGCTAGGGAGCGACCGGGCGGCTAACGCTCCTCGACCCGTTTCTTCAGGGCGGCGTTCATGGATTCGAATCCGGCCCGAGTCTTGCCGTTCACCATCCCCCAAAGGATCGGCACCAAGGCGCCGCTGAACTCCTCGCTCTGGGTGAAGAGGACGGATCCGTTCCCAGTGGGCTCGATGTCGAAGCGATGGTGACCATCGAAGATCCCCTTGAAACCGAGTTTCCCCAACCATGAGAAGCGGCGCGGGGACTCTGCGCTCGTGACCGTCGGCGTGAACGTCATCGCCTTTCCTCCCGGGTTCTGGAGGTGGACGCTGAGTTGTGCATCCACCGCGGCAGCCCCGGAGATCTCCTGGATGAACGGATTCCACTCTGGATAGGCGTCGAAGTCCATGAGCATCGCCCAGACTGCTTCAGGGGTGCTCTTGATCTCGATGTTCGTGGTGAGTTCTCTCATGGTTCCTCCTACTGCGATGATCTGTGGCGTTAGCGTACCCGGATCGATTTACTAAAGCAACGAAAAGGTGCGTTATGATGGAAGGATGGATTCGAACAAACGACCGGGTGGTAGAAGTGCTCGCGTTCGTGAAGCAGTATTCCGTGCTGCTCTCCTCGAGGTCAGCGAAACGGGATGGGGGTCACTCAGTGTCGAGCGGCTTGCCGAACGGTCAGGGGTTCACAAGACGACGATCTATCGCCGCTGGGGGAGTGCTGACAAGGTGGCTCTCGAGGCGCTTCTCGAGCGAGGGAGTGAGGGGATTCCTATTCCCGATACCGGTGATGCCACACTCGACTTGATTGCGCTGGGTCGGTCGATCGCCGGGAGCATCTCTGAACCGATCGGCAGGTCGGTTGCGGCGGCGGCCATCGGAGCAGCAGATACGTCGTCGATGCGGGAGATCGCCGACGCCTTCTGGTCGAAGCGTTTCGAGCAAGCTGGATCCATTGTGGCGAGGGCCGTCGAGCGGGATCAGCTGCCGACCGGCACTGCATCGAATCGTGTCATCGAGGGAGTAGCCGCTCCCGTTTGGTTTCGGGTCATGGTGAGTCGGCTCCCGGTGACCGACATCTGGCTCTCAGAGATTGTGGACTCCGTCCTCGGAGCAGCACGAATGCCGCAGAAGAGTGACGCCGAGGATTCTTGAGAAGATCCGTCCGTGGAGCCGTTCTCAGTCATACCTGGTTGATACGTTGTCCCATGTTGTGGGAGACCCATTCATCAGCCGACAAGCGACAGGTAACAGGCAACAGGCAACAGGCAACAGGCAACAGGCAGAGGGTGCCCTTACGGGATACCGACTACCGAACGGTGACTCCTGAAGAGACCATGTCGGCGATGGCCCGCGCTCCGTCTCCCGGCGAGAGGTTGACGGCCCGGATAGCGTCGGCGAGAAGAGTCGTCGAGAAACCCAAGCGTGTGGCGTCCAGCGCGGTCTCCTTGACGCAGTAGTCGGTCGCGAGGCCGACGACGACCACGTCGATGATTCCCGCCTCCTTGAGGAGAGACTCGAGACCGGTCGCCGACTCGGCACCAGTCTCCGGATCGCGCACTGAGAAGCCCGAGTATCCGTCCTCTCCGTCGATGCCTTTCTTGATCTCCGGGCCGTCCACGACGAGATCGGGATGGAACTCGGAGCCCAAAGTGTCACCGACGCAGTGCACCGGCCAGATGCCGCCGTCCTTGGCGAAGTGAGGCGTTGAGTCGGGATGCCAATCGCGGGTGTAGATCACAGTCGCGCCCATTTCGTTGGCGGCTGCGATCTGTTCGTTGATGAACGGAATTGTCGTCTCGCCGCCGGCGACGTAGAGGGACCCGTTCGCGTCGGCGAAGTCGTTCTGAACGTCTACGACGATGAGAGCGGTCGTCGGTGTGTAGTCCATTCAGTCATCGTACCAATCGGTGGGTCTCCGACGGACGGTGGGGGGCGGGAGTCAGTCCTCGGAACGGTCGAGGGCGTCGGTCAGCGTCGCCCAAGGGAGGCCGGCGCACTTGATGCGCACCGGGAACTTCTTCACGCCCTGAAGCGCCTCGAGGTCACCGAGCACTGCTCCCGGTCGCTCGGGATCGAGGGGACTGTTCCCCTCGTCGATTCCCATCATCAGCTTGAAGGTTGTTGTGATCTCCCTGGCCTCGTCGATCGTCTTGCCGACGATCACGTCGGTCATCATCGATCCGGACGCCTGCGAGATCGAGCAACCCTGACCCTGGATGGCGGCGTCGGTGATGACGCCGCCATCGATTTGAAGGTCGAGGGAGAACTCGTCACCACACGAGGGGTTCATCCCCTCGGCATGAATGTGAGGGCCGGAGAGCGATCCGCGGCGACGCGGGTTTCGGTAGTGGTCGAGGATGACCTGGCGGTAGAGCTCGTCGAGAGAAGACATGGGATTGGAACGATACCTGTCTCAGGAGCCGAGACCGAACAGGGAGCGAGCGTCGTCCAGTCCCTCGAGGAGGCGATCCACGTCATCGGTCGTGTTGTAGAGGTAGAACGACGCTCGCGCCGTCGCCGGGACCTGGAGGTGCCGCATCAACGGCTTCGCACAGTGGTGGCCGGCCCGAACCTCGACGCCGTGCTGGTCGAGGATCGTCGCGATGTCGTGGGCGTGGATATCACCGAGCGAGAAACTCACAGCGCCGCCGCGGTTGTTGGGATCGACGGGTCCGTAGACGGTGAGGTCGGGGACTTCTGACAGACGTTTGAGGGCGTAGCCGGTGATTTCGTGTTCGTGATCCCTGACCGTCTCCATGCCAATGGCCGAGAGGTAGTCGACGGCGGCACCGAGCCCGATGGCTTGAGCAATAGGCGGTGTCCCGGCCTCGAACTTGTGTGGGACCGGGGCCCAACGGGATTCGTAGAGGCCTACGTCAGCGATCATCTCGCCTCCGCCCTCGGTCGGCTCCATCTCTTCGAGGCGCTCCGGCTTGCCCCACATGGCGCCGATTCCAGTCGGTCCGAGCATCTTGTGGCCGGAGAAGACGAGGAAGTCGGCGTCAAGTTCTTGGACGTCGGTGGGGGAGTGCGGTACGAGTTGGGCGGCATCGACGACGACGAGTGCTCCGACCGACCGAGCGGCTTCGACCAGGGTTCGAACGGGACCAAGAGTCCCGGTCACGTTCGACATGCCGGACACGGCGACGATCTTCACTCGTTCATCAAGCAGATCGTCGAGGCCGGTCAGGTCGACCTCGTACTGGTCGTCGAGCGTGAGATAGACGAGTTCGATTCCTGTATGCCTGGCGACGAGCTGCCAAGGAACGACGTTGGCGTGGTGCTCCATGATGGTGAGGACCACTCGGTCACCTTCGGCGAGGTGGTTCAAACCCCATCCGTAGGCAATGTGATTGAGTGACGTGGTGGCCCCCCTGGAAAACACGACCTCGTTCGGTGATGAGGCGTTGATGAACGATGCGACCTTCGCTCTGGCTCCCTCGTAGGCCTCGGTTGCTTCGGCGGAGAGCGTGTGTGCGCCGCGGTGCACGTTGGCGTTCATCGTTCGGTAGAAGGTGTCGACGGTGTCGAGGACCTGGACTGGTTTCTGCGTCGTCGCCGCCGAGTCGAGATAGACGAGAGGTCGTCCATTGACCTCCCGGCTGAGGATCGGGAAGTCCTCGCGGAGGTGACTGAGGTCGGTCAAGTGGCTGAGACCCCGGTTCGGTAGTTGTCATAGCCGGAAGATTCGATCCGGTCGGCGAGATCGGCACCACCCGAGTCGACGATCCGGCCGTCGAGGAACACGTGGACGGCATCGGGGGTGATGTAGTCGAGCATACGTTGATAGTGCGTGATGACGACGAACCCGCGGTCCTTGTCGCCAAGCCGGGTCACACCGTCGGCGACGATCTTGAGGGCGTCGATGTCCAACCCGGAATCGGTCTCGTCGAGGACGGCCAAATCCGGTTTGAGAACCGCCATCTGGAGGACCTCGTTGCGCTTGCGCTCTCCCCCGGAGAAGCCCTCGTTCAAGTACCGATCGGCGAATGCCGGATCCATCTCGAGCTCCCGCATTGCCTCGACGACTTTGAGCCGCAGCTCAAGCACCGTGTAGTCGATGCCGGTTCGGTTGGAGAGCGCCGTTCGGAGGAAGTTGATCACGGAGACGCCTGGGATCTCTTCCGGGTATTGGAAACCGAGGAACATGCCGGAGCGTCCCCGCTCGTCGGGAGTGGCGCTCGTGATGTCCTCGCCCTTGTACGTGATCGTGCCCCTGGTCACTCTGTAGGAGGGGTGGCCGAGCAGCACGTTGGCGAGGGTCGACTTGCCGGAACCGTTCGGGCCCATGATCGCGTGGATCTCTCCCGGGTTCACGGTGAGGTCGACACCCTTGAGGATGTCGGTACCTTCGACGGAGGCGTGCAGATCGTTGATGACGAGCAGCGGTGTCATGAACACGAGATTAGGCCAGTGCGAGGCCATATCCGACGGGGTTTCCCCTATCCGCGTAGTGCTCTGAACACAGGGGCAAGTGCTTCGGTATCGACGTCCTCGAGATGGGTGTACTGCTGGAGATAGAAGCGCCCGACGCCCATGGCTTCCAGTTCGGCGATCACAGCCGCCGCTTGGTCCGGGGTGCCGCGTGGGACGTTCCGTTCGGCGAGGAACGATTCGTACTCGGCTGCGCTCATGTCCCGCTTCGAACCCCGCTCTTCGAGGAGGGCGGTGTACTGGTCGTCGGTGGCCGTGACGAGCGCCGGACCGGCAAGGCTCACCTTCACCGCACCGGGATCTCGATCCGCGTCTGCCGCGGCGGTGCGCATGACGTCGAGGCGGCGCTCGAGTGTTTCACGGTCGGCGACGAACATGTTGTACTCGTTCGCGAACCGGCCCGCATATGCGGGCGTCTTCTTCATCCCACTTCCGCCGATCACGATGGGAACGTTGACGGGACGGGGGAGGACCCCGATGGGTGCGAGGCGGTAGTGGTCGCCCGAGAACCCCTCGTTCGTTCCAAACGCGGCGCGGAGATACGAGAGCGTTTCGTAGAGTCGGTCGAATCGCTCGCCGAGTTCGGGCAAGTCCATCCCGAGCAACTCGTGCTCAGCCTGCATCCAGCCCGTCCCGACACCGAGAGCGAAACGACCACCGGTCATCTCGTCGAGAGTCGTTGCGGTCTTCGCGATCACCGCCGGATGACGGAACGTGATCGGTGTCACGAGAACGACAAGTTGGATCGTGTCGGTGATCTCAGCGAGGCCACCGAACGTCGTGAGGGCGTCGGTGGTCGGAGCCGAACGCTCCTGGTCCAGGTAGTGGTCGGAGCGGGCGAAGGCGTCGAGGCCCTGGTCTTCCGCCCAAAGGACGAGTTCGCGCAATCGGGCGTAGCTGCCCCCGACCTGCGGTTCGACCATCAAACCGAATTCCATCAGTAGAGCGCCTGCATGATCTGCTCGAGGTCGGCGACCGGTGTGAATCCCGCCACCCGTACGGCGACGGTGCCGTCGCTGTTCACGAACACCCAGAACGGGAAACCCCCGGAGCCGTGGGCGTCGTAGGCGGTGTTGTCGGCGTCATCGACGATGACCGGCACCGTCCAGCCCTCCCGATCAAGCCATTCGGACGATGGGTAGTTGTCACGGGTCGAGTTCATCGCCGTCGCTACAGAGTACATGTCGACGCCCTCGACGCCGCCACCGGAGTCGAGCCATGCCTGGACCTCCGGGACCTCATTCTGGCAGTGAGGGCACCAGTGGGCGAGGAACACGATCGCCTTGGCCTTGCCGTCGTTCTCGATGCGGACTTCGTTGCCGTCGAAGTCCGCTCCGATGACCGTCGGAGCGATCTCACCCGCAGCCGAGCGGTCAACTGAAGCGTCCGGCGGCATCAGCGACAGCCGGCCTTCGACCACCGGCTCCCCGAATTCGCTCCCCACCGCCGTGTTCCCGGCGAACACGACGGCGACGACGGCGAGGACCGCGACGACGGCGACCACGATGCCGACGATGGGAATCGACCGGGACTTTCCGGACGACTGCGGCTGGCTCTTCGTTGTTCCGGCCATGGGGCTCCTCTCGGGGGTCGGGGAATGATGGCCGCTAGGCGGCGCTATTGGAGCGATCGACGTAGAGCAGAGCGAGAATCAGGAGGAATCCGCTCAACGCCATATACGGGATCGTGACGAACCCGAACAGGGTGAAGTAGGCGGCGGTGCACGGCACGCCGGACGAGCAGGCCGAGCCGTTGAGCTCCGGGAACACCTGGACGATGCGGTGGTAGAAGGCGATGGCGGCACCGATCACGGCCAAGGCCGTTGCGTAGATCCTGACTCCATGGTCCTTCCTCAGTGCGGCGATCCCGAAGATGACCACCAGGGGATACATGGCGATTCGCTGGTACCAGCAGTAGGTGCACGGAACCAGGTGCACGATATCGGAGAGGTAGAGGCTTCCGAGTGTTGCCGTCGTGGCGACGGCGAAGCCGAGCCACAGTTCAAGTCCACGGAAGGCGCCGAAGACCCGATCACGCAACGCTTGTCCCGATGGCCCGGTTCGACCGGCGAATCCGATTACCACAATGCCGATCGTGCCTGCGTTTGCTGCAAGGGCTAGCAGGGCGAAGAAGAGACGCATTGATTGGAAATCCATAGTGTGGGAACTTACCAGCGGTTGTACTCCTGAGGAGTACATTCTTCGGTA
Source organism: uncultured Saprospiraceae bacterium (assembly GCA_964195515.1). Classification (GTDB taxonomy): domain Bacteria; phylum Actinomycetota; class Acidimicrobiia; order Spongiisociales; family UBA5794; genus JAHEEL01. The sequence goes on along the minus strand of CAXMQO010000053.1, from coordinate 22,270 downwards.
CGCTGGCCGTGATGGGTCCGCTCGTTTTCTTCCTGGCTCTGGTTGCACTCGTTGCCGTATTCGGCGTGGGGATGCTGGTGCAGGCCCGTCGGACACAGATTCGTGACGGCGTCGCGATCTACGGCGTCGATGACGCTGTTGTGTACGTATGGGAGCGACTCCCCGAGGTCATCACCGCATCCGTGGATCGATCCGACATTCGACGCATCCTCGAGTGGGAGATGCTGTACCTCCAGCGGCCATCGAGACGGGACGGACCCGCGGTCGTAGGCGGCGCCGACGCCGCTGAGTTCATCCAGGAGCGCGCGTACGAGGCAGGCCATGTCTACGAACCCGAGGCGATCTTCGCCGTGCTCGATCTCCAAGCCGACTACCTCCTCGCGATCGGCGCGGTGGGCGATCCGGTGGACCCGGAGTCGCCTGCGGTGTAGTCGGTCGTGGTGTCGATAGCTGGCAGCCGGTATCTCATGTCTCAAGTCTCACCCCTATTTCGGGTGTCTCCATATCATCCCGGCCATGCAGATGATCAGACTCCTCGCCGCCTCCGGCGCGTTCATAGTGATAGCGCTCTTCGCGACCGGATGTGGAGACTCTTCGGCGGACACCGCCACGACCGCGGCCACAGATGCTGCTGCTTCGGGTGTTGTGTTCGGAAGGGGTTCGGTCCCCGACGCGGTCCCGGACTCGTTCCCGATCCCTGACGAGGCCAACATCGGTGCCACGCTCGTCGACACGAATCGCGGTCTGACGGAGATGATTCTCACGTTCCCCGCAGCGGTGGAACCGGTCGCGACGTACTACGAGGAGAATCTGCCCGTGCGCGGGTACGAGGTCACAAGTTCCGGCGGGACCGACAGCGAATGGGTGTTGGAGTTCAACGGCGAAGGTATCGACGGCGTGATCCGCATCACGGCAGGCGGCAGCGGCGTCTCGGCCGCAACGGTGCGACTCACCGATTCCTGACGTGACTATCGTCGGCACATGGACCGACTCCGGCGATTCGAGCACAACCGATGGATCGGGACGCGTGACAACATGATCGTCCACGACTGCGACGACGCAGGCGATTTCACCGCACTTGAAGGGCGGGCGGAGAAGCAAGACCTCATGGGGGAGAATCTTCTCCAGGCGTTCGGACCCGACACACTTGCCGAAGCCCGGAATCGAGGGTTCCGCTCCCGTTGACCGACTTCATCGACTTCCACGTTCATCCTCCGGTCACGGAATTCCTGACCGGACCGATCGCGCCGTACCTCGAGCCCCTGGAAAACCGGATCGAAGCAGACCTCAACACGCTTACCGTCGATGAGGTTGCCGCCTACTACAGGGATCGGGATGGGCAAGCGGTTCTCCTCGGGTGGGACACCGAGGCGATCACTCACCGGCGAGCCTTCTCCAGCGAGGATGTTGCAGCGATGGTGGCTGCCCACCCCGACGTGTTCTACGGATTCGGATCGATCGATCCCGCGCGGGGCGCCCGAGCCGTCGCGGGTGTGCACTCTGCCGCTCGACTCGGTCTTATTGGTCTCGCGTTCCATCCGATTGGACAGGGCTTCGATCCCTCGTCCCGCTCGGCGTTCACCGTCTACGAAGCAGCGGCGGAGCACGGTTTGATCTGTCTCTTCCACACCGGCTACTCGCGACTTGGATCCGGCATGCCGGGCGGAACCGGGCTGCGACTCTCCCACGGCGAGCCGAGGGCGATCGACGAGGTCGCGGCAACATTCCCGGATCTACAGATCGTCATCGCGCACCTTGGACGGCTCTGGCGCGACGAAGCCGTAGCGGTCGCGGCCCACAAGTCGAACGTCTGGCTGAACCTGGTCGGGGCGACGCCGAGTGCCTGCATGGACGATCTCGACGCCCTCGCGGGCCTCGATTTTGAACGTTGCCTCTTCGGCAGCGACTGGTGTTTTGCGTCACTCGACGACGCACTTGGCGCGTGGAAGCCCGGGTCGGTGGACGAAACCATTCGGCGTCGGGTGCTTCACGACAACGCAGAACGACTGCTCGGCTTGACCGGGAGCTGATCGGCCGCGGACCGCGCGCTCACAAGCCGGAGAACCAGACCGCCGCGGCGGCCAGGATCACCAGACCGGCGATGAGAGAGGCGAGGATGAGATAGCGGGTCTGCACGGTGGTTCGATCGTACCGACGCCGGAACAGCAACCTCGGCTCCGCTAGTCTGGCGGCGCTCAAGTTCGGAGGAAGCGGTGCACGACGTCGTCATAATTGGGGGAGGTCCCGGCGGGTACGCAGCCGCTCTCTACGCCCACAATTTCGGTCTCTCCGTGGCGCTTGTCGAGAAGGATCGCCTCGGGGGCACGTGCCTGGTGCGGGGGTGTATACCGGCCAAGACGTGGCTCCAAACCGCATCGGTGTACCAGACCGTCGCCCGCTCATCCGAGTTTGCCGTCGGTTCGTCCGAGCCGATTCTTGATTGGCCGGCTGCGCTGGCACGGAAGAACCAGATCGTGGACGGGCTCGTCAACGGTTTGTCCGGTCTACTCAAGACACGAGGCGTCGAGATTCACAACGGTTTCGGCCGGATCGTCGCCGGCGGGGTCGAGGTGACGGCGCCCGATGGGTTGACGACCATGGTTCCTGGGGCAGCGACCGTTGTCGCCACAGGATCCGTGCCGCGCACCATTCCCGGCTATGAGATTGACGGAGAACGGATCGTCACGAGCGATCACGCCCTCGATTGGGATCACCAACCCGATCGCGTTGCGGTGATCGGCGCAGGAGCGATCGGTGCTGAATTCGCGTCGATGCTGGCAGACGTTGGGAGCGAGGTTCACCTCTTCGAGGCCCTCGACCAGATCCTCCCCGGCATGGAACCCGAAGCAGCCAAAGCCGTTGGACGGTCGTTCCGAAAGAAGCGCATCAACGTCAAGACCGGCACCCAGGTCGGTGCGCCACGATTCTCCGCGACGGGCGTAACGGTTCCGGTCGGCGACGAATCCGTCGAGGTCGACGTGGTGCTTGTTGCGGTCGGTCGCGCACCGGTGACACAAGGGATCGGACTCGAGACGGTTGGCATCGACACCGACCGAGGGTTCATTCCCGTCGATCTCGAGACGATGCAGACTGCGATTCCGGGTATCTATGCCGTGGGTGACGTCGTCGCCGGGACTCCGCAACTGGCCCACGTCGGTTTCGCAGAGGCCATCGCGGCGGTCACGCACATCGCAACCGGGGAGACGGCCCCGGTCAACTATCGCGCGGTCCCGATGATCGTTTACACACAACCGGAAGCGGCGACGGTCGGGCTCACGGAAGCCCTGGCAATCGAACAAGGTTTCGATGTCGAGGTGACAAATCACGGAATGCGGGGAGTGGGACGCGCGATCATCCATGGCGAGACCGGTGGAACCATCAAGATCGTCGCCCAGAAGGATGGGCCGATTCTCGGCGCGACCGTGGTCGATCCGATCGCAGGTGAGATCATCCACGAGCTCATGTATTCGGTCGGGTGGGAGGCTCTCCCCTCGGAGGCTGCAGCGTTCATCCATGGCCACCCGACGATCTCCGAAGGTATCGGCGAGACATTGCTGGCCGCTGCCGGTCGGCCGCTGCATTGACGATGAAGACTGGAACCCGGACACGAAGGAGTACGAACGAATGTCCGTGACCGTGACGATGCCACAACTCGGCGAGACCGTGACAGAGGGGACGATCCTGAGCTGGGCCAAGCAAGCCGGCGAGTCGATCGCCGAGGATGAGGTGCTCGTTGAGATCTCGACCGACAAGGTCGATACCGAGATGCCCTCTCCGGCGTCCGGCGTCATCAGCGAGATTCTCGTACAAGTCGGTGAGACCGTCTCGGTGGGTACGGCGATTGCGATCATCGACGAAGCGGTCGAAACGGTCGAGCCCCAAGTGTCGGCGATGGGTCCGACCGGTGCGCCGGCGATGGGTCCGACGGGAATGTCGAGTGAGGCGCCGCCCGCTGCGTCGCCGCCGGCCCCTACCCCTGCACCGGTTTCCTCCGGCGATTCGTCACGGCGAGCCATCCTTTCGCCCGTGGTGCGTCACCTCGCGGCAGAGCACGACGTCGATCTCGATCTCGTCCCCGGCAGCGGCGACGGAGGACGCATCACCAGGAAGGACGTGGAGCGCTATATCGCAGCGGTACCGGCACCCCTCACTGCGTCGGATCCAGTGCCGGAAGTCCCGGCAGCCCCGGTGGTCCCGGTAGCCCCGGCAGTCCCGGCAACCCCGGTAGCCCCAATCCCAGCAGCGACTCCAGAGCTGATTGCCGAGCCGGCTCTTCCGGCAGCGACGCCGGACTCCGCTGCGACCGCCGTCACGGTGGACGCGGCACCCGCCACTAAGACGAAGGTAACGATCACCACCGGTGGTGGCGACGAGGTCGTCGAGATCCCGCGCCTCCGCCGCGCGATCGCGGACCACATGATCCACGCCAAGCGCACCGCGGCCCACGTCTGGACGTCGATCGAGGTCGACTACGAGCAAGTGGAGCATGTCCGTGCCGCGCAACGCGACCGGTTCAAGGCCGATGAGGGATTCTCGCTGACCTATCTTCCGTTCATCGCTCGAGCGACGATGGACGCCCTCTCGGCGTTCCCGGTGGTGAATAGTTCGCTGGATCTCGATGCCGGTACGGTCACGTTCCACCACCGTGTGAACCTCGGTATCGCGGTCGATCTCGACACGAAGGGCCTCCTCGTCGCGACCGTTCGGGACGCCGATGGGCTCACGTTGAAGGGCCTGGCGCGCGGCATCCGGCAGATGGCGGAGAAGGCACGCGACGGTGCTCTCGAACCGGATGACATCGCGGGCAGCACGTTCACGGTCACCAATCCCGGACCATTTGGCTCGTACCTGAGCGCCCCGATCATCAACCTGCCGAACGTCGCGATCCTGTCGACCGAGACGGTCAAGAAGCGCCCGACCGTGGTGACGTTGCCCGATGGCACCGACACGATCGCGGTTCGCCACATCGGTTACCTGGGACTCACGTGGGACCACCGAGCGTTCGATGGGTCGATCGCCACGAAGTTCCTCAATCGGATTCAGATGAACCTCGAGACATGGGATTGGGACCAGGAGCTTCGATGATCGGCAGTGGGGCGCGTTTCCGGATCCGGTGGCTCGGTCGTGTCCCGTATGGCGAGGCACTCGACCTCCAGCGGGCGGTTTGGGACGGACGATCGACCGGCCGCACCAGCGACGATTACCTCCTCCTCCTCGAACACCCGCACACCTACACGGTGGGTCGCAACGGCGACGGCTCGAATCTGAAGATCGCGAAAGGAGAACTCGAGGCCATCGGATCCGAACTCGTGTTCACTGATCGCGGTGGGGACATTACCTATCACGGACCCGGCCAACTCGTGGGCTATCCGATCGTCGCCGTGCCATCACTGCCGGACGGATGGGACGCCGTCGGACACCTCCGCCGCATCGAGGCGATGCTGATCTCGACACTCGCCGACCTGGGAATCACGGCATGGGCGGAGGGCGGCTTCACCGGTGTCTGGACCGACCAAGGGAAGGTCGCGGCGATCGGCGTGAAGGTCTCGAGCGGTGTCTCAATGCACGGATTCTCGATCAACGTCACACCCGACCTCGGGTATTTCGAACACATCGTCCCGTGCGGAATCCCGAACCGTTCCGTGACCTCGCTCTCCGAGATCACCGGTCAGACCGTTGGAATGGAATCCGTCGTAGAAGCCTTGATCCCGCGGGCAAGCGAAGTGTTCGGAGGAATCCCCGAGGTGCAACTCGGCGCCTTCCCGAATCGTCATCGGTCCCGTCCATATGACGTCGACGCGATGGTCGCGGCGGGTGTGTTCTCGCCGAAACGCAACGGAGAGACTCCGATCACCGTCCGGGGTCTCCTCTCGGGCGAGCCCGAGAAACCGGACTGGATGCGGATCCGCGCCGATCTCTCCACCGACGGTTTTCGGGACCTCAAGAAGTTGATGCGGGGGATGGATCTTCACACCGTATGTGAAGAGGCCGGGTGTCCCAACATCTTCGAATGCTGGGAATCGGGGACCTCGACCCTGATGCTGCTTGGTGAGACGTGCACGAGAGCCTGTGCGTTCTGCGACGTCAACACAGGCAAACCCGGCCCTGTGGATCTCGACGAACCGAATCGTGCCGCGGTCGCCGTCGAGCAGATGGGGTTGCGACACGCCGTGTTGACCTCGGTGAACCGCGACGATCTCCCAGACGGTGGCTCCGGCGTGTTCGCCGACACCATCACAGCCATTCGTGAGCGAATGCCCGACTGCGAGGTTGAGGTACTGATCCCGGACTTCAAGGGATCTATCGAGGACCTCGAAACGGTGATGACGTCCAAGCCGGCTGTGCTGAATCACAACACCGAGACCGTTCTCCGCCTCCAGCGGGACATCAGGACCGCAGCGAACTACGCGCGATCGCTCACCCTCCTGGCGCGGGCGAAATCGATGAACCCGGCCGGTATCGTGAAGTCGGGGCTGATCGTCGGCATGGGAGAAACCGAGGAGGAGGTTCTCGGAGCTCTGGCCGATCTGCGGGCAGTCGGCGTCGACATCGTCACTATCGGCCAGTACCTGCGGCCCACCGCGAGGCACCGGCCGATCGACCGCTACGTCGAACCCGACGAGTTCGCTCGCTACACCGCCGAGGGCGGGCGCCTCAGACTCCCGCACGTCGAGGCCGGACCACTCGTCCGGTCGTCCTATCACGCCCGTGAGGCGCTCGAGGCTGCCCGATGACGGGAGAGCGCCTCGCCGCCGTTCAGGCCGCTCTGCGGGAGCGCGGGATCGGCGCACTACTCCTCTCGGTGGGCTCCGATCTCCCGTACCTGACGGGTTACCGTGCGATGCCACTCGAACGGATCACCGCCCTGGTGGTCCCCGCCGTCGGCGATTTGGCCCTCTTCGTGCCTGAACTCGAGGCTCCGAGGGTTGATACCTTCGTCGACGTCCGGCCGTGGGGAGAGACCGACGACCCGTTCGACCGAATCGTTGCCGCGTTGCCCGACAGCGGAACGATCGCGGTGGGGGATCAGATGTGGGCGGCGTTCCTCATTGCTTTCCAGGACCGTTTGCCGGGGGTGCGTTTTGTCGACGCAGAGCCGCTCATGGCGCCGTTGCGGATGATCAAGGATATTGGCGAGATCGCGGCCCTGCGAGATGCGGCCCACGCAGTTGACGGCGTCGCCGATCATCTCTCGACGGTGCGCTTCACCGGTCGCACCGAACGCGACATGTCGCGGATCGTGTCCGACCTCGTTCTCGCCTCCGGTCATGAGTCGGTTTCGTTCGCGATCGTTGCCGCAGGAAGGAACGGCGCTTCGCCCCATCACGAGGCATCCGACCGGCTCATCCGGTTGGGGGATGCCGTCGTCGTCGACTTCGGCGGTCGCATGCGGGGATATGGCTCCGACACCACGCGCATGTACTGCGTCGGGGAACCACCCGGGGGTTTCGATGAGGCATACGCGGTGCTTGAACGTGCACAAAGCGCAGCCGTTGAGTCCGTACGTCCGGGAACGACGGCGGAGGAGATCGACGCCGCCGCTCGATCGATTATCTCCGACGCCGGCTACGGAGAGTTCTTCATCCACCGGACCGGGCACGGAATCGGCCTCGATACCCACGAACAACCGTACATCGTCCAAGGGAATCTTGAGCCGATCCGGGCAGGAATGGCATTCTCGATCGAGCCGGGAATCTACGTTCCTGACCGTTGGGGAATGAGGATCGAGGATATCGTCGTCGTCGTCGACGGCGGTGTCGAACGACTCAACCGGTCGTCGCGAAAACTGCGGTTCGTCGAGTAGGCCCGAACGGCCGAACGGTACGCTGCAATCACACAGGAGGTCCGATGAAGAACATGGTCGAGCAACGAGCCACCGACGCCCTGCGCGTCCTGTCAATCGACGCGGTTCAACGAGCGAACTCCGGGCACCCGGGGATGCCGATGGGGATGGCCGACATCGCCGCCGTGCTGTGGTCCCGTTTCCTCATCGTCGATCCGGACGATCCCACGTGGTGCGACCGAGACCGGTTCGTGCTGTCGAATGGCCACGGCTCGATGCTCCTGTACTCACTCCTCCACCTCTCCGGATTCCCCCTCACCATGGACGATCTCAAGGCGTTCCGTCAATTCGGATCGTTGACGGCCGGTCACCCTGAGCACAACCCCGAGCTCGGTGTCGACATGACCACCGGCCCGCTCGGGCAGGGTTTTGCCACCGGCATCGGGATGGCGGTCGGAGAGGCGCACCTCCGATCGGTTCTCGGCGCCGACCTGGTCGACCACCGGATCTACGGTTTCGTCTCCGACGGTGACCTCATGGAGGGTGTCGCATCTGAGGCTGCTTCGCTCGCCGGGCATCTCGGCCTCGGAAAGATCACCTACCTCTACGACGACAACCACATAACGATCGAAGGCACAACCGACCTGGCGTTCAGCGAGGACGTGGCCGCGCGATTCGACTCGTACGGATGGCACACGATTGCCGTCGACGGACACGACCGGGAAGCGATCGCAGGCGCCATCGCCGCGGCGAATGAAGATGCTCGGCCATCACTCGTGCTCTGCCGCACCCACATCGGATTCGGGTCACCGAGCAAGCAGGACACGTCAGCCGCTCACGGATCACCGCTTGGAGATGACGAGATCGCATTGACCCGAGCCGCGTACGGCTGGGACCTGCCGCCGTTCGAGATACCCCCTGACGTATACGGCTTCTACCGCGACGCCATGGGGCGTGGTCGTCAATCCCGAGCGGCTTGGACGGAACGCCGGGACACTGCTGTTGCCACCGATCCGGTCATGGCGAAGACGTTGTCTTCGTATTTCGACGCACGGGAACCTCATCTCGGGGTCCCGCATCACGAGGTGGGTTCGTCGATTGCGACAAGGACGTTGTCCGGTGAGGTGCTCCAGGAAGCCGCAGGATCGCTACCGGGGCTCATGGGCGGCTCCGGCGATCTCACCCCTTCGAACAACAGCCGGATCGAGACATCCGTTGATTTCACGGCATCCGATCGGAACGGAAGGAACGTGCGATTCGGAATCCGTGAGCACGCGATGGGATCGATCGTGAACGGGATCACGCTGCACGGAGGACTCCGCGGCTACGGAGCAACGTTCCTGACCTTCTCCGACTACATGCGTCCTGCCGTGCGTCTCGGCGCCCTCATGGGGACCCCCTCGATATGGGTGTGGACGCACGATTCGGTGTTCCTCGGCGAGGACGGTCCGACGCATCAGCCGATCGAGCATCTCGCCGCACTCCGATCGATCCCCGGTCTTCGGGTGATCCGTCCTGCCGACCCCACCGAGGTCGCCGTCGCGTGGGAGATGGCGCTCGGACATGTCTCCGGGCCGACGGCCATCGTGCTCACTCGTCAGGGTCTCCCCGTCCCTCGGGGGCCCATCGACCGAGGTATGGTCGCCCGGGGCGGCTACGTCCGCCGGCAAGGAAACGACGCGGTGCTGATCGCCACCGGTTCGGAGGTTCCCCTCGCGGAGCAGGCGGCCGAACTCCTCGATGATCGCGGACACTCGATCCGGGTCGTCTCGATGCCTTGTGTTGAGGTCTTTCTCGCCCAGGACGCCGAGTACCGGGCAGGGGTCCTGGGCAGCGATCTCCCAATCGCGACGGTCGAGGCGGGTGTGACCTTCGGATGGGAACGCTTCTCCGGACCGACCGGGCTCCGTATCGGGATCGACCGCTTCGGAATCTCCGCACCGGCGTCGGCTATCGCCGAGGAGTGGGGCTTCACGCCCCAGGCGGTGTCGGACCGTCTCGCTACCTGGCTCGGCGTCTCCTGAGGATGCGCATCTATACACGACGGGGAGATGATGGAACGACGGGATTGTTCCATGGAGGACGAGTTGGGAAGGATTCCAGCGGCCCCGAAGCGTATGGGACCGTCGACGAAGCCGTCTCGGCTCTTGGCGTCGTCAGGGCTCAGGGCGAACCGGAACTTGCTGTGGCCGTGTTGGACGTGCAGCGGGACCTCTTCGTGGTGGCAGCGGAACTCGCCACCGATCCCGGCCGTCGCGACCTGCTCGAACCCGGCATCAGCCGCGTCGAGGTGGGCATGATCAAGCGGCTCGAGGAACGGATCGACAAGATCGAGTCCGACGTCGGTATGCCGACGGAGTTCATCGTTCCCGGTGGTGACCCGGTCGCGGCGGCGATCGACGTCGCCCGCACCATCGTGCGGAGGGCCGAACGCAGAGCGGTCACCAATCTCGGCGATGAGTCTGACTCGCTCGTCATTCCCTACCTCAACCGTCTCGCCGACTACCTGTACATGCTCGCTCGCGCGGTCGAGCGCGAGTGGACCCCGACACGAGGAGAACCAACATGACCGAGATCGTTCCCGGCGGAGCGGCATCCGACTCAACAGCGAATCTGTTGGTCGTTCCCGTGTTCGCCGACCTGACCTGGGGCCCGGGCGCCGAGTCGGCGACGGAGCAATTGGGGCCGTGGCTGCCCGGCTATCTGGAGGCACGTGAATTCACCGGTGCCGTCGGCCAATTCGTTGTCGTGCCGGGCGGCGATCTCCCTTTCGGAGCCGTGATGTTCGTGGGTCTCGGTGACGAGGCCGATGCGGAGTCGCTTCGTCGAGCCGCTGGCGCCGTCGGTCGAATGTCCGCCCCGTACCCCTCGACGGCGACGACGTTGCACCTGGTCGACGTCGAGGGAGCAATCGGAGCCGTCACGCTCGGCTATCTCCTTGGCTCCTATCAATTCGACGCGTATCGCAGCGAGCCGAAGCCCCGCGCAAACGAACGTCTCGAGCTTCTCGAGGCGGACGAAGGCGCGAGAGCCGAGATTCAAGATGCAGCGGCGATTGCCCGCGGCGTCACCCTCGCTCGCGACCTGGTCAACCAGCCGGCCGTCGACAAGTCACCCGTTGTCCTCGCCGACCGCGCCCGATCGCTCAGCGACAACATCGCCGTCGAGATCTTTGACGAGGTCGAGTCTGCCGAACGAGGATATGGAGGTCTGCTCGCCGTTGGCGCCGGCGCCACGAATCCCCCGCGGATGGTCATCATGAGATATGGACCGAGCGGCGCCGAGCCGTTTGTCGCGTTCGTCGGGAAAGGGATCGTGTTCGACTCTGGGGGCCTCTCACTGAAGCCGGCGACGGCCATGGAGGACATGAAAAGCGACATGGCGGGTGCGGCAGCCGTCTACGGGGCCATGCAGGCGATCGCCGAACTCGAGCTCCCGATCCGGGTGATGGGCGTCGCTCCTCTGTCGGAGAACATGCCGGGTGGGGCAGCCCAGCGTCCGGGCGACGTCTTCACCGCGTACAACGGGAAGACGGTCGAGGTTCTGAATACCGACGCCGAAGGGCGGCTCGTGCTCGCCGATGGTCTCGGAATCGCGGCGGCGGCCGGACCGGATCTGATCGTCGATATCGCCACCCTGACCGGCGCCGCGAAGGTCGCTCTCGGGACCGCGGTCGGAGCGATCTTCGGCAACGATGATGAAGCCATCGCTGCGGTCGAGGCTGCCGCCAGGTTCGCCGGTGAGTCGATGTGGACCATGCCGCTCGAACGCTCCTACCGCCCTCTCCTCGATTCGCCGATCGCCGATCTGAAGAACATCGGCGATCGGTGGGGTGGGGCGATCATCGCCGCCCTCTTCCTCTCCGAGTTCGTCGACGAGCGTCCCTGGGTTCACCTCGACATCGCCGGTCCCGGGCGTGCCGACAAGACGGAGCACTACGTGTCGAAGGGTGGAACCGGGTTCACCGTCCGCACGCTCGTCGAGCTTGCCCGCGAGATGGCGAAGAAGGGGTAAAGCACGTCGACGGTCCTTCCGATACACAGAGTGTTAATTCAAATGCTCTGCGTGTTCGGGAGGACCTATGCACACCGCTCGCAAGATCTCAACTATTGTCGTTGCCCTCGTGGTGATGACGGTCGGTCTTGCCCTTCCTGCGCAAGCAGGCACCGAAGGCGAGTTCCTTTCGAAGATCAACGCCTCACGATCTGCTGCCGGGTTACCCCCGGTGAGTGTCCACTCTGACCTGGTCCCAGATGCGAGGGCTCACAGCGCTCAGATGATGGCCGCGGGTGAGATCTATCACACGAGCCCGTTGAGCGCCGTTGCTACCGGTTGGGAGGCTCTGGCGGAGAACGTCGGTGCCGGTCCGTCGGTCGATAGCCTCCACGCTGCGTTCATGGCTTCGGCCGGTCACCGTCGCAACATCCTCGGCGATTACAACTACGTCGGAATCGGTGTGTCCCGGAGCGACAGTGGTCAGCTCTGGGTGACCGTCATCTTCATGCGCAAGGCCGCTCCGGCGCCGACGACCACGACGACGACCGCTCCGCCGCCGCCACCGACTGTGGCACCGGCTCCCGCTCCCGCTCCTGCTCCTGCTCCCGCTCCCGCTCCGACCACGACGACGGCTCCAGCACCTGAGGCGGCGCCCACCACAACGGTTGCCCCCGCGCCGGTCACCCAGGCGGTCAGGGCAAGCACTGCAGCCCCTACCCCGACTCCGTCGCCGGCCCCCGAGCCGGCGACGCCAATCGTGTGGATCGGCGCAGCGTTGTACCTTCCCCTGCCCGACTGAGAGGTCGAACCCTCCAGATGGCGGCTGTCGGCTACCGGCCGCCATCTACCAGCTGCCAACTGCCAGGTCCGAGTAGGACCCAGGAACTGAGGGTGTAGTGCTCAGTACTCGTCGCGGTGTCCGATCGGGCAACGCGTTGCTCGTTTGATCTTCAACGAGTCGAATCGTGTCGAACGGGCGTCGTAGGTGATGAGGCGATCGATAAGTCGATCCGGTGAGCCGATGATGTGTTTGATCGTTTCGACGGCCATCAGCGACCCGATGACGCCGGTCACCGCTCCAAGTACGCCCACGTCGCTGCATGTCGTTTCATTTCCCGGCATCTCCGGGAACAGGCATCGATAGCAGGGGCCGACCTGCGGTTCGAATGCCGCCACCAGCCCCTCCCATCGGATCGCGGCACCGTGAATGAACGGGATGCCGGCGCCGGCAGCAGCGTCGTTGACGGCGAGACGGGTGGCGAAGTTGTCGGACGCGTCCACCACGATGTCGTACTCCTCCACTAGGCCGCCTGCGTTTCCTCCGTCGAGCCAAGTTGCGATCGGGAGTACCGTCACGTCGGAATTGAGAGACCGCACCTTCGCCACTGCGGCATCAACCTTGCGCATACCGACGGCGGCCTCATCGAAGAGCACCTGGCGCTGCAGGTTTGTTGAGTCGACCCGATCCCCATCGACGATCCCGATCATTCCGACCCCGGCGCCTGCGAGGTACTGGATCACCGGGGAACCGAGTCCTCCCGCACCGACAACCATGATGCTGGCGGCGCGAATCTTGCTGTGGCCGTCCGGTCCGAGTCCCGCGAGCCTGATGTGGCGGTCGTAGCGATCCGGTGCATCTTCGCCGACGGCGACGACTGGCCGCTCTTCGGATCGCCAGCGGCGGAAGCCCCCGAGGAGCGATACGACGCCGGTGTAGCCGCGCTCCGACAGAGACTGAGCAGCGATTCGCGAAACTTCCCCGATGCCGCAGTAGAGCAGGATCGGGGAGTCGGGGGAGGGGGTCAGTTCCTCGATCCGGTTCAGATCCATGCGATCGACCCGAATCGAACCGGCGATCTCGTGGCTGGGGTGATCGCGCTCGCGTAGGTCGACAATCGCGACGAACGAGTCGAGAACGACGTCGTCCGGCGTGATTTCGGAGGCCGGTACATTCATGGCTATGAGGCTACTCGGAGGAGCCGGTGAGACGATCGACGAGCTCGGGGAGAACCTCGCCCGCAGCGCCGTCCACGAGCACGGTAGCCCGGAAATCATGATCGGTTTCGCCACGGTTGATGATGACCATCGGATTGCCGCGATCGACCACGTCGAGTGGAACGAATGCCGCCGGGTAGACGGACAGTGATGATCCGACGACGAGCACCGCGTCGGCTTGCTCCGCCATGTGCCATGCCCGCGTCGTTGCGTCGAGTGGCAGGTTTTCGCCGAAGTAGACGATCGCGGTCTTCAGAATCCCCTCACAGCGCCGGCACGCCGGATCAGCTTCGCCGGATTCCCATCGCCGTTCAATCTCATCGAACTCGGGTTCGTCACCGCAGGAGATGCAGCGGATCCGATTCGCAGTCCCGTGCATCTCGACGATTGCCTCGGGAACGAGGCCGGCTGCAGCGTGAAGGCCGTCGACGTTCTGCGTCACGCATCCGATCAAGCGCCCAGCGTCCCACAGCCGGGTTACCGCGCGGTGTGCGTCGTTCGGGTCCGCTCCGAGGTACGGGGAACGGAATCGCTTACCCCACGACTCCCTTCGGAACCCCGGATCGTCGATGTAGCGATCGTAGGTGTAGTCGGAAGGATCGAATTGTTTCCAGATTCCCTGGGGTCCCCGAAAGTCCGGAATACCGGACTCGGTCGAGATCCCGGCGCCGGTGAATACGAGGATTCGCTTCCGTCCCGCGAGTGTCTCCACGGCTTGGTCGATCACGACCGTAGTTTCCAACCTCAGGGTGCAGTTGGCAAGTCGATGACCGCCCGGCGGTGCTCTCTGCGCAGCGACGGAGACATCTGGCGGATGTGTCGGTCAGGGAGTGGGGGAATCGAGATCCCGGTGAGGAGTTGCCCCCGACTCCAGGAGACGAGGCCCTCTCTCGAGAGGAGCGAGACGTTTGTTGGAAGGGGGAGGGAGCGGCCGCGTTGTGCGGCGACGGCGAGACGCATCAGGTCTGCGACCGCTCCCGGACCGATCGCTGCAGTCCAGAACTTCCGGACGTATGAGTGATGAGATGGGAATCCCGCCGGCGTCCCTTCCCAGACGATGGGTTGTATCTCAAGGCGTCGAGCAACAGTTGCGCGGACCGGATCGGAGGGATGAACGGCGGCGCCCGGAGGGGGCGCGAGGTTCCCGGAACCGGTGGGAGGACGAACACTGTTTCGAGGAACTGCTCCGGACGTCGCCGTGACTGAAAGAGTCATACGCAAGAGATATCAAATAATCACAGGTAGCGTCAAGAGGGATCAACGAGAGCGCGAAACGTTTGGATCAGACGTTGACGGCCGAACCGGTCTGGACGTCCCACAACGACCGGTAGATCCCCGGGTGGTCGACCAGTTCGTCGTGTGTTCCCGATTCCACGATGGTCCCGGCGCCCACCACGTAGATTCGGTCGGCGTGACGGATGGTGGAGAGACGATGTGCGATCACCACGACTGTTCGATCGTGAGCGACCTTTCCGAGCGATCGCTGGATGGCGGCTTCCGTCTCGTTGTCGACCGCTGATGTTGCTTCATCCAGGAGGAGGATCGGGGATCCAGTGACCAACGCCCGTGCGATCGAGAGGCGCTGCCGTTGGCCACCCGACAGTTTCTGGCCCCGCTCGCCGACGATCGTGTCGTAGCCGAAGGGGAGAGATTCGATGAAGTCATGGGCTTCCGCCGTTTGGGCAGCCTCTCGAATCTCGAAGGCCGTCGCTTCGGGCTTTCCGTATGCGATGTTCTCCGCAACCGACCCGTGGAAGAGAAACACGTCCTGGGAGACGAGTGCCATGGCTCGGCGAACGTCGAATCGGCGGAGCGTTCGCAGATCGACGCCATCGAGCGTGACCGATCCGATACCGGGGTCGTAGAACCGGAGCAACAGCTTGATGAGTGTGGTCTTGCCCGAACCGGTTGGGCCGACGAACGCGGTGGTCTGACCAGCAGGGATATCGATCGTGACATTGGTGAGCACGGGATAGCCATCGTCGTACGAGAACTCGACCGAGTTCAATCCCAGTGATCCGACAAGCGGCCCGGGCTCATCGGAACCGTCGACGAGACGCGGTTCGGTGTCGAGCACCCCGAAGATCCGCTTCGACGAGGCCATCGCACGTTGGTACAGATCGAACGTCTGCCCCAGACGGGTGAGTGGCCAGAGGAGGCGCTGGGTGAGGAACACCATCACTGAGTACAGCCCCACACTGAGCGCCCCGTCGAGGACGAGGAAGCCGCCCCAGACCAGCGTCGCCGTGAACCCGACGAGGATCGCTACCCGAATGAGCGGCGAGAACGCGGACGAGAGTTTGATGGCTGCCGCGTTCGCCGCGCGATATCGGTCGCTCTCTTCGGCGATCCGTTCTACCTCTCGGCGTTCGGCGGTGAATGCTTTGATCGTGGCGATGCCGCCCAGGTTGTTGGAGAGCTGTGAATTGATCGCCGCTGCCTGCTCTCTCACCACTTCATATCGAGGCTCGATCCGTCGCTGGAATCGGAACGAACCCCAGATGATGACCGGAACGGGGAGGAACGCGAGCCAGGCAACCGATGGGGCAATGATGAAGAACGATGTTCCGATCAGGACCACCGTGGTGAACATCTGGATGACCTCGTTGGCACCGATGTCGAGGAACCGTTCGAGTTGGTTCACATCGTCGTTGAGAACTGCCATGAGGTCACCTGATCGGCGGTCTTCGAAGAAGGCGAGCTCGAGATCTTGCATGTGCGTATACGTGTCGACGCGTAGATCGTGCTGAATCGTCTGGGCGAGGTTTCGCCACGCTACCCCTTGGAGATACTCGAAGAGCGATTCGAGGGCCCACACGACGAACGTGATGGCGGCGAGCACGACCAATTGCGTGCGTGGGTCGGCGATACCCAACGAAGCGAGGAACGAGTCCTCCTGGCGCACGACGACGTCGATGGCCATCCCGATGAGAAATGGCGGAGCGATGTCCATCGCCTTGTTGAGGAACGACCAGAGGGTGGCGGTCACGACGCGACCGCGATACGGCTGTGCGTACTTCCAGAGTCTGTTCAGGGGCGATTCAGCCATGTTCATCGAGGCTACCGGCCGTGAGAGGCTAGGAACGGGGCGAGCCTAGGAACTCGGCTCCCTGCCGACGATCACCTTGATCGTCTGCCCATCGGTGATGACAGAACCGGGGGAGGGTTCGGTCCTGATCACGATGCCCCACAGGCTGGCATCGCTGACGGTGAGATGTTCGACCACCCAGTTGAGCCTGACGCCGGTGTCCTCGCTGAACTTCTGGAGTGCCGAGGTGACACCGCTCAGCGGGAGGCCGACGAGATTGGGGGCGAGGATCGATTCGGGGATCCCGGTTGACACGAGGACGCTCACCGTCGAACCCTGCTGAACCGAGGTCCCGGCTCGCGGGGAGATGCCTTTGATCTGTCCTTCCGGCTCGGAAGAAGCTACCTCAACCCGGTCGAGACGGAGGCCCGCCCCGTAGACCGCGTCGGTCATCTCCTCGTCGTCCATCCCGGCGAGATCGGGGACCACGGTTCTCGGCACGATCCGGTAGACGTCGGCCCCGACCGGTTCTTCGGCGAAGTCCAACACCGGGAGATCACGTGTGGCGTATTCCATGAACTGTTGCCAGACCGGGGCAGCGACGGTGCCGCCGTAGGCACGCTGCACGGCCTGTTCTGTGCCCTCCACGTCGTTCCAGACCGTGAACCGTTCCATCGGGAGCGGACGGTCCGGGTATCCGACCCAAACCGTCGTCGTGAGTTGTGGGATGAAGCCTGCGAACCATACGTCGGTGTAGTCGGTCGCGGTCCCGGTCTTTCCTGCCTGCGGGCGGCCGATGTCGGCGCGCTGACCGGTGCCCTGGGAGACAACCTTCTCGAGCGTGCTCACGACGACGGAGCCGATAGAACGAGAGAGGACGCGTTCCGGCCGGACTTCGTGTTCGTAGATCACGTTGCCGGTCGCGTCGGTGATGCGCTTCACGAGGTACGGCTCCACTCGATTCCCGTAGTTGGCGATGGTCGAATACGCCGATGCCATCTCCAGCGGGCTGACCGACGCGGCACCGAGCGTGATCGCATGGAACGGTTTGAGATACTGAGAGGTGATTCCGAGTCGTCTGGCCGTATCTACGACGACCGCGGGCCCGATCGCATCGATGAGCCGTGCGTAGACCGTGTTCGTCGAGTTGTAGGTCGCCGACTCGAGCGACTGAAGATCGTGGCCCGCGTTGCCCCCCGCGTTCTCCACCGTCCACGTGTTCCCGTCGGCGGAACACGGGTATCCGCAGTCGATGACGGCGGGACTCGACCGGTCCCACAGTGAAGCGAGCGTCACGGGGCGACCATTGAGATCCCCGTTCTCGAGGGCGGCCGTGAGCGTGAACGGCTTGAACGCCGATCCGGCGTTGCGGGCACTCCCGGTGGCGAGATCGTATGGGCGTTCCCCGGCTTCGATATCGTCGCCGTAGTCGACTCCTGAGGCGATAACCAGTATCGCTCCCGTCGCGTTCTCGACGGTGGCGATCGCGCCGGCCGGTCCGTTGTACTCGGGTCGGAACCAGGATCGAAGGATCCGGGTCGCCTCGGTCTGGAGGTCGTAGTCGATGGTGATGTCGATCTGAAGGCCGCCGCCGCCCGAACACGTCGTGTCTGCGGCCGGGCAGCCGAAGAGCGCCCGCTTCCGTTGCTCGTACGAAGCTCCGAGCCCGTATCCGTCGGAATCGAGCAACTGCTGGCGGACGGCGAGCATCACCTGGGGATCCAGCTCCTCACGCACCGAGTGCGCGACGATGCCGAGCGGAGCGCTCTTCGCGGCTGCTCCCTCTTCCGCCGTTACCAGCCCATTGGCCACCATCTGATCGATGGTCCGGTTCCGAGCGGCGATTGAGTTTTGAGGATTCTGTCGCGGGTGATAGAAGGTGGGGTTCCTGATCGGAGTCACGAGTGTTGCCGCCTCGGCAAGCGTCAACTCGTCGAGGTCCTTGGCGAAATATTCCTGAGCGGCAGCCTGGACGCCGTAGGCATTCGAACCGAAGAACACCGAGTTCGCATAGAACTCGAGCACCTGATCCTTCGTATAGAGGAGTTCGAGTTCGGCGGCAACCTGGGCCTCACAGATCTTTCGCTCAAGCGTTCGGTCGGCGGTGAGGTAGTTCTGTTTGACGACCTGCTGGGTGATCGTCGACGCGCCGGTCTCGCCGCCGCCGATCGCCGCTCTCACGATGGCCTTAAAATCAACCCCCTCATGTTCGTAGAAGTCTTCGTCCTCCGCTGAGAGCAGGGCTCCGACCACCAGATCCGGAATCTCGGCGAGCGGGACGGGCTGGCTGTTGCGTTCTGACAGCTTCCCAAGTTCGACACCGTCCGCGGTGGTCACACTCGACAGACGAGAGACGTCGGGGAAGGAAAGATCAATGACCGTGACGTCGCAGAAGTACTGATCCTCGAGGTCTTCCACGGTGCCGAGCGCCGCATTCGAGCCCAGGAATCCAAACAGGCCGAGCCAGCCGGCCCCGACAGTCGCGATAACCGCGAGCAGGATCAGCCCCGGCAAACGCCGGCGTCGCCGGTCGAGCCGGTGGGCTTCATGGATGTTCGGATCCATCGTGTTCTACACGCTTCCGTTTGCGATCGAGTTCCCGCAGGTAGCATCGAACTTGTCAAAAGC
This sequence comes from uncultured Saprospiraceae bacterium, assembly GCA_964195515.1. Taxonomy (GTDB): domain Bacteria; phylum Actinomycetota; class Acidimicrobiia; order Spongiisociales; family UBA5794; genus JAHEEL01. The sequence goes on along the minus strand of CAXMQO010000053.1, from coordinate 2,840 downwards.
ATAGGAACAGAGCCTCGATAGACCCCGGACCCCCACACCCATGAACGACTCCAACCAAACACAGTACGGCCCGGACGATGTGCGCGACTGGGATCCCGACGAGGAACTCGGATCGCCCGGGTCCTACCCGTACACCCGCGGCCCCTATCCGTCGATGTACACGCGGCGCTTGTGGACCATGCGTCAGTACGCCGGCTTCGGTGACGCGACGTCGACGAACGAACGATTCAAGAGACTCCTCCAGGCGGGGCAGACCGGACTCTCGGTTGCGTTTGATCTCCCCACGCAGATGGGGCTCGACTCTGACGATGAGATGGCCGCAGGAGAGGTCGGAAAGGTTGGGGTCGCGGTCGATTCGATCGTTGACATGCGGGCGCTGTTCGATCGGATCCCGCTCGGCGACATCACCACCTCGATGACGATCAATTCGACGGCGCCGATTCTTCTGTTGCTCTATCAACTCGTTGCCGAAGAGCAGGGGGTAGCACCCGATCGTGTGCGCGGAACGATCCAGAACGACATCCTGAAGGAGTACATCGCTCGCGGCACGTACATCTATCCGACGGCGCCTTCGATGCGGCTGGTCACCGATGTGTTCTCGTACTGTGCGGAGGAGCTTCCGAATTGGAACACGATCTCGATCAGTGGATATCACATCCGCGAAGCGGGATCGACCGCCGCTCAGGAGATCGCGTTCACGATCGCCAACGGACTTGCGTATGTCGAGGCGGCGAAGCGGGTCGGCCTCGACGTCGATGTCTTCGCTCCGCGATTGTCGTTCTTCTGGAATTCCCACAACGATCTCTTCGAGGAAGCGGCGAAGTTTCGGGCAGCCCGCCGGATGTGGGCCCGGCTCATGAAGGACCGGGTCGGAGCAGCCTCACCGTCGTCGTGGATGATGAGGTTCCACACGCAGACCGCCGGGTCCACGTTGACCGCACAGCAGCCCTTCAACAACGTGGTCCGAACGGCGTATCAGGCTCTCGCAGCGGTCCTCGGTGGAACCCAATCGCTGCACACGAATTCGTATGACGAGGCGTTGGGACTCCCGACCGAAGAAGCCGTAATGATTGCGCTCAGGACGCAGCAGATCCTCGGCCACGAGTCCGGCGTCGCCTCGGTGATCGACCCACTTGCCGGGTCGTACTTCGTTGAGTCGCTGACCGATCGTCTCGAGGCCGAGGCCATGGCTCTCATCGGACGGATCGACAGCCTGGGTGGAGCCGTTGCCGGGATCGAATCGGGATTCCAGCAGCGTGAGATCGAGAACGCGGCATATGATTACGCACGGGCGGTGGGATCCGGTGACGTCGTGATCGTGGGCGTCAATCGATTCCAGATCGACGAGACCGGCGGCCACGACGTGCTACGGGTCGATCCCAGGATCGAGGCCGAACAAGTCGACCGATTGCACCGACTGCGAGCGGAGCGTGACAGCGCGGCAGTTGACGCCGCTCTGCAGACTGTCCGAACGATTGCTGGCGGTGACGCGAACTTGCTCCCACCGATGCGCGAGGCGCTGCGGCTGGGTGCGACGGTTGGCGAGGTCTCGAACTCACTCGTGGAAGTTTTCGGCAGATACCGCCCGAGCGCCTAACACCCAGCTACTCGGCTACTGATCTACTGCTCTACTCGATCTACCTGATCACCATCAGCACCGCGCCCGCGCTCACCGTATCGCCCGGCCGGACGCGGAGATCCACGATGTCGCCGTCGGTCGGCGCTTTGATCTCGTTCTCCATCTTCATCGCTTCCAGCACGCATACCGGATCGCCGGCGCGTACGGTGTCACCGGCCGAATGGTGGACCTTCACGATGGTGCCCTGCATCGGCGATGTCACGATGCCCTCGCCGGCACCGGTCGACTGCTCCTTGCTGAGCTTCGGTGCCTTGCGTCGCGGCGCGGGGCGCTGCCCCGACCCCGTCGAAGCGATGACCTGCGACCAGTACTTGACCTCGAAACGTCGACCGCTCACCTCGACGGTGATCTCACGCTCCTGGAGTTCCTCGTCTTCCGGCATCGCAGGTGAGGTCTTCGTGCCGAGCCGGCTGAAGTCCATCGTATCTTCCACGAGCCGGGTGTGGATGTTGCCTGCGGGGAAGTCGGGACCTCGGAGAATCTGCAAGTGTGCGGGGATCGTTGTCGCAACCCCTTCGATCTTGAACTCGGTCAGCGCCCGGATCGATCTGCGGATCGCTTCTTCACGATCCCGCCCGCGGACGACGAGTTTGGCGATGAGGTTGTCGTAGTACTGGGAGATACGCGAACCCTGACGGACGCCGCTGTCGACGCGGATCCCGGGTCCTGCCGGTTCACGGTATGCCGAGAGCTTGCCCGGTGTGGGAAGGAAGCCACTGGACGGGTCCTCTGCGTTGATCCGGAATTCGATTGCGTGACCGGTCCGTTCGATCGAATCGAACGAGAGGATCTCACCGGCGGCGACGCGCAACTGTTCCACTACGAGATCGACACCGGCTGTTTCTTCTGTGATCGTGTGCTCAACCTGGATCCTCGTATTCATCTCGAGGAAGAACAGGTCACCGTTCGCGTCGAGCAGGAACTCGACCGTGCCGGCATTCACATATCCGGCGGCACGCGCAACGGCAAGGGCGGCTCGCCCAAGCTCGGCCCGCTGCTCGTCTGAGAATCCCGGAGCAGGGGTCTCTTCGATGAGTTTCTGGTGGCGTCGTTGGAGGGAGCAGTCTCGTTCGCCAAGGAACACACCGTTGCCGTGAGCATCAAACATCACCTGGGCTTCGATGTGGCGTGGCGTGTCGAGGTAGCGCTCGACGTAGACCTCGGGATTGGCAAACCACGCTTCGGCCTCGCGCCGGGCCCC
>CAXMQO010000052.1:0-10656 GCA_964195515.1 uncultured Saprospiraceae bacterium | reverse complement strand
ACTCAAGATCGACGGCCTTGCCATCTCCCTCACCTACGAGGCGGGACATCTGGTTCGGGCGGCGACCCGCGGGGACGGGGCTATCGGCGAAGACATCACCGCGAACGTTAGAACGATCGACAACGTGCCTCTCGTGCTCCTGGGCGATGCCCCAGCCGTCGTCGAGGTGCGTGGGGAGATCTACATGCCGGTTTCGGCGTTCAATGAGCTCAACGAGCGGCAGGCGGCGGACGGCAAACCACCCTATGTGAACCCTCGGAACACGGCCGCCGGCTCGGTCCGGCAGAAGGACCCGGCGGCGACCGCCTCGCGGCGCCTCATGCTGTGGGCCTATCAGGTCGGCTTCCTCGAAGGTGGGCCGACACCGGCTTCGCACACCGAGCAGATGTCCTGGATCTCGGATTTCGGCCTACCGGTCAACCCGGAGAACCGTTCCGTGGATACCATCGAAGCGGTCGAGGCTTACGTGCGGGCCGCCGAAGAGCAGCGCCACACCCATGACTACGACACCGATGGGATCGTCATCAAGGTCGATTCGCTCGCCGATCAACGCGACGTGGGATTCACGGCGAAGAGTCCACGCTGGGCGGTCGCATACAAGCTGCCACCGGAGGAGAAGACGACGACGCTCCTCGACATCAAGATCAACGTCGGACGCACGGGTGCCGTCACCCCGTACGCGGTCCTCGACCCGGTCTTCGTCGGTGGCGTCACGGTTACGAACACGACGCTTCACAACGAAAGCGACCTCCACCGCAGGAACGTCCGGCCAGGAGACACCGTCATCGTTCGACGAGCTGGGGATGTGATCCCGGAAATCGTTGGACCCGTGCTGTCACGTCGCCCGAAAGGTCTCCCCGGGTGGCACATGCCTGAGTATTGCCCGTTCTGCGGCAATCCGATCGTGCTCACGGAAGGGGAAGCCAAAGCCAAGTGCACGGGTGGTTACGAATGTCCGAGTCGGCTCCGTGAGTATCTCGCTCACTTTGCCGGGAGGGGGGCGATGGACATCGAAGGTCTCGGCTACAAGACCCTTGACCTGCTCCTCACCGAGGGTCTCGTTCGCGATCCCGCGGATGTGTTCACACTGAAGCCCGACGATCTTCTCGGCCGTGAGGGTTGGGGTGAGATCTCCGTGGCGAATCTGCTTGCCGCCATCGACGGGGCGAAGGATCGAGAGGTTGGCAGATTGCTCACCGGATTCGGCATCGATCACGTTGGTGGCACGGTGGCGCGGGTCCTGGCCCGTCGCTTCGGGAGCATCGACGCCCTGTCGTCTGCCACCGAAGACGACATCACGGAGATCGACGGGATCGGGCCGGAGATCGCAGGATCTGTTGTCGGGTGGTTCGGAGACGAAGAGAACATTCGGCTCATCGAGAAGATGAGAAGTGCCGGCGTGCGCATGGACGACCCGTTCGTCGAGGACGAGGGGAGCAACGTTCTCGAAGGGGTCACCGTGGTCATCACCGGATCGCTCGACGGCTACTCGCGATCTGAGGCGAAGGCCGTCGTTGAGGATCGCGGAGGGAAGGTCACCGGATCCGTGTCGGGGAAGACGACCGCCCTGATCTCCGGCGTTTCACCAGGCTCGAAGATGACCAAGGCCGTTGAGCTCGGTGTGCCGGTCCTCGACGAGGCGGGGTTCACCCGTCTCCTCGAAGAGGGCCCGGCCTCGCTCGAGGTCTGATCCGCTGCTCAGCTGGCAAGGGGAGGTGTTCTTCGGGATTCTCTTCCTCCCCCTCAGGGGGAGGTGTCGACGAAGGAGGCGGAGGGGGTCAAGCGCTGCGGGGTTCACCCGTCTTCTCGAAGAAGGCCCGGTCTCGCTCGAGGTCTGACCCGCTGCTCAGCGGGCACTCGTCTTCTGTCCCCTCGGCCGAAGGACGAGGGGACGCTGAGGAGCGTTTGCGACGAGGCAAGGGGGGGCATCGCGACCCCCAGATCTCAGTGGTTGTCAGTGAGGTCTCCCGCGCTGGGAGAAGCCCCCCTGCGGTGTGGAAGCCCCCTGCGATGCGGGTGCCCCCCTGCGGATTCGCGGGGGCGAATCCGCGTCCCCCCACTGCGCGGGGGGACGGAAGATGGCGAGCGAGCTACCCCCTGCGATGCTGGGTCGCTCAGGCCGCGAGCAGACCTAGGGCGATGACGACGGCGAGGAACACCGGGATCAGGGCGGCCCAGATCGGAGCCACGGCGCGCGAGATAGCGGGGGTGAGCAGGCCGACGGAGAGGAAGACCATGCCGGCAACCAGGGCGGTGTAGGTGAACCATCCGCCACCGGCCGTCCACTCGATGATCGCGAGCGTCGAGAGGACGACGAAGAGAGCGGCGACCATCGCAATGACGAAGGTTCTCGCTCCGTTCGTGGTTGCTCTCACACTTCGCCACACCATCCCGGACAGCGCACCGATGATCATCGCGACGACCGTGACCGTGAGCGGGTTCGCGACGGTGTCGTTCGGACTGGTGACCGGCAGGGAGATGAGTGACGCTGCTATCGCGCCAACAGAACCGGCCGCGAGTCCGGCTACCGTCGGGTTCAGTGTCCTCGGGTCATAGATGTAATCCTCGGCCATGGCGGTCTGCTCCTGTCTACTGGATCCGGAAACTCCACACGAGGGATCCCGGACCGGGGAGGCCGCTCACGCGGTCCCACACCGCAGAGACTACGTGGAATCCCGGCGTCCATTCCTCGATCGCCTTGCCCGCGCCGGGTTCGAACATGTGAAGTCCGGTCGCCTCCGTCCAGATGACTTGATCGTCGGGGATCGCGATGTCGTCGATCGTGAGGTGAGCCAGGTAGCCGACCTCGAGATCGAGGATCACGCGTGGCTCGCCAAACATGAGGCTCCCGTCTGCGGGTTCGACGCGTTCGACCGGCGGTTCGAGGCCTCCGCCGCTGCCCGACGGCGCAAACAGGACGGCACCCACGACGACGGCGATGAACGCGAGGCCCAGGAGCAGGAGGATCACGCGGTAGGCGGTGCGACTCATGTTCTGCAGGATCGTAGGCCACTGAACGTTCCTCGTCCCGCGGCGCTCCGACCAGGAGTTGCAGTGCGTTGGGCGACGGTTGAAACTATCGACATGCGACTCAATCCCACCTTCGCCGAGCTTGGTGACTATCCGATCGCCCGCATTCAGATGCGAGCCAGGGACCGCCGCGACGCCGGACTCCCGGTGCTCGACTTCTCGATCGGGGATCCCCGCGAACCAACTCCGCCGTTCATCGTCGACGCACTTCGCAATTCTGTTCCGGTCGTGTCCCAGTACCCAACGGCCGCAGGCCTCATTGAGTTGCGGCGGGCGATCGCCGGATATGTGCGTCGGCGGTTCGATGTCGAGGTCGATCCCGAGACACAGGTCATTCCAACGAGCGGCGCGAAAGAAGCGATCTTCAATACGCCGTTCGCGTTCATCGATCGGGAAGCCGGCGACGGAGTCATCTATCCGACCCCCGGCTACCCGGTCTACGACCGAGGCTCGTTGTTCGCCGGGGCGAAGCTGTTCCCGATCGAACTCTCCGGCGACTTCGTGCTCCGGTCCGAGCAGATCCCGGATGAGGCATGGGATCGATCCCGTCTCGTCTGGACGTGCTCTCCTCACAACCCGGCCGGATCCGTATCAACGCTCCAGGACATCGCGGGCCTCTACGTGCGAGCCGTCGACGCCGACGCGTTGCTGCTGTCAGATGAGTGTTACGCGGACATCTACGAGGAGGAGTTCTTCCCCGACGGACCGATGTCGATCCTCCAGGTCGCCGGCGACGGTAGCCCCGGCGCTCTCTCCTATCTGAGTCTTTCGAAACGATCGGGGATGACGGGCTATCGATCAGGCGCCATCGTTGGCGATCCCGAAGCCATCGCCGCCTTGAAGGCGCTGCGAGCCACGACGGGGACCGCATCTCCGGAGTTCGTTCAGGGGGCGGCCATCGCTGCCTGGAGCGATGATGATCACGCGAACGAGCGGCGAGCGATCTTCACGGAGAAGCGTCGAGTCCTGCGCGCAGCATTCGACGATCTTGGATATGAGACGGTCGCGTCGCACGCCGGCCTGTATCTCTGGATTCGGGTGGACGACGACATGGCATTCACCGACCGGCTCCTGGAGGAGGGAATCGTCGTGTCTCCCGGCCGTTTCTTCGGTCCCGGGGGTGAGGGGTTCATTCGCCTGGCGCTCGTCCCGACGGTCGAGGAGTGTGCCGTCGCCGCCGACACGCTCCGTTCCCTTCTCGGCTAGGAGCACGCTGAGCAATACATGTCGCCCATCTCGACGACCAGGCATCACCACGCGCTGTGGCTTCGGCTCCGTCATTCCGACACAAGGTGTGACGAAACCTCATCCTTGCGCCTGGCGCGCCTGACCGCCGACTTGGGCAACGGCATTACTCAGCGCACTCCTAGGTGCTCTGCGAGCCCAGGGTTCGAAGAGCACATCGGCGTAGAATCCCCCGCATGAAAGACCGAGAACTTATCGAAGCGGCCTACGCCGACCTCTCCCTCCTCTCCGAGGCGACCGATGCGATCCACCGAACCATCGCGACGCTCGACGCGGGAGAGATTCGCGTCGCCGAGAAGATCAGCGGTGACTGGGTTGTGAATGCGTGGGTGAAGGAAGCGATCATGCTCTACTTTCGCATCACCGAGGTACGGACAATGAAGGCTGGGCCGTTCGAGTACCACGACAAGATCCCGACCAAGACCGGCCTGCACGAAGCCGGTATCCGTGTCGTACCGCCCGGCACCGTGCGATACGGAGCCTTCTGCGAACCGGGTGTCGTCGTGATGCCGGGTTATGTGAACATCGGCGCCTACGTGGGATCCGGCACCATGGTCGACACCTGGGCGACCGTTGGCTCGTGCGCACAGATCGGGCGTGACGTCCACCTCTCCGGCGGAGTCGGAATCGGCGGTGTGCTCGAACCTGCCGGCGCACGCCCCGTCATCATTGAAGACGGGGCGTTCATCGGGAGTCGCTCGATCGTCGTCGAGGGCGTCATCGTCGAAGCCGGCGCAGTCCTCGGCGCCAACACGACGTTGTCCGCGTCGATACCGATCATCGACGTCACCGGTAGCGAGCCGATCGAGATCAGGGGAAGGGTCCCGGCCAACGCGATCGTAGTTCCCGGAGCCAGGGCAAAGGAGTTTCCGGCAGGCACCTACCACCTGCAGGCACCGCTCTTGATCGGCTATCGGTCGGAGACGACCGATCAGAAGACATCGTTGAACGACGCGCTCCGGACGTTCGAGGTGGAGGTATGAGCCTCGACGAAACGCTCGTCGAGCTCATCAACATTCCATCGGTCATAGGGGACGAGGAAGAGATCACTACTGCGATCGAGTTCCGTCTCGCGGCGGTTCGATCTGTCAAACGGCTCGGCAATGGTCTCGTCGTCGGTGAACCCACCGGCAAGCCGATCATCGTCCTGTATGGACACACCGACACCGTCCCCGAACAAGACAACGGGACGGCCAGTGTTCACGGCGAACGCATCTACGGACTCGGGGCTTCCGACATGAAGGCCGGCATCGCCGTGATGGTGCACCTACTCGAAACTCCCGACGTCATCGAAGGCCCATACGACGTGGTCGGCGTCTTCTATGACAAAGAAGAAGGTCCTTCGGCCGAGAACGGGCTCGAGGACGTCCTCGACGCGGTGCCCTGGCTCGCCGACGCCGAATTCTCGATCGTTCTCGAACCGACCGATCTCAACCTCGAATTGGGCTGCAACGGCGCGATGAACGCCGACATCGTCTTCAACGGCCACGCTGCCCACAGCGCTCGGCCGTGGCTCGGGGAGAACGCGGTGACGAAAGCCGGTGGTTGGCTCGCCGAGATGCACAACCGCCGTCCTAAGTCAACCGAGATCGCCGGTCTCGAGTACCGGGAGGTCTTCTCAGTGACGAAGGCATCAGGAGGGATCGCCAACAACGTGCTGCCATCCCGTTTCACGCTCAACCTCAACTACCGCTTCCCACCGATCTACGACCTGGAGGAGGCCGAGGTTCGGCTCCGAGACGTCGCTTCCGCAGCCGACGAGATCCTGATCACGGATCGGGCCTCGGCCGGAACGATCCCCGAAGGGAATCCACACCTCGACCGACTCGAAGAACTCGTGGGTGGAGCGAAGACCGCGAAGCAGGGATGGACCGACGTTGCCCGTCTCACCGGGCGCGGCATCCCGGCCGTCAACTACGGTCCCGGCGAAGTCGCCCAAGCCCACCAGGTGACGGAGTCGTTGCCAACCGAGAACCTCGGGATCGTCTTCGACGTGCTGCGGGAATTCCTGACGACGTGACGGAGGAAACCGGGACCGGTCCTGTCGGCGTTCAGTAACGTCTTCGGTGAGAGGAAGAGGAAGAGGGGTTGCTGGTGACAGACGTGGTCTTGGGATGCAGCGGCCTGCGCAAGGTGTACGGAGATCTTGTCGCAGTTGATGGCGTCGGATTCTCCATCGAAGCGGGGGAGACGTACGGCCTGCTCGGCCCGAACGGAGCTGGCAAGACGACGACGATCTCGATGATCGCCGGCCTGCTTGACAACGATGGTGGCTCCGCCGTCGTGTTGGGGAACGAGATCACGACGAAGAGCACGGCGGCCAAGGCAGCGATCGGTCTTGTGCCGCAGGATCTCGCGATCTACCCGGACCTCACCGCAAGGGAGAACCTCCGGTTCTTCGGGAAGCTGTACAACATTGACGAACGCCTCAACGAACGCGTCGACGAGATCCTCGACATCGTCGAACTCTCGGATCGGGCCGATGATCAGACCAAGGAGTACTCGGGCGGCATGAAGCGCCGCCTCAACATCGGACTCGGACTGCTCCACAAGCCGCACCTGCTGATCCTCGACGAGCCGACGGTGGGGGTCGATCCGCAGAGTCGCAACGCCATCCTCGAGAATGTCGAGCGACTCGGTGCCGAAGGTATGGCGGTCCTCTACACGACCCACTACATGGAGGAAGCGGAGCGGCTCTGTGACCGGGTCGGCATCATCGATGAAGGAACGATCATCGCCGAGGGCACGCGCCGCGAACTCGTGGCCCTCGTCGGAGAACGGGACCGCCTCCATCTCGAGACGTCCGGAGACGCGTCCACGGTCGTCCTGGCCGTGTCGGCGATCCCCGACGTCGAATCGTGTTCAGCGGCCGGATCCGAACTCGAGGTCGTCGCCGTGAACGCGTCACGCGCCCTGCCGGACGTCGTCCTCTCTGTGAACCGCTCGGGACTCGACGTGCACTCCGTTCAGGTTTCTGAGCCGGACCTCGAATCGGTGTTCCTTCACCTCACCGGGAAGGCGCTGCGGGAGTGACAGGGGCCGCGTTCACGATCACGGCGAAGGACCTGAAGGAGCGGTTCCGCGACCGATCGGCGATCATACTCGCCGTTGTCGTTCCTCTCGGCCTCGCGTTCGTCATGAACCTGACGCTCGGACCAGTGACCGAGCAGTCATTCAGCACCGAGGTTGTGGTCCACGATGCCGACGGCGGTCCCATCGCGGCCGGATTCGGCGAGATGCTCGCCGGTGTCGAACGAGAGGGATTCGTAGTCGTCACTGACGTCGCCACGGCGGCGGAGGCCCGGGCGTTTGTCGACGATCACCGTGTCTCAACGGCCTATCTGTTGCATGACGGCTTGTCGGAGTCCGTGGCCGCGAACGAGGAGGCGGCGATCGTTGTGGTCGTAGATCCGGACCAGCCGATCGGTTCGCAGGTTGGCGCGGCGCTCGCCGACGGATTCGCATCGGAGGTCAACACCGTCCGACTCTCGGTCGCCACCGCGCTTGCGTTGGGCGCCGACGATTCCGTAGAACTCGTCGCAGAAGCTCAGGGAGTGACGCCGCCGATCTCGCTCGCGGACGCACAGACCGAGGGGCGTGGCTTCGATTTCTCTACCTTCTTCGCCACAGGGATCGCCGTCTTCTTCATGTTCTTCACCGTCCAATTCGGCGTGCTCAGCATCATCGACGAGCGCGAGAACGGGACGATGCCCCGCCTGCTGGTCGCCCCAATCTCGAAGCAGTCGATCCTCGTCGGAAAACTGCTCGCCTCATTCCTGGTGGGTGTCGCGAGCACCGTTGTCTTGTGGCTCTCCACGACGTTGCTCATGGGGGCAGAGTGGGGTGGATCGCTGATCGTCATGATCCTCATTGCCGCCGGTGTCACGGCAGCCATGGGGCTCACCGCCGCGATCGCGACCTTCACCAGAACCGCCGAACAAGCGGGAGCTGTCACTGCGTTCGTGGTCGTTGTATTCGGCGTGCTCGGTGGCACGTTCTTCCCGGTGTCACGGGTCTCCGGGGCGTTCTCCGCGATCAGTCGAGTGACACCGCACTTCTGGCTGATGGACGGATTCCAGCGTTCGTCGGCGGGGGAGGGGATCGTTGACATCCTCCCGGCGCTCGGCGCGATCCTGGCTTTTGCGATCATCCTCGGGTCGATCGGACTGCTCCGTGCCCGCGATCTGGTCAGGCACGAATGAAAGCCCTCACGATCGCCTCGAACAGCCTCCGCCGTCTCTTCCGGGACCGGACCAATATCTTCTTCATCTTCGTCCTTCCGATCGTGCTCATCCTCGTCTTCGGGCTTGTGTTCGGAACCGGGTTCACATCACGGGTGGCGCTGATCACCCCCGACGGTGATGACCTTGCCGGCGAGATCGCTGATCGCATCTCATCGTCGACCTCGTTCGAGACGATCGACGTTGACGACGTGGAGGCGGCGCGGGCTCGGCTTCGGCGCAACGACCTCGATGCTGTGATTGTGATACCGGACGGCTACCGCGACGGCCTTCTCAACGGAGATGCCGTCGAGATCACGTACTACTCGACGCCGAGCGGTGGGGGTTTCGACGTTCGTTCCGTGGTCGAGGCGGCGATCGCAGAGCAGGCGGCGGTGATCCGAGCCACACGATTCGCTGCCGAAACGACCGGCACCGACCCGGCAACGGCACTCGAGACCGCCCGGTTGGTCCAGAGATCGATCGCCACCATCGGTACCGAAGTCGAGGGCGAAGCGAGCAGTGGGAACGGCGGGCAGGTCGACCTCGGCGCGGCGCAACAGTTGCTCCTCTTCATGTTCCTCACCGCCCTTACCTCATCGACGGCACTCATCCAGTCGCGCCGGCTCGGCGTCTCCCACCGCATGCTCTCAACGCCCACGACGGTAGGCACGATCATCGGCGGAGAGACCCTGGGACGCTTCCTCGTCGTGATGCTCCAAGGCGTCTTCATCGTCGTCGCAGCAGGAGTGCTGTTCGACGTGGAGTGGGGCGACCCGGTGGCTGCCATCCTCGTCGTGACGGCATTTGCACTGACAGGAACGGGGGCCGGGATGCTGATCGGATCGGCATTCTCGAACGAGCAGCAGGCAGGGGGGGTCGCCATCTTTGGGGCATTGATGCTGGCAGCCCTCGGCGGATCGATGGTGCCGCTCGAGATCTTCCCCGACACGATGGTGACGATCGCTCACTTCACCCCTCACGCTTGGGGGAACGACGCGTTCGCGACGCTGATCCGGCACAGCGGCGGCGTTGCCGACATTGCGACGGAACTCGCGGTGCTGACCGCCTATGGGCTAGCGCTGGTGGCCCTGTCGTCCGCGGTGTTCCGCAGGAGACTCACTCGCTGACCGGAGTGATGGTCGGGATTACAGAGAGTCGCTCGAGGAAGAACTGCACCAGCGGTCCCATTCCGAATGCGAATACCACCGTGCCGACGCCGACCGTGCCACCGAGGAGCCATCCCGCGATGAGCACCGTAATCTCGATTCCGGCACGGGCCCAGGCGATCGGGATACCTCGGCGAGCCAGCCCCGTCATCAGACCGTCGCGTGGGCCGGGGCCGAGGCCCGCGCCGATGTAGAACCCTGAGCCGATCGCAACGATCACCACGCCGCCGAGCATCGCAATCCATCGGAGAGCGATGTGATCGAGGGTTTCGGGGAGGATGAGGAGCATTCCGTCGAGGACGAGTCCGATCACGATTGCGTTCGCGATGGTCCCGATGCCGATGCGTTCCTTGAGCGGAATCCACATCAGGAGGACGGCGAACCCGGTGATAATGACCATCGTTCCGATCGGGATCCCGGTGTGGATGGAGATTCCCTGGTGGAGGACGTCCCACGGAGAGAGGCCGAGATCGGCGACGACCATCAACGCCAAGCCAATGCCGAAGAGCACCAACCCGAACATGAGCCGCGCGAGGCGCGGTCCGAGTTCGTGGAGAGGAGGCAGCGGGAGCATGGGGACAGGGTATGGATGAGTAGCGGAGTAGCGGAGAGCCTGGAGCTGCCGGCTGCCGGCTGCCAGCAAGATATGGGATGCCTTGCCGACAGCCGACAGCAGACAGCGGACAGAGGACAGCCGAATACCGAGTACCACGATTCGCTCCTTGTGGAACCGTGTTTCTCTCGACTGGGGACGAGTGAGCCAGCGGCTGGGGAACCGGTACCATCAGCTGCATGCCTGTTGAGATTGACATTGAACGGGTCGCGCACCTTGCGCGGATCGCGTTGACCGCCGACGAGATGGCTATGTACAGCGAGCAACTCGTTCACATCCTGGAACACGCGGAGCGGGTCCAGGCGTTGCCGACCGACGGGGTCGAGCCGACGTCACATCCGTTGCCGATGGTCAACGCCTTCCGACCGGACGAGGTGAC
>CAXMQO010000051.1:0-5438 GCA_964195515.1 uncultured Saprospiraceae bacterium | reverse complement strand
CCAACGGCGGCGTCGATCACGGAACCGGCAGAGTCAATATCGCGAATCTTCGCCGTGACGGTGTTGCTCACGCGGTACCCAACAAGTTTGCGTTCGTCACTCGAATAGTCGTACTCGGGGTAGATCGAGTAGTTCGCCGTTTGAACGTCATCGCTCGCGACACCGGACGATTCGAGCGTCGAGATGAGTTGATCGGCGAGTGCCGCTGCGTCGGCGACCGCCTGTTTCACCGTTGGACGGAGCACCGACACGCCAAAGGACATCTCAAGCGTGTCGGGAGTCCCGAAGACTTCGCCACGCCCGGATACGGCGATGCCACTCGCCGCCGAACCTTCGGTTCCGGTGTTCTCGACCGTCACGTTTGGTGTACATGCTGCGACCAGGATCGCTGCCCCGGCCACCAGTCCGATTACGAGTCGTCTCACGATTGCCTCCGTTGAAGTGTCACCAGTGAGACGATCGTACGCCTTCAATGAGTTCCCGGCCTATATCGGAAGATTCAATCGCGGGTTTGAGCTTCACGAAGGCTTCATCCGGCGCGCCGCACAGCATTCATGTTGCGCGACTTCACTTGGAGCACGACCCAAGACAAGGAGAAATCCAATGAAGGCGAAGCTCCGTTCCTCCCAAGCCCTGCTGCTTGGTGCCGTGACGTTGGTGGCCGTGATCGGCGTCGCGTCCGTCGCCGCCGGCGCGGCGTCCGACTCCGACACGACAGCGACCGCTCCGAACGCCACTGCCACACGGGCGTCTGTCGGCTCCCTCACCGACGACGAGGCTGCCGGCATCCTCTTCATGCGCGAAGAGGAGAAACTTGCCCACGACGCGTATGTGACGTTCGCTGATCTCTTCGGTCAGCCGATCTTCTCGAATATTGCATCCGCCGAGGCGACCCACATGACGGCAGTTCTCGGGCTCATCGAGGCGTATGGTCTTGACGACCCGATGGACGGAAACGGAATCGGGACGTTCCAGAATGGAGAATTGCAGCAGCTGTACGACGATCTGATCACGGCTGGATCGGTGGATCTGACCGCCGCGCTCGAAGTCGGTGCGATCATCGAGGAAGTCGACATCCTCGATCTTGAGGAGCGCCTCGCCAGGACGACCAATGCCGACATCATCCGGGTCTACGAGAACCTGTTGCGGGGATCCGAGAACCACCTCCGGGCATTCGTATCGCAGCTCGAATCGGCGGGCATCGACCGTGCCCCCACCCACATGAACGAGGATGCATATCGAGCGATCCTCGGGTCGGGGATGGAACGCGGCGGATCGTCCGGCTCAGGTCACAACGGTGACGGAGCGTGTGACGAGAACGGCCAGGGCCAACACGGCCGGGGTCAGGGTGGCCAAAGCGGTTAGACCGGGCCAGTCCCCGAACCCACGATCCAAGAACCCCGCGTCCGGGTGGTCAGAAGGCGAGTGCGACGATGGCCCCCATCGCAAGCACGATGCCCACGGTCTGCCCCGGGCGCGGTCGTTCATGGAGGACGATGACGGCCGTGAGGGCAGTAAATGCGGGGTAGAGCGAGGAGAGCACGGCACTGATGCCGAGCGGCCCCCGCTGGAGAGCGAGTGCTATCGCGACGTTCGCTGCCATATCCAGACTCCCCAGCACGGCGAGCATGCCGAGATCGCGTCCCTTGGGTGGCGCAGCGACTCTCTTGAGCCCTGCGATGGCGAAGGCGATGGGGATTGTCGTGCCACGGGCGCCGACGAGCGGCCACAGGCCGGACGCCTCGGACGTCTGAGCAAATGCGATGAAGAAGATGCCGAATGCGGCGCCGGCCAGGACCGCACGACCGACCATCCGGACGTCGGTTCCTCGACTCGCTGGGTTGATGCCAATGAGAAGCACCGCTCCGAGGGCGAGACCGATTCCGATCCAATGCCGGGTAGATAGCTCAGCACCCCGGCTGAGATCGACGATGACCGGAATCACCGCCGTGGTTGCTCCGGCGATTGGAGCAACGATCGTCATCGAACCCGATGCAAGGGTCGAGTAGAGCGCAACCAGACCGGCGAGACCGATGACTCCGGCCAAGGCTCCCCACAGGATGTCGGCCGTGGTCACGGTCTCAGCGGGAACGACGATGAGACCGACTACCAGCACTCCGAGGCCGAGTGTCTGAGACCAGGCTGTCACGGTCCAGACCGACGAGCGTCGGGTGGAGATACCTCCGAGGAAGTCGCCGAGTCCGTAGAAGACGGCGGAAGTAAGTGCGAGGATCTGGCTCATTCGGTGATGGAGCGTACCGGCGAGATCGCCACCGCTGAGAACCCCCCCACGTCGAGTTCATCCGGCGGGGCCCCAAGCGACGTGGAGCTGCGGCGGCGGATGTGTGCGCTAGAGAAGTTCCAACGGCAGACCGATCGTTGCCGCAACGGCGGCCACATCGTCGAATTCCGGAAGTGCGAGTCCGCTGCGCGAAATCGATACTGCTGCGGCGGCGTTCGCGAAGGTGATTGCCTCGATCCAGTCGACTCCCCACGCACGGTTGACGGCGAGCGCCGCCACGAATACGTCCCCTGCCCCGGTTTCATCGACGGCCTCAACGGCTGCGGTCGGGATCGAATTCATGGAACCGTCGGAGGCGAAGAGAGCGCCTGCGGGTCCCAGCTTCAGGATCGCCCTGCGCACACCCATCGCCATCAAGTCTTGAGCAGCAAGCATCGGAGTGGCCTCGTCATGGAGAGACCGTCCGGTGAGAGCTTCGGCTTCGAGGGTGTTGGGGGTGATCACTTCCGCCCCGACGAGGGAGTGCATCGATGCCTGCTCGGGGGACGCTGGATCGAGGTAGATCGGCACGGACGATTCTTGCGACCAATCGATCAGCCGATCGACAGTATCCGCCGGAACCTCGCTCTGGGTGATCACGATGTCACAGGAGACGAGGGCGTCGAGTGAAGGAGCGACGTCGTCCCACGCCAGGAGGGAATTCGCACCCGGAGTGAACACGAGCGAGCGATGTCTGCCTTTGATGAGTTGGATCACGACGAAACCGGTCCGTCGCTCGCTTGTTGTGACGACATGCGTCGTGTCGACACCGTCGCCGTTCGTTGCATCGACACACAGGCGTCCGAACTCGTCGTCACCGACGCACCCCACGAGCACGGCGTCGGCACCGAGGCGAGCGGCGGCACGGGCCTGGTTCGCGCCTTTCCCACCCGGCTCGATGAGGTAGCGCTCGGCGAGGTACGCACCGTCCTCCGTCCGGTGTTCGCCTCCGAACAGGTGAATGTCCATGTTGAGGCCACCGACGACGCCGATCCTCGGTCTCACGGGAGCCTTCTCACGAGTCCGAGGCTCTGCATGAGAGGACCGTTGAAGACCATGCGGTGAGGTTGCCCGAGCATGTCAGGCATCCGTCGTGTTGACGGCATCCGTGAGTCGGTCGATGGCCTCCCGGACTTGGGCGGTGGGGGTCGCGATGGTCATGCGAGCGAAGCCGGCCCCTTGACGTCCGAACCAATGTCCAGGACTCAGCGCAAGACGGGCAGATTCACTCAGCCATCGGGCGAGTTCGGGCACATCCATGTCGAGTTCGCGGAAGTCGAGCCAGGCGAGGTAGGTGCCCTCCGGTTCGATGAGCCGGATGCCGGGTGGGAGTCCGTCACGGAGCAGCGCGACGTTTGATACCACCAGGGCGAGGAGCCCGTCGAGCCAATCGGCTCCGGCGCGGTATCCCGCCTCGAATGCGGCCGTCCCGAAGACGTTGTTGCGCGTCAGATGGAGTTGCGAGCTCCTCGCGCGGAACAGTTGTGAGATGTCGTCGTCTCCCGTCACCAGGAGTGTGTCGCAGACCCCCGCAAGACCGAACGTCTTGATTGGACCATGCGTGGCCGCCCATGAGACACCGGAGTCGCCTGCGACGGATGCGAAGGGCGTGAACCGGAACGGGGGGAGTGCCAGGTCCGCATGAATCTCATCGGCAAGGACGAAGACATCATGCCGCCCGCAGATCGCCGCAACGGCGGCGAGTTCGTCACCGGTCCACACACGTCCGACGGGATTGTGGGGATTGCACAGGATCATCATTCGCGTGGCCGGATCGGCCGCCTTCGCGTCGAGATCAGCGAGATCCATGCGGTAGCCGTTGTCGGTGAGTATCAACGGGCTGCGCACAACCGTCCTGTTCGCCGAGGTGATGAGAGGTTTGAAATCGGTGAACACGGGAGGCTGGATGAGGACTCCGTCTCCGGGTTCGGTGAGCTCTTCGATCAGGACGCCGATCGACGTTCCCACGCTCGGGCTGACAGACGTCGTCAAGCCTGTTCCGTCCCATCCGTGCCGAACCGCCATCCAGCCCCAGAACGAGTCGACCACCGTGCGAGGCCGCATCTCGTAGCCGTACCACGCGGAGCCAGACCTGGACTCGAGGGCAGCAGTAATTCCAGAAGCGAGATCGACGTACGGCTCGGCGATCCAGAGGGGGAGCAACCCTTCGGCCTCTCCGAAGAGTCGGGCAAGGCTCTGCGGGTCGGCTGCACGGGCATTACTCGTCACAGATCCATGACCGGGTGGGGTGGCAGGCATCCGTCGAGCATAGATCCGGGTGTCCTGCGTAGGAAGCGGCCGGCACGATGATGCCGAAATCTAGGCCAGACACCCGGGTGGGCCCGGGTAGCGTTGTGCGCATGCCCAACCATCTCAGTTACGCTTCATCTCCGTATCTCCTCCAACATGCCGACAACCCGGTTGACTGGTGGGAGTGGGGGACCGAAGCGTTTGCCGAAGCCACCGAACGTGACGTGCCGGTCCTGCTCTCGGTTGGGTACTCCGCGTGCCACTGGTGCCACGTCATGGCACACGAGTCGTTCGAGGACGAGGACACCGCGCGTTTCTTGAATGATCGGTTCGTGAGCATCAAGGTCGACCGCGAGGAACGACCGGACGTCGACCGGATCTACATGGATGCCGTCACCGCGACGACGGGCCACGGTGGCTGGCCGATGACGGTATTTCTGACGTCCGATGCCAAGCCTTTCTATGCCGGTACCTACTTTCCGAAGGAACGGCGTCACGGCATGGCGTCGTTCATGGACGTTCTCCGGGCCATCGACGACGCGTGGACTCACCGCCGCGATGGACTGATCGGCCAGTCCGACGAGATCACACGATTGATCGCGGAGAGATCCAGCGTGTCTTCGGCTGCGCCGTCGGCCGGCGAGATCGAACTCGCCGTCGACGCCATTGCCGCAACGTTCGATCCATCCGACGGCGGATTCGGCCGGGCGCCGAAGTTCCCCCAACCGTCGACGCTCGAATTCCTCCTCCGATTCGGTGTTCTCCGCCCGGACAGCGACCGATCAGCGACTGCGCTGGCCATGGTCGAGAGCAGCCTTGACCACATGGCGAGGGGCGGGATCTACGACCACCTCGAAGGCGGCTTCGCCCGCTACTCCGTGGACGACCGATGGCTCGTACCGCACTT
>CAXMQO010000050.1:0-20904 GCA_964195515.1 uncultured Saprospiraceae bacterium | reverse complement strand
AAGATCGGGTCGTATCGCGCCGACGAACGAGAGCGCCGTTCCGGTCGGCCCGGCGACGTGCATACGTCCATCGCCGATTCTCGCGTAGGACGACCCCGAACCCACGGTCGTCATACCCCCGAGGTGTTGGATCTCGACCATGCCGACACTCTCGAATCCATCCCACGTCGTGCCGACGACTCTGTGTCCGGAGTAGACCGCCTCACTCGCATCGGCGAGGTAGTCCGCAAGGTCGTCGGCGAGGGCGGGACCCACGACAGCCATCGTGAACACAACGACAAAACCTCCGATCGTGAGGATTCGGCGGATGATCATGGCGCCGCCACCTCGATGCTGGCAGGAAGAACGGCGAACCCCGGCTCAGCCGATGCCCTGGCGATGTGGCGGGTCGCCAAATCGTTGAGTATGAACACCGGATCATCGCCGCCGCCCACCGCGAGGCCGACGAGGAGCGCCGCCGCCGCGGCAGCACCGATACCACCTGCGATGATGCGCCGCCGCCGGTGAGGGACGACCGTCGCAGGGATTTCAGCGGTCACCGTTGTCTCTACGCCAGGAAGAGACCGGACGGCGATCCTCGCTCGGTCGAGTTCCTGGAGCTCGACCCGACAATCGGCGCAGTCGACAATGTGGTTTGTGACTCGCCGGTGCTCCAACGTGACCAACTCCCCGTCCAAGTACGCGGAGAGCCGATCGCCGAGATGACCGTCGGGCAGGAGGGCCGCGGGCACTTCGAACTCAGGCAGGAGCCGGAGCCTCGTGCGGATGTTACGCAGGGATAGGAACTCCTCGATCGCCTCCAAGTCCCCGTCGAGCAACTCGGTGACGACCGCCACCTCCTCCGGCGTCAATTGGCCATCGAGGTAGGCAGAGAACAGCTCGCCGTGTTCATCGGGATCGAAGGTCAAATCGGCCATGTCAGCATCCCCCTGAGGAGTTTGCGACCCCGGTGGATCCTGCTTCGCACGGTGCCAACCGGTACATCGGCCGCTTCGGCGATCTCGTCGTAACTGAGGCCGACGACGTCACAGAGCACCACCGCTTCGCGAAACTCGTACGGAAGCTTGAGGAGCGCCGCCTGCACATTGTCGGACAAGCGGATCGAGGCGAGTACTTCGTCCGGCGAAGGACTCGAGCCGAGGGCATGGTGATCGCCCTCCGGCAACGCTGATTCCGGCCGGCGCTTCTTCTTTCGGATGCCGTCGAGGAAGGCATTGCGGGTGATGCGCCAGAGCCAACCCTCGAACGATCCCGGCCGATACGAGGGCAGTCCCTTCCGGACGCGGAGAAGGACCTCCTGAACGAGGTCGGCGGCATCATCCGGATTACCGGTGAGGCGGTAGGCGAAGTTGTAGATCTTGCGCCCATAGCGATGCGCAACGTCTTCCCAGGTCGGCGTGAATTCATCAGTCATGTATCCCCACAACCATGGGAGAAACGCCCGACCGACCGATCCGGTTCCCGAATACTCGGGCGGGGATCAGGCTTCTTCGGAGTCGGAGGAGGCCTCGTCGTCGGGGATGCCTTCTTCGACGCCCTTCTTGAACTCCTTCGTCGAGGCACCGATCGATCGAGCCAGGCCGGGGAGCTTCGAGGCGCCGAACAGCAAGAGGACCACCAACAGGATGATCAGCAGTTCAGGCCCGCCAATGTTCTTGATGAACGCAAAGAGCACAGAGTTCCTTTCGTGACAACGAGTCTAGAGACGTTGGCGCGCTCATCCGACGTTCCGGCTGCCCGATTCGTTCTCAGTACTGAATGGTTCAGCGGATAGGGCCGCGGAGTACACCCGGCGAAGCCGGGTCACCGGATCGCGAAGCTATCCACGAACGCCTGGAGGCGCTCCCTCGTGATGAAGCGGCAGCGAGGATCGCTTCGCTCCTTCTGGTACACGACGTACGGGCTGAACTTGTCGGTGATGAGCAGAGCGCGCTCCGGGTTGCGCTGCGCCACCGCAATGACGAAGGTGTCGACGACCCGTTCCGAAAGCTCGGGGTGCTCGCCGGAACCATGTGGCACGATCACGACCAGCGCATCGGACCCAGCCTTTCGTGCCGTGTACACCTCTGCGATGCCGCTACCGGTGGTTGAAACACCCGCTCGCTCGACAATGACCTCGTAGCCGCTGATCCTCAGGAGCGAGAGTGCGAGATCCTCGAGAGAGACGTTCGTTGGATCGATGCCCGAGGCCCGCAACTGTGCATCGACCGTCTTGGCGATCGTGATCTCGTCGAGGAACGGTGGCAAGTCCTCCCTCGGTTCACGGGCGGCGACGCCGGGCTGGATGTCGAACTCTTGCTCACCGAGATGGGCCAGGGGGTCGTACCCAACAAGGGATGCATGGGGGGTGAGTTCGGGAGCGGCGATCTCGGGAATCACACCCGGCTCCTCGAACTCCCTCGTCCCGATCTGAACCGCTTCATCACCTCGGCGTCCGAAGACCGTGGCTCGAGTGACCTGAGCGATCGGCAGACCATGGGCTCTCTTCTCGTGCAGCACAAGCCACGCGTCGTGACACAGCATGGCCCGAAGGTGTTCGTCCACATGGCCCTCCGAAAGAGGCACGTCATAGTGGAACATCGCCGTATTGTCGTGAACGTGGAAGTCCATGAGGATTGGACGAAACCGGTCCTCTGCCACCGGAACGGACCCGGAGTGCGCGACCGCATCGGAAGGAGTGCCCTTCAGGGCCGAGACGGCCGCCCAGACGACAGCGACAAGCACCAGCCCAACGACGACAGCAACAAGCGCAGTGGCAGTGGGGCTCAACGCGGCGGCTCCTTCGTGTGATGCACTACCGCGATTCTACGCCAAGCGGCTGAGCCGCCGGTAGTCCATATTCGGTAATCGCTGAAGACGCACCGCACGGTCGCTGGCTGACCTTCAAGATCGGTTTCGGATACCGGGTAGCGAATACCGACGACGCAGCGCGAAGCGCTGCCCTCACACCGCTTTGCGGTGGGTTGCTGCGATCTGACGCTCTTTGCGAATCCTGCGGCGCTCGCGTTCGGACATCGCGCCCCAGATCCCGAACTTCTCACTCGAGACGATCGCGAACTCGAGACACTCATCGAGAACGGTGCACTCGCGACAGATGCCTTTGGCGGTGCGGGTCGAGGCGCCCCGCTCCGGGAAGAAGAGATCGGGATCAGCCCCGCGACAGTTCGCGAAGTCGTGCCACGACATGTCGAAACCGTCGGCTTGGAGGGCTTCGATGAATTCGCCGAACATCGGGACTCCCGTCAATGTGTAATTACAACAATGGGATTCTCCCAACCCCGCGCGCGCTTGTCAACCTGAATCTCGACGCGCGCCTTGTCATGCAACGATCGCGGCCGTTTCGACAGACCGAGCTGACGGCGCGATAATCCCCCTGTCGAACTATCGGAGGAACACAACGTGACGACGAAGACACGCCGTCTCGAGGTCAACCGGCGATCCGGTTGGAACTCGTGGCTCGGACCCTTCTTCACATCCGACATCGGGATGAAGTGGATGATGGCGCTGACCGGCATCGGGATGCTCGCCTACGTCCTGGTCCACATGATCGGCAACATGAAGATCTTCCTGGGACCCGAGGACCTAGACCACTATGCCGAGGCGTTGAAGACGCTCCTCTACCCGATCGTACCGAAGGGCGGTGTGCTCTGGCTGTTCCGTTTCGGCCTCCTGGCGATGTTCGGCATCCACATCTGGTCGGCCACCGTCCTGACGCTCAGAAGCTGGGCGGCTCGCGGCAAGATCCGATATGAAGCCAAGAGGCAGTATTCGGCCGTCAACTACGCCAACCGCACGATGCGCTGGGGCGGCGTCATCATCCTGCTCTTCGTCATCTTCCACGTCATGGATTTGACGACCGGAAGCGTCAATCCTGAGTACGTTGGCGGCGCGGTCTACAACAACGTGATCTACAGCTTCGAACGCTGGTACATCGCTCTCTTCTACGTGGTCGCCCAGATCGCCCTCGCCTTCCACATCTACCACGGGGCATGGAGCCTGTTCCAGAGCCTCGGTCTCTCCAATCCTCGGTACAACGACTGGCGCCGGTGGTTCGCCGTGGCATTCGCCCTCGTGATCCTCATCGGGAACTCGTCGATCCCGATCGCTGTGCAGTTCGGTCTCCTTACGGTCTCCGGCTGAGAAAGGGCATCATCGTGAACACAGAACACACCCCCCTGCTCGACGCCAAGATCCCTGAAGGACCGATCCAGGACATGTGGACGAAGCGTCGTTTCGACGTGAAGCTCGTCAACCCTTCAAACCGTCGCAAGTACGAGATCATCGTGGTCGGTACCGGACTCGCGGGTGCCGGCGCGGCCGCCGCACTCGGAGAGCTCGGCTACAACGTCAAGGCGTTCACCTACAACGACTCCTCCCGCCGGGCGCACTCCATTGCGGCCCAGGGAGGCATCAACGCCGCAAAGAACTATCCGAACGACAACGACAGCGTCTTCCGGCTGTTCTACGACACCGTCAAGGGCGGGGACTACCGATCGCGCGAAGCGAACGTCTACCGGCTTGCCGAGGTCTCCAACGCCATCATCGACCAGACGGTCGCGCAGGGCGCCCCGTACGCCCGTGAATACGGTGGCCTGCTCGACAACCGCTCGTTCGGCGGCGCCCAGGTGTCTCGCACCTTCTATGCGCGCGGCCAGACCGGCCAGCAGCTCCTCCTGACGTCCTACCAGGCGTTGGCCCGACAGGTCGGGCTCGGAACGGTCGAGTTGTTCACTCGAACCGAGATGCTCGAACTCGTAGTGAAGGACGGACGGGCTGTCGGGATCGTGACCCGCGATCTCATCACCGGGGAGATCAAGAGTCACTCTGCTCACGCGGTCGTGCTGGCCACCGGTGGCTACTCGAACGCCTATTTCCTGTCGACGAACGCCATGAACTGCAACGGGACGGCCGTGTGGAGGGCCCACCGAAAGGGAGCCTTGTTCGCCAACCCGTCGTTCACACAGATCCATCCGACGTGCATCCCAGCCAGCGATGAGCATCAATCGAAACTGACGCTCATGTCGGAGTCACTCCGAAACGACGGCCGGATCTGGGTATCGAAGACCGCCGACGATGACCGCCCGGCGAACGACATTCCCGAAGACGAGCGGGACTACTACCTCGAGCGGCAGTACCCGGCCTTCGGCAACCTCGTGCCGCGCGACGTAGCGTCGCGGGCGGCGATGCGGATGGTCCAGGACAACCGGGGCGTGGGTCCGCTGAAGAACGGCGTGTACCTCGACTTCGCCGACGCCATCAGTCGTTT
This sequence comes from uncultured Saprospiraceae bacterium, assembly GCA_964195515.1. GTDB lineage: Bacteria > Actinomycetota > Acidimicrobiia > Spongiisociales > UBA5794 > JAHEEL01. Next base: position 15,638 of record CAXMQO010000050.1, on the reverse strand, counting down.
GGGACGTCAGGTGATCGAGGACCGTTACGGGAATCTCTTCGAAATGTACGAGCGCATCACCGATGAGAATCCGTATGAGGTTCCGATGCGGATCTACCCGGCTCCCCACTACACAATGGGCGGGCTCTGGGTCGACTACAACCTCGAGACCACCATTCCTGGTTTGTTCGCGTCCGGCGAGGCGAACTTCTCGGACCACGGTGCGAACCGGCTTGGAGCATCGGCCCTCATGCAGGGCGTCGCAGACGGCTACTTCGTCTTGCCTGCGACGATCTCGGGATATCTGGCGAAGTGGCTCAATGTGAATCCGGTTCCCACCGACGACGAGGCATTCGTGGAGGCGGAACAGTCGGTAGCGAACCAGATCGAGAAGTTCCTTTCTATCAACGGAACTCACTCAGTCGACCACTTTCACCGGCGTCTGGGCAAGATCATGATCGACAAGTGCGGCATGTCACGCGACCGCGAGGGCCTCGAATGGGCGCTTGAGGAGATTCCGAAGCTCAGAGCGGAGTTCTGGAGTGACGTCAAGGTGCTTGGCGCAAATGAGTCGTTGAACCAGTCGCTCGAGCGTGCGGGACGAGTCGCCGACTTCTTCGAACTGGCTGAGCTGATGGTTCGCGATGCCCTCGATAGGGAGGAGTCGTGCGGCGGTCACTACCGCGTCGAACACCAGACTGAGGCGGGCGAAGCGAAACGCGACGACGAGAACTTCGCGTTCGTGTCCGCATGGGAGTGGCGGGGAGAAGACTCGCCACCCACCCTCCACAAGGAGGAGCTCGAGTTCGAATACGTGGCCCTGTCGCAGAGGAGCTACAAGTGATGGATCTCACCCTCCGCGTATGGCGGCAAACAGGACCCAATGTCAAAGGTGGCTTCGAAACGTACGCAGCCAAGGGCATCAGCCCCGACGCCTCGTTCTTCGAGATGCTCGATGAGGTGAACGAGCGACTCAACGACGAGGGCGTGGAACCGATCGCATTCGACAGCGACTGTCGCGAGGGAATCTGCGGAACGTGCGGCGTGATGGTGGACGGGCATCCCCACGGGCCACAGAGTGGGACGGCGTCATGCCAGCTCCACATGCGAAAGTTCAGCGACGGCGACACGATCACGATCGAACCATGGCGAGCGGTGGCATTCCCCGTCCTCCGAGACCTCATCGTCGATCGCCAGGCGTTCGACGAGATCATCCAGGCGGGTGGTTTCATCTCAGCGAATATCGGTGCAGCACAAGATGCCAACCTCATTCCGATCCCCAAACCCGCAGCGGAAGCCTCGATGGATGCGGCCTCGTGCATCGGATGTGCCGCGTGTGTCGCGGCGTGCCCGAACAGCGCGGCGAATCTGTTCACAGGGGCGAAGATCGCTCACCTGAATCTGCTCCCTCAGGGTGCGCCCGAGCGGTATCTCCGCACGGTTGCGATGGTCGAGACGATGGAGTCGTTCTTCGGCTCTTGCACGAACTTCGGAGAGTGCGAAGCGGCGTGCCCGAAGAGCATCTCGATCGACGTCATCGCATGGATGAACCGCGACTACGTGGCAGCCCAGTGGAAGAACTTCAGAAAGCAGGGTCAGCAGTGACGGCACTTCGTGCCGCCACTGTTGTTCCATTCTGAGTACCACGTACTTGGTGCGCGGCAACGACTTTGATTGGTCGCTCAAAATTGGCGGCTAACATCCGGCCAAAGACCACGACGAAAGGACACATCTTGGCCACGTTCCTCAGCGAAGAGCACATGACCGCAGCCACCGAAGCGCTGAATGCCGATGCAGCATTCGACGGGGCGATGACCGGCGTTGGCCTCGGCCTCCAGTTCGAAGTTACCGACGCCCCTGCCGGTCCGGTCGCCTACTACCTCTCGGTCGGCGACGGCGTCGCGTCGCTGGCGCTCGGCACCCTCGACGACGCGGATGCCTCAGTCGCCAGCGACTACGAGACGGCCGCAGCCATCGCCAAAGGCGAGTTGAACGTCCAGATGGCGTTCATGACCGGCAAGATCAAGGTTGGCGGCAACATGGCCAAGGTCATGATGTACCAGAGCCTTATCAACGAGTTCGCCAGGGTATCGAGCACTCTCGATCTGGACTTCTAGGTGAACGGTGACGGGTGCTAGGAGCGCCTGGTCTGCTGATCTAACAGAGAAGGAGGGGCGCATCGGCGCCCCTCCTTCTCTGTTTGGCTTCGTTTCTTGGATCAGCCGGGCTTGACCTGATCCTTGAAGGCCTTGCCCGCCTTGAATGCGGGAACGCGGGTTGCCGCGACCTTCACTTCTGCACCCGTCTGGGGGTTTCGAGCCGTACGCGCCTTGCGGTCGCGCGCCTCGAACGTCCCAAATCCGGTGATCTGAACCTTGCCCTCGGTCACGACGCCGGACACGATGACGTCGAGAGTTTCGTCGATGACCTTGGCAGCGGTTGCCTTTGACTCGCCGGAATTGCGAGCGACCGCTTCGATGAGCTCACCCTTGTTCATAGAGACCTCCCTAGTTGGTCGTTGATGCTGACGTGAATCACAGCAATGTAACCCTAATGGTACCCCTGCTCGCGGGCAAGAACTCTTGTGGGGCAACGGATCCTGCTGAACGAAGAGCCGAGTAGAGTGTCGCCGACAAGGAGACGGTTTTGAAGCAGAACTGGAGCAAGATAGCGATCACCCTCGGTCCCGCGATCGTAATCGTGTCGATCGTCTGGGAGATGGCGAGGACGAATCCCTCCTACGGCTACCTCGTTCAGCCATGGGCGATGCGCGGCCACGAGATGGACCAGGGGTGGGCATACTTCGCAGTCGGAGTCGTCCTCCTTCTGATGGGGCTCGCCGTCACACCCAAGAGGGCCGTCGAGATCCCGTATTCCACAATGGTCATCGCGTTCGCAACCGTGGCAGCAACGGTCCTCGCTCTCGTCTTCGGATCCGATACGGTCTCCATCACATTCAGCGGAATGATCGTCGCCGTGCTCAGCGTGCTCCTCGCCCTGATGCTCTATCGAACCTTCAAGAGCCTTGTACTGCCTCGTGTTGCGGCGCTCGATCGGTTCATCATTCGCGTGGTTATCGGACTCGGCACGCTGGTCGCGGTCTTCCTCCTGGTCGCCACGACGGTTGGAGGTAGCACGGTCGACATGAACCCGGGCCTCGCCGCATTCGTCGGGATCGGTCTCCTCGCTCTCTTTGCCCTCGCGACCGCGCCACACGGTCTGGCCGCGAACCGGCTCCTCATCTACTCCTCGGTGCTCGGCGGTGCCGTGATCACGCTGTCGGGTGGGTCACTCCGAACGACGCTCATGGAGGCTCAAGTCGCCGCAACGGGAGTATCCGCTCTGTACAAGGATGTGCAAGTCGGATACGGCTGGTTTATCGCCCTATTCGGCATCCTGATCCTCTTCGTTGGCGCGGTCGCCCTCTGGGCTACGCGAAGGGACGTCATCATTGCCCGGACGCGTGCACGGGAACAGCGCGTCGCCGCCGAGAAGAGCGCCAACGAGATCCGAGAATCGTACGAACAGTACGAACGCGAAAAGGCCGCCGCGGCCTCGGCCCCGGCCTCAACCCCTTCAGCTCCTCAAGCCTGACACCGCCCCAACAACGAAAGAGAAGGAACCCGGGTTCTCTCACCCGGGCCTCTTCTCTTCCCTCTCTGCTGGTAGCCGGTAGCTGGCAGCTCTAGTAGTCGATCTCTTCCAAATCGGCAACCTTGGCCTTGACCGCAGCTGCGGCTTCGCGGAGACCGGCGGTCTCTTCAGCGGTTAGCGGTGCTTCGTACACCTCGGTGACTCCGCCGGCGCCGAGCTTTGCCACAACGCCGAGGTAGACGTCTTCGATGCCGTACTGCCCGGTCATCCACGCACACACCGGCATCTCCGCTCCACTGTCCGTGATCACTGCTTCCACCATTGCAGCCGCTGCCGCCGACGGGGCGTAGTACGCAGATCCAGTCTTGAGGAAAGCAACAATCTCAGCTCCACCGTTGCGGGTGCGATCGACAAGCTCCTCGATCGATGCCTCGTCGAGCACCTCAGACATCGGCTTTCCGTCGACCTTGCACAACGACGGTACGGGAACCATCGTCTCGCCGTGGCTCCCGAGCGTGACGGCCTCCACTGCAAGGACGTCGACGCCCGCACGCTCCGCTATGAAGTGTGCCAGTCGGGCTGAATCGAGCATGCCTGCCTGCCCGATAACCCTCTCCTTCGGGAAGCCGGAGACCTCCGCCGCCAGAGTTGTCATCTGATCCAATGGATTCGTGACGACGATGATCACGCAGTCCGGTGATTGGGCCGCAATCTCTTCGGTGACGGTCTTGACGATCTTGGCGTTTACGCCGAGTAGGTCCATGCGGCTCATACCGGGTTTCCGGGGCAGGCCCGCAGTAATGACAACAACATCGCTGCCTGCGGTGTCGGCGTAGTCGTTGGTTCCAGTCACCAGGGTCCGATATCTGAGCACCGGACGGGACTGATTCATGTCGAGGGCGAGACCCTGAGGTAGCCCTTCGACGATGTCGATCATCACGACCTCATCGATGATGTCGGCCTCAGCCAGACGCTGGACGGTCGTGGATCCGTACTTCCCTGCCCCTACAACGGTGACCTTGCTCATCGCGACTCCTTGTGCCTGGGGAACAGGTCAAGGCTAGTTCAGACAAATCGTGCCGAATCCGCGAAGGGGCAGTGCCCAAAGGCACAGTGTCCCGTAGAAGCCACCAGCCAGCTGCGCAGGGCTACATCCTCTGAATCATCGCGGTTGCAAACTCGCTTGTCTTGACCTCGGTGGCACCGTCCATGAGGCGGGCGAAGTCATAGGTGACGATCTTGTCACCGATGGCGCCCTCCATACCCTTGACGACCAGGTCCGCGGCTTCATCCCAGCCCATGTAGCGGAGCATCAGCTCACCCGAGAGGGTGACCGACCCGGGGTTGACCTTGTCCAGCCCGGTGTACTTCGGAGCGGTACCGTGCGTCGCCTCGAACACGGCGTATCCGTTCACGTAGTTGATGTTCCCACCGGGAGCGATCCCGATCCCGCCGACCTGTGCGGCAAGGGCATCAGAGATGAAGTCGCCGTTGAGGTTCATCGTTGCAATCACGTCGTACTCGGCGGGTCGGGTCAGGATCTGCTGGAGGAACGCATCGGCGATGACGTCCTTCACGAGAATCTTGTCACCCGGGTCGCCGCCGCAGTCGTCCCATCCGACCGCGACATCGGAGAACTCATCCCGAACGAGCTCGTATCCCCAGGTACGGAACGCACCCTCGGTGAACTTCATGATGTTGCCCTTGTGGACCAGCGTCACCGATGGGCGATTGTTGTCGACCGCGTATTGGATCGCAGCACGGACGAGGCGTTTCGTTCCCGTCTCGGAGATCGGCTTGATGCCGATGCCGCTGTCGGTGCGGATATCCCAGCCGTATTCGTCGGCCATGAAGGCGAGCAGTTTCGCCACGTCCTCGGAGCCTGCCTCAAGCTCCTTCCCTGCGTAGACGTCTTCGGTGTTCTCGCGGAAGATCACCATATCGATGAGATCGGGATGTTTGACCGGAGATGGGACGCCCGCGTACCAACGCACCGGACGAAGACAGACATAGAGATCGAGAATCTGGCGTAGCGCCACGTTCAGACTGCGGATACCTCCGCCGACGGGCGTCGTGAGTGGGCCTTTGATGCCGACGAGGTGCTCGCGAAATGCGTCGGTCGTCGCCACTGGCAGCCACTCGCCGGTCGCGTCGAAAGCCTTCTGACCGGCGAAGACTTCTTTCCACTCGATCTTGCGCTCTCCGCCGTAGGCCTTCTCCACTGCCGCGTCCAAGACCCTCTTGGCCGCAGCCCAGATGTCGGGACCGATCCCGTCACCCTCGATGAATGGGACGATCGGGTCATTCGGGACATTGAGACCCGCGTCGGTCATCGTGATCATTGAACCCATGTGTTTGCACCTTTCGTCGGCGGCTGAAGCCGCCTCGCCTCAAATGTCCTTCTGTTCGGCCAGCGAGACCGTGTTCGCCATCAGTGTGGCGATCGTCATCGGGCCGACCCCCCCGGGTACCGGCGTAATTGCCCCCGCTATGTCGACAACTGCATCGAAGTCGACGTCGCCGACGACACCGTCATCCGTTCGGTTGATTCCAACATCGATGACCGTCGCGCCGGACTTTACGAAGCGTTCATCGAACATCTTCGGTCGGCCGACCGCTGCCACCAGGATATCGGCCTCACGACACACCCCGGCCAGGTCAGGAGTGCGGGAATGCGCATGGATCACGGTGGCATCGACGCCCTTCGCTCCCAGCAGCAGACCCAGCGGCCGGCCGACGAGGAACGACCGACCCACGATCACGGCGATCTTCCCTGCCGTCTCGATCCCGTAGTGGTTGAGGATCCGCATGATGCCGCCGGGTGTCGCAGGTGGCGGTCCGGGTCGGGACAACACGAGCCGGCCAAGATTGAAGGGATGCAGACCGTCGGCGTCTTTGCGTGGATCCACCATCTCGACAGCCGCCTCACCGTCGAGGCCATCGGGCAGCGGCAGCTGGACGATCATCCCGTCGACGGCCTCGTCGGCGTTGAGTTCGGTGACCACAGCTTCGACGTCGGCCTGCGACGCCGTGTCCGGAAGATGTCGGTCAAAGGACAACATCCCCGCTGTTTCTGCAGCTCGGTGCTTGTTCCTGAGGTAAACCTTCGAGGCTGCATCGTCGCCGACCAGCACGGTTGCCAGCCCGACGGTGCGCCCCTTCTGTCTCAGTACGTCGACACGATCGGCAACCTCGGCTCGCACCGCGATCGATAGGTCCCTCCCGGAGAGGATGAGTGCGCTCAATGTCGGAAATGCCTTTCTCCTGTGAACATCAGTGCGACGCCATGTTCGGTAGCGGACTCGATCACGTCGTCATCCCGTATGGACCCACCGGGCTCCACGATGGCCACGACGCCTGCAGACGCAAGTGTGTCGGGCCCGTCACGGAAGGGGAAGAATGCGTCGGATGCGCATACCGCCCCCTGAGCGCGGTCCCCAGCCTTTGCGAGGGCACGTTCGGCGGCGCCGACACGGCTCTGATCACCCGCACCCACACCGACCGCAGCGCCGTCGTTCACAAGCACGATGGCGTTCGACTTCGTGTGGGTAACGATCGTCCATGCCATCTCCATATCCCGTAGTTCGGACGGTGACGGATCGCGGGTCTTGGTCTCCCACGATGATGTACCTGTCGATGTGTGATCTCGCTTCTGGACGAGATACCCGTCATCGATCGCCCTCAGGTCGAGATCGAAAGGCGACGGGGGCGGTGCGATGAGGATTCGCAGATTCTTCTTCAGGGCGAGCATCTCCCTCGCTTCGTCGGTCACCGACAGAACGATCACGACCTCGACGAAGTACCGGCCGATGGCCCTCGCTGTGTCCCCGTCGAGTGTCCCATTGATCGCGATAACTCCCCCGAACGCCGACAACGGGTCGCATGCCCAGGCACGATCGAACGCCTCCACCATCGTGTTCCCGATCGCAGCACCGCAGGCGTTCATGTGCTTCAGTATCGCGACAGACCCGACCAGGAGGTCATTGACAAGACGCCAGGCTGCATCCGCGTCGGCGTAGTTGTTGAAAGACATCTCCTTACCTTGGATTTGCTCCGCCCGTGCCCACCATCCGCTCGAATCTTGTGTTGCGTACAGCGCCGCGGCCTGGTGCGGATTCTCCCCGTATCGGAGTGAAGCCACCTTCTCGACCGCCAGCACGAGGCGATCCGCACCGTCCCTCTCCAGCCAATTGACGATCGCCGCGTCGTAGGCCGCCGTGCGGAAGAACGCCTCCTTGGCGAGCTCGACGCGGAACTCCGTCGTCGTACCACCCTGTTCGATCGCGTCGGCGATGTCGTCGTAGCGGTCGGGCGATACAACGACGGCTACCCATGCGTGGTTCTTCGCCGCGGCACGGATCATTGCTGGACCGCCGATGTCGATCTGCTCGATCGCCCCACCCGGGGAGGGGTCGGACGCCACGGATGCCTCGAACGGATACAGATTCACCACAACGAGCTGGAACGGCTCGATGCCCCGTTTCTCGAGGTCGGCGATGTGGGAGGGGCTGCCGAGATCGGCGAGGATGCCGCCGTGGACAACCGGATGCAGCGTCTTGACCCGGCCACCCAGCATCTCGGGGGCGCCGGTGACCTCGGAGATGGGAGTCACGGGAACACCGGCAGCATCCAGCGCAGCCGCCGTTCCCCCGGAGGCGACGATCTCGACACCGGCCGCGTGGAGACGGAGAGCGAAGCCGAGCAGCCCGGTCTTGTCGGAGACGGAGATCAAGGCGCGACTGATCGGGAGAACATTCATCGACGCGGCATGTTAGGTCGGAAGCATCTGCCCCCGTCTGACGTGGAACTCTGGTTCGTCGATCGTGTTGAGTAGCCGAGTTGCCGAGTGGCCGAGTGTTTCTCGGTCGTGGTCCCCACTCCGCCACTCCGCTACTGGTCATTCCAGCGCGAAGTCCACCGCGGCTATCGCGTGAATCCGGGCGGTCGGGAAGTATGGCTGCTCGACGTCTTCCGGGGTGACGAGCAACTCGATCTCCGTACATCCTGCAATCACACCTTCGGCGCCTCGTTCCTGCAGGCGGTCGATGATCTGCAAGTAGCGCTGCTTCGACGACGGTTCAGTCCGCCCCCGAACAAGCTCCTCGAAGATCACGTCGTGAACGAATGTGCGATCGGGCTCGTCGGGAACCAGAACCTCGAGTCCGTGCTCTGTAAGGCGCCCCCGGTAGAAGTCTTGCTCCGTCGTGTACCGCGTCCCGAGGAGTGCGATCGTCTCGATGCCCGTCGCCTTGACGGCGTCGGCCGTGGCGTCTGCGATGTGGAGGAATGGGATCGAGATGGCGGCTTCGATCTGCGGAGCCACCTTGTGCATCGTGTTCGTGGCAAGGACGATCAGCTCGGCCCCTGCCCGTTCGAGCCGGGCCGCATCGTTGGCAAGCAGTCGTCCCGCCGCCTCCCACTCGCCGGTCTCCTGCAATTCCTCTATCGCATCGAAGTCGTACGACCGAATCAAGAGATCCGCAGAATGCACTCCGCCGAGCCGCTCGCGCACCTCAGTGTTGATGATCCGCTCATACTCGACAGAAGACTCCCAACTCATCCCGCCCAAGATCCCGATGGTTTTCATGGGGAAGAAAGTAGCGGAGTAGCGGAGAACACCCGAACCTGGCTACTCGGCTACTCAGCTACTCAGCTACTCGGCTGCCATGGCCACCATCATCGCGGAACCCATGTCGGTTGGGGTTGGGGCCATCACGACGCCGGCGGCTTCGAGCGCTTCGATCTTCGCCGCGGCGGTGCCCTTCCCTCCTGAGATGATCGCCCCGGCGTGACCCATGCGCTTCCCGGCAGGCGCTGTCGTTCCTGCGATGAACGAAGCGACCGGTTTCGTCATGTTCGCCGAGATCCACGCGGCGGCGTCTTCTTCCGCGGTGCCACCGATCTCGCCGATCATCAGCACACCCTCGGTGGCCGGGTCGTCGTTGAACACCTTCAGCGCGTCGACGAAGTTCGTCCCGTTCACCGGATCACCGCCGATGCCGATCGCCGTGGTCTGTCCCAGGCCGTTCAACGTGAGCTGGTGGACCGCTTCGTAGGTGAGGGTGCCTGAGCGGCTCACGACACCGATGCGGCCGGGCGTGTGGATGTATCCGGGCATGATGCCGATCTTGCATTCCTTCGGCGTGATGACCCCGGGGCAGTTCGGTCCGACCAGCCGAACAGCCCTACCTTCGAGGTAGCGCTTCGCCTTCACCATGTCGGCGACCGGGATCCCCTCGGTGACGCACACGATGAGAGGTACACCTGCGTCGGCGGCCTCCATGATGGCGTCCGCGGCGAATGGTGGCGGCACATAGACGACCGACGCGTTCGCGCCGGTCGCTGCGATGGCCTCCGCAACGGTGCGGAAGATCGGAACCTCAACCCGATACGTATCAGCGCGGTCCGGCACTCCGGAGTGATCCGTCTCACCTTCGAAGACCTCGGTCTGCCCGGCCCGGCCCGGGTGCACCGCAGCAACCATGTCGGTCCCGTAGGCGATGGCCTTGTCCGTATGGAATCGGCCGGTCTTGCCCATCCCCTGCACGAGGACCTTCGTGTCCTTGCCGATCATCACACTCATCGCGTCAACTCCAAGATCTTCTGAGCGCCATCTTTCATATCCGTCGCGCTCACGAGGTCGAGTCCTGACTCGTCGAGCATCTGCTTGCCGAGCTCGACATTCGTTCCCTCGAGTCGAACGACGAGCGGGACAGAGAGGCCGACCTCCTCGACGGCCGCAACCACACCCTCCGCGATGATGTCGCACCGCATGATGCCCCCGAAGATGTTCACGAAGATTCCCTTCACGTTCGGGTCCTTCGTGATGATCTTGAACGCAGCGGCGATCTGTTCCTTCTCAGCGCCCCCGCCGACGTCGAGGAAGTTCGCCGGCTCTCCCCCGACCGTCTGAATGATGTCCATCGTCGCCATGGCAAGGCCCGCTCCGTTCACCATGCATCCGATATCACCATCGAGCTTGATGAATGAGAGGTCATACTCCTTGGCTTCGAGCTCCGCCGCGTCTTCTTCGCTGACGTCCCGGAGCTCTGCCACGTCGGGGTGACGGAAGAGGGCGTTGGCTTCGAAGGCCATCTTCCCGTCGAGAGCCATCACTTGACCGTCGTTCGTGACAACGAGCGGGTTGATCTCAACGAGGTCGGTATCGAGCTCGACTGCCGCTTTCGTGAGCGCGTCGAGGAACCGCACGCCGTTCTTGAAGGCATCCCCTTCGAGACCGAGCGAGTAGGCGATGTGCCTCGCCTGGAACGGGAGGAGACCAAAGGCTGGATCGATCTCCACCTTGAGGATCTTCTCGGGTGTCGCTTCCGCGACAACCTCGATTTCGGTGCCACCCTCGGTCGATGCCATCACAATGTTGCGGGAGCTGGCACGATCGAGCAACACCGAGAGGTAGAGCTCGGTGGCGATGTCGATGCCTTGCTCGATGTAGAGCCGGCTTACCTGCTTGCCTTCATCTCCGGTCTGGATCGTGACGAGGGTCGAGCCGAGCATCTGACGTGCGAGTTCGCGCACCCGGGCCTCAGCAGCCTCAATGCCGCCGTCGATCCCGTCGGTGACGACGTTGACCCCGCCGAGGTCGGGATACTCCTTGAAACGACCCTTTCCGCGGCCGCCGGCGTGGATCTGCGACTTGACGACGACAACGGGATTCCCGCTCTCCTCAATGAGTGGACGAACGGCCGCCACCGCCTCGTCCACGGTTGTGGCGACCCGGCCCATGGGGACCGCGATGCCGCGGTCGGCCATGAGAGCCTTTGCCTGATACTCATGGATCTTCAAGAGGATCCACCTCCGTTCATCGGTTTCGAATCAGCGATCTGACAGGTGTTCAGCGACCCACGCTGCGATGTCCTCAAGCGGTGTACCCGGGGTGAAGACCGCGCTGATTCCGCCCGCGTGGAGGGCCGGGATGTCTTCGTCCGGGATGATGCCGCCGCCGAAGACCACGATGTCGGCAGCATCCCGATCGCGCAACGCTTCCACAACGCGGGGGAACAATGTGAGGTGCGCCCCGGAGAGCGTCGAGAGACCAACCCCGTCGACATCCTCATCGACGGCGGCTTGAGCGATCTGGTCCGGAGTCTGGTGGAGCCCTGTATAGATGACTTCGCACCCGGCGTCGCGCAGCGCTCGTGCGACAACTTTCGCACCCCGGTCGTGCCCGTCGAGGCCCGGTTTGGCGATCAGAATCCGTGGCGGCATGGCTCGGAAGGCTAGTGGTAGTCGGGCCTGGAGGATTCAATGCCGACCGGTTCGCAGACCGGGGCCGGACTCACGCTTCGGAAGCCGGCCGCAGGTAGTTGATCACGTCGATCGCCCGATAGGTGTCCCTGCCGGCGGGGAGGAATCGAGCCACACCGGCGACGTCGTCACCGGAAGTGATGAGTTCGCCCTCGACGTCACCATTCCGCTGAACCTGGGGAAGTCCGATATTGGCGATCAACGAGTTGCAGAGGCACTTCCGGCCGATGGTGTCAGCCTCCGACCCGCCCTTCCTCAGATAGTCCTCGACGGGTTCGGATGGACATCGCCATCCGACCGTCCCATCGTCGCGCCGGTATGCCGTTCGCAGGTAACCCAGGTCGCATATACGAGAGCGCTGCTCATAGACGGCCTGATTCGAGAGGCTGTCTTCGAGCTCGACGACCTTGAACGGGAACCCGGTCGGGGATGCAACCGGGTCGGTGTAGATCTTCGCTCGGCCCGCCTTGCTGAGTTCGACCACCCGCCGTTTCGTCTCTGCAGTGAAGCCGGATTCCTCGCAGTAGGCGAATGCCGTACCGACCTGGACACCGGCAGCGCCGAGTGCGAGTGCCGCGGTGATCTGGTCGGGTTCTCCGTATCCCCCCGCGAGCCAGAAGGGCAAGCCGAGATTCCGGAACACATCGAGGTCGGGGATGTCTCGATCCCCATAGATCGGCTCACCGTCAAGGCTCAACTGGACCTTCCCCCTGGGCGGAGCGTTGTGGCCTCCCGCGGTCGGTCCCTCCACGACAAAGCCGTCAACCCGACCACTCGCCTTGCGCACGAGCGCCGTCGCGAGAACGTGGGAAGACACAATCGCAAGGAACTTCGGCCTTGGGGCGGACGGCAACGTCCCATCGCCGAACTCGACGGGGTCGAACGACATCGTGAAGGTCTCGCCCCGCAGGGCCCCTTTGACATCCAGCCGGTACTCAACCGGAAGTCCTTCGTTCAGCCGATCGAGCACACCGGGGATCGCCATCGGGATCCCGGCCCCCATCAGCACGTAGTCGACTCCCGCAAGCATCGCTCCGTAGATCGAAGGGAGGTGGGGCGACTGAATCTTCTCGAGATAGTTGATCCCGACCAGTCCATCGTGACCCTCTTTCGCCAGGTTCACCTCGACGAAGTTGGCGGCCACCATGAGCTCAACGAGATTGCGGGAGGGTTTGACCCGCGGCATCGGTTTGGAACGGTATCGCTCCCCCGACCCCTTCCCACCCTCGATGAAATAGGTACCGAGGATGCGGTCGGATACCCCTGCAATCGGGAACGCGGCGAGGGCTCGCCTCATGTCACCATCCGGGTCGCCGTCTTGAAGACGCCTGACGAGAATCCCATCAAGGCCGGTGCCGGACACCACACCGAGGTGCCCCGAAGCGGCAACAGCACGGGCGAGACGCCAATCGGACACACCGGCGCCCATGCCTCCCTGGATCAGAACTGGCGGGTCGGTGGTCACGCCGTCATGGTAGGACGGTGCCCGGTACACGGAAGGATCGCCTCCCAAATGTCTGAACTCACAACGCTTCGCTTGCAGCGATCACTTCGGCAGGCTCTGCTCGCTCGCGGTAGTCCACGTCCACGAAGGCGTAGACGATCGTGCGGTCCTGATCGATCACGCCGGATCAAACCTTCTCCAGCGGGGCCCATGCCAGCAGGAGACGCTTCTCTCCCACGCCCTCGAATGCGACAACCGCCTCGGCGGCCTCGCCTCGACCGATCACTTCGACGACGATTCCGTCACCCCAGTGGGTGTGCCGGACGCGGTCGCCGTGCGTGATCTCCACGCCGTTCCCGGCGGCACGGGGCTCCTGGAGCGTCGCTCGCGTTGACCCGCTCTTGCGCTTGACGCTCGTCGTCAAGTGCTCGGGAATCTCGCCGAGGAACCGGCTCGGACCGTTGTACTGCGACTGTCCCCAGAGATTCCGATTCCACGCACGGGTGAGGAAGAGCCGCTGTTCGGATCTTGTAATCCCCACATAACAGAGGCGTCTCTCCTCCTCGAGTTCGGTCGAGCTTCCGAGCGATCGGAAGTGGGGGAAAACACCGTCCTCCATGCCGGTGATGAACACAACGGGAAACTCCAGCCCCTTCGCATTGTGGAGCGTCATCAAGGTCACCTGGTCGCGGTCTTCGTAGGCATCGATATCGGCGACCAGGCTGATCGCTTCGAGGAAGAGCCCGAGTTTCGCCATCGCATCGAGTTCGGACCACTCCGCGGGGCCCATCGATGCTGGGCCGATCTCCTCGAATTCGGCGACGGCCGAGGCAAGTTCCCGAAGATTCTCCTCCCGGCCCATCGCCTCGATCGATCGATCCGATCGGATCATGTCGAGATATCCGGTTTCGTCGAGAACGGCATCGATCGCTGCCGCGGGCCCGGCACCGGCTCGTTCGAGGAGGTGGTCCATGAGAGCTACGAATTCCTCAATGGACCGTTGCGCTCGCGCCGTTAGCCGTGGATTCTCGTCGACTCGACGCAGCGCCTCGAAGAAGCCGATCCCATGAGCTTCTGCGAAGCGGTCGATGTGTGCGACGCTCGTGTCTCCGATCGCCCTCCTTGGTCTGTTGATGATGCGTTTCAACGCGACCTGGTCGTCCGGGTTCACAATGCTGCGCAAGTAGGCGAGTGCGTCTTTGACCTCGCGACGGTCGTAGTACTTCAGACCGCCGACGACCTGATAGGGAACGCCGTAACGAACGAAGACCTCTTCGATCACGCGACTCTGGGCGTTGGTGCGGTAGAAGGCGGCGATGTCGGAGAGAGCCGTCCCTTCGTCTTCGAGATCGCGTATCCGGCCGGCGATGAATGCTGCTTCAGCCTGTTCGTCTTGTGCCTCATGAGTGACGATCGGCTCACCTGCGCCTTCATCGGTCCAGAGGCGTTTCGGCTTCCTGGAGTCGTTCTGAGAGATCACGGCGTTGGCCGCGTCGAGGATCGTCTGGGTCGATCGGTAGTTCTGCTCGAGGAGCACGACGGTGGCATCGTCGTAGTCCTTCTCGAAGTCCAGGATGTTGCGCATGTCGGCGCCGCGGAAGGCATAGACGGACTGGTCGGAGTCGCCGACAACGAAGACGTTCCGGTGCTTCGCTGCGAGGAGCTTGACGAGCATGTACTGGGCGTGGTTCGTGTCCTGGTACTCGTCCACCAGAAGGTACCGAAATCGTTCCTGCCAGTGTGCCAGCACCTCAGGGAAGGCTCGGAGGATGTCGACCGTGAGCATCAGGATGTCGTCGAAGTCAACGGCCGATGCTTCGACGAGGCGCTGCTGATAGAGCCGATAGATATCGGCGGCCTTCTCGTGGTAGAACCCTTCCCCGCTGTCGGCGAACGTTTCGTAGTCGATGAGTTCGTTCTTCGCATTCGAGATCGTCGCCCGGATCGCCTTGGGGGGGAAGCGCTTGGGGTCGAGATCGAGGTCGCGGATGCACATCGTGACGAGTCGCACCGAATCGGCATCATCGTAGATCGTGAACGATGACCGGTACCCGAGGCGCGGTGCCTCACGGCGGAGGATGCGGACGCACGCGCTGTGGAACGTCGAGACCCACATGTCGTCGGCGACCCGCCCAATCAGGCTCGCCACTCGTTCCCTCATCTCGCCCGCAGCCTTGTTCGTGAACGTGATCGCCAGGATCGAGTACGGCGAGACGCCCATGTCGCGGATCAGGTGGGCGATGCGGTACGTGAGAACCCGGGTCTTGCCGGACCCGGCGCCTGCCACCACAAGAACCGGTCCCTCGGTGACGGCAACAGCGTGGCGCTGCGCAGGGTTAAGGTCGCGGAGAAGAGG
>CAXMQO010000049.1:0-17901 GCA_964195515.1 uncultured Saprospiraceae bacterium | reverse complement strand
CGTCTACCGTGTTAGGAGAACGGCCGGTATTTCCGGTCGAAGACACGCGAGAGGAACGTCCAATTACGACCGCCAATCTGCAGGAGGAAAGAACCTTGTGAAACGCCTAGCAATCTTGTTGCTCGCGCTCGGGCTGGTGCTCGCAGCATGCGACAGCAGCAGCGACGACACAACAACAACCACGGCCGCCGACGCTGGCGCGACCGAGACCACCGCCGCACCTGCTGCGGCGACCGGCTCGCTGCTGCAAACCGTGCAAGACCGAGGCAGTGTCATCTGCGGTGTCAACGACGCGGTTCCCGGATTCGGATACACCGACGCCGAGGGCAACTTCTCGGGCTTCGATGTTGACTATTGCCGTGCGGTTGCCGCCGCGGTGCTTGGTGACGCCGAGGCTGTCACCTACCGGCCCCTGACGGCGCAGCAGCGGTTCACGGCACTCCAGTCCGGCGAGATCGACGTGCTGATCCGCAACACGACGTTCACGAGTAGCCGTGACGGCCGTGAGGGAGCCACGTTCCTGACCACGACGTTCTACGACGGTCAGGGCATGATGGTCTACGCAGACAGCGGGATCACCAGCATCGACGACATGGCGGACCTGGCGGTATGTGTGCTTTCCGGCACGACGACCGAACTCAACTTGGCCGCCCGATTCGGCAGCACGCCGTTTACTCCGCTGACGTTCGACGCCAACGATCAGCTCCAGGCAGCGTTCGTGGCCGGGCAGTGTGACGGCTGGACGTCGGACAAGTCACAGCTGGCCGGTGTGCGTTCGAACTTCCCAGAGAGCCAGGGTGGACCCGATGCCCTCGTGATCCTCGACGAGACCTTCTCCAAGGAGCCGCTCGGCCCCGTGGTCATCGATGGCGATACCCAGTGGGCACAGGCGGTCAACTGGGTCGTACTGGCAACGATCCAGGCAGAGGAGTGGGATCTGACGTCGGCGAATGTGGCGAGCTACTCCGGTGACGACTCGGCAATTCGTCGTTTCCTCGGACTCGAGATCGAAACCGATGAGGGTACGACCGTCTTCGATCCGGGCGTCGGACTCCCCACCGACTTCGCGGCGCAGGTCATCGCTCAGGTCGGTAACTACGCCGAGATCTTCGACCGCAACGTTGGGCCGGACACGGCACTCGGCCTGCCGCGCGGGGTCAACGCCCTGTGGACCGACGGTGGCCTGCTCTACTCCCCGCCGTACCGGTAGACGAACCGGAAGATGAGGGGGGCGGACCCGACGGCCCGCCCCCCTCACCACACACAAAGGAAGTGTTGTGACCGCGACACAGACTTCGGCGGGGAAGCGACCCCCACTGTGGCGGAACGTTCGCTTCATTCGCGGGGCGCTTCAAGTCCTTGCCGTCGTCATCGTGCTCGGTGCCATCTGGTTCCTCGGCAACAACCTGCGCAATGAACTGGTTGCGAAGAACCTGCCGACCAACTTTGATTTCCTCGGTCAGCCGACCGGCGTCACGATCGCCGACAGCAATTTCAATCCGGGTTCGCCGGTGCGAGCGGCACTGATCATCGGCATCAAGAACACGTTCCTGATAGTCATCGTTGGAATCCCCATCCTTACGGTCCTGGGCACGTTGATCGGCGTCGCCCGCCTTTCCACGAACTGGCTCGTTGCGAAGGCAGCGATGGTGTACGTGGAGACCATCCGCAACATTCCTCCGCTCCTGATCATCCTGTTCGTGTTCAACGCGGTGATCCTTCAGCTACCGCCGCCGCGGGACCCCGCAACACCGCTCGACTGGTTCGTGATCAGCAATCTGAAGATCACCGGACCGGGGTTTGCCGCGTCCTCCGGCGCAGGCGTTCTGTTGGCTGTTGCCGTCCTCGGGTTGATTGCCGCGTTCGTCGTGGGTGCCTGGCGCACCCGGTATTCCGAACAGACCGGTCAGCATCACCATCGAGTGCTGTGGGGACTCGGCGTATTCACCTCCATCGTCCTCATCGGCTACTTCATCACCGGCCGCCCCGTCTCGATGTCGTTTCCCGTTCTCGACGGCCGCGTCATCACCGGCGGCTTCGGCGGGCTGGGTGCGTATTTCGCTGTGCTGATGGCGTTGGTCATATACACCGCGAGCCACGTCGCCGAAATCGTACGGGGTTCGATTCTTGCGGTGCCGAGAGGCCAGACCGAAGCCGCCAACGCAATTGCCCTCTCCGGATTCCAGCGACTGCGGTATGTGATCCTTCCCCAGGCGTACCGGATCGCCCTCCCGCCGATCCTCAACCAATACCTCAACCTCGCGAAGAACACCTCGCTCGCCATCGCTATCGGGTTTGCCGAGATCACGCTCGTCACCTTCCAGGCGATCGGCAACGGTTATCCGGCGCCGCAGCTGATCCTGCTCCTGATGGCGGCATATCTGCTCTTCTCCCTGACCATCTCGATCCTGGTCAACCTCCTCAACCGGCGCCTCCAGTTGGTGGGGAACTGATGGACACGACTGCTGCCACACCGGTGGAGAAGGTCTCGGTGGTGGTGGCGCCTCGCCGCTCAGGACCGAGGGTGTGGATGAAGAAGAACCTGTTCTCGACGTGGTACAACAGCCTGTTGACCGCCGTCTTCGGGGCGCTCATCGTGTGGGTCGTCTTCAGGCTCGGGAGATACCTGATCAACGTCGACACCGAGATCATTCGCGTGAACCTGAGGCTGTACATGACCGGCCGCTTCCCGTCCGAGCAACTCTCGAGGCTCTGGGCCGCCGTGTTCGTCACGACCGCCGGCGTGGGGTTCTTTGCGAGGGCGATTGTACGGAATGGACGGAGGAAGGCAGCCGAGGCCGGCCTCGGCTTCGAACGCTCGAACTGGCAGGACGTCGTTCGGCGATTCTGGCCGATCGGCGCCTTGGTCGTGTTCACACTGAGCTTCACCGAGACGATCACTCCGACGCTGCTGACGCTCGTGGCGGCAGCGATCGGCGTCGCGGCGTATTGGCTTGGCGCCGCGCTGCCGACGTGGATGGTCCATCGTTCCTGGGCTATTCCGCTCGTCGGGACCCTCATGTTCTACGTGGTCTTGGCCGGATTCGGCGGAGTCGGATGGGATCTATGGCAAGGGTTCTTCGTCAATATCGTTCTCACCATTGCCGGCATCAGCCTGGCGTTCCCGCTCGGCCTCATGTTGGCGCTCGGACGTCGCTCGACCCTTCCTGCCGTTCGCTACCTCTCGGTCACGTACATCGAGTTCCTTCGCGGCGTGCCCATGATCACCCTGCTGCTAATGGGGGCTTTCGCCCTTGGTTTCCTGATCCCGGGCGACTTTCAGTTCAGCCTGTTCCTGAGACTGCTGATAGCGATCACCCTGTTCCAGGCCGCGTACATCGCCGAGGTGGTGCGCGGCGGACTGCAGTCGGTACCGCACGGGCAAGTAGAAGCAGGCCAATCCATCGGTCTGAGCCCATGGAAGACGATGCGGTTCGTGGTATTGCCACAGGCGCTGAGGAACGTGATCCCGGCGATGGTGGGTCAGTTCATCAGCCTGTTCAAGGACACCACACTCGTATTCATCGTCGGCCTCCTCGACTTGCTGCGTGCGGTGCAGATCTCCACGGCCCAACCCGAGTTCTTCGCTCAGGGCCTTGAGGCAGTTGTGCTGCCGTTCGCGGCCGTGTACTTCTGGGTTGGTTCGTTTGTTATGTCACGAGAGAGTCGACGGCTTGAAAAGAAGCTGGGAGTAGGTGTGCGATGACGGATCCGAAGGTCTTCTCCGATGCGACACAGATGGCCGGTACCGATGAAACCATGATCGAGTTGTCCGGTGTGGACAAGTTCTTCGGCGACTTCCAAGCTTTGAAGAACATCAACATACGAGTCGGCAAGCAGGAAGTTGTCGTGGTGATCGGACCGTCAGGCTCCGGCAAGTCGACCATGATCCGTTGCATCAACCGCCTCGAAGTGCACGACAGCGGCCGCATTGTCGTCGGCGGCATCGAGTTGTCGGATGACATCAAGAACATCCAGGAGATCCGCAAAGAGACCGGGATGGTGTTCCAACAGTTCAACCTCTTCCCGCATCTCAGTGTGATCGACAACATCACGCTCGGTCCGAGGCAGGTTCTGAATCTCCCCAAGGGGCAAGCCGAGGAGTTGGGCAAGGAACTCCTGGTCAAGGTCCAGATTCCCGAACAGGCGAACAAGTACCCGGGTCAACTCTCCGGTGGACAGCAACAGCGCGTGGCCATCGCCCGCTCTCTGGCCATGAATCCAAAGGTGATGCTCTTCGACGAACCGACATCTGCGTTGGACCCGGAGATGATCAAGGAAGTGCTGGACACGATGCAAGAGTTGGCCGAGTCCGGCATGACCATGATCGTGGTGACCCATGAGATGGGCTTCGCCAGGGAGGTGGCCAACCGGGTCGTCTTCATGGCAGACGGCGAGATTGTCGAAGTTGGTACGCCGGAACACTTCTTCGACGATCCCACGGAGGATCGGACGAAACTCTTCCTGAGCCAGATTCTCTGATCGGATCGTCTGAGCTGCGCTCAGAACATCCGACGACATCGATCGTCGGTTGTCGGTATTCGGTACTGCGCTGCTCGCGCCCGTCACATCTTTGTGGAGACAGTGCCGGAGTTCCTGACCGGCTACCGGCTACCGTCCGCTGATGAGGCTCTTCAATTTCGGCGCCGGACCGTCGATCCTGCCTCTTGCGGTTCTTGAGGAGGTTCAGGCCGAGTTCGTCGACTACCGCGGGCACGGCATGTCGATCGTAGAGATGAGCCACCGGTCGGCCTCGTACGGGTCGGTTCACCGGGGTGCCGTCGATCTCCTCCGAGAGCTCTTTCATGTCCCTGAGGCTTTCGACGTTGTCTTCATCCAGGGTGGAGCGACGATGCAGTTTGGTATGCTGGCCATGAACCTGCTGACCGACGGCTTCAAAGGCGCGTACGTCGATACCGGTGCCTGGGCGTCCAAGGCGCTCGATGATGGTTCACACCATGGCGACGTGTACGCGGCGTGGAGCGGTCGCGACATCGGATATGCCCGTGTCCCGGATTCGGGAGAGTTGACGATCCGGGAGAACACCCGGTACCTCCACGTAACCAGCAACGAGACGATCGGGGGAGTGCAGTTCAACAAATGGCCCGATGTGCCAGTACCACTCGTTGCCGACATGTCATCGGACCTCATGAGCAGGCCAATCCCCTGGGATCGCTTCGACGTCGTCTACGGAGGTGTGCAGAAGAACCTCGCTCCAGCCGGAGTGGCCCTCGTGTTCATCCGTCGCAGCATCCTCGAACGCACGCGGCACGACCTTGCCGCCTACTTCCGATATGACGTGCATGCGAGGAGTGACTCGATGCACAACACCCCGCCTGTCTTTCCCATCTACGTGATGGAGAAGGTGCTCCGTTGGATACGGGACCAAGGTGGGCTGCCGGCGATGGAGGAGGCTGCGAGGATCCGATCCGATCTGGTCTACCAGATCATCGACGAGAGCGGCGGTTTCTACGTCAGTCCGGTCGAACCGGCGAGTCGGTCCAAGATGAACGTCGTGTTCCGGATCGCGGATCATGCCCTTGAGCCGCACTTCGTCGCGGAGGCCGCAGCCAACGGAATGCCGGGACTCAAGGGTCATCGCAGTGTCGGCGGCTGCCGGGCTTCGGTCTACAACGCAATGCCCCAAGCCGGTGTCGAGGCCCTGTGCGAGTTCATGGCGGATTTCCAGCGCAACGCGGGTTGAGAACGAATCAGAGGTGGACCCTGGTGATGCTCTCGATCGGGTCGGTGGCCGCGAGTGCCTGCATCGCTTCGTCGGGAACGTCGGCATCGACGCTGATAAACGACAGCGCCCGACCCCCCGGAGCGGAGCGGCCCGTTCTCCACGTTGCGATGTTGATCTGGAGACTCCCGAGCATCGTCCCGACGGTCCCGATGAACCCCGGTTCGTCGTGACTCACGGCGACGAGGATCGTCCCTTCGGGGATGACATCAACCCGGTAGCCATCGACTTCGACGATCCGCGGTTCGTTGTGGCTGAACAGCGTGGTGGCGATCGTGCGTCGGCCACCGTTCCACTCGACCCGGCAGGAGATGATGTTGGGGTAGTCGACGGTGTGGAGCCCGCTCATGCGGGATACGCCGATTCCCCGCTCTGTTGCGACGTGCGGGGCATTGACGTAGTTCACGGTCTGCGTCACGACGGGTTCCAGTAGCCCCTTCAAGATTGCGACCGAGATCGACTCGATGTGCTCGTCGATGAGGTCTCCCTTGATCGCGATCTCGACTTTGGTGATCGCGTCCTCCGCGAGTTGTGTCTGCAGGCTGCCAAGCCGTTCGGCCATGTCGAGATAGGGGCGTAGTTCCCTCAGAACACGCCCGTCGATGACTGGCATGTTCACGGCGTTGCGGTAGTCAATGCCCGCCAGGGCGTCGATGACCTGGCCGACGATCTGGATGCCGACCTCTCGCTGTGCCTCGTCAGTACTGGCTGCGAGGTGCGGGGTCACCACCACATTGTCCATGTGGAGCAGAGGGTTGGCAGGGTCGGGCGGTTCCTGGCTGAGAACATCGAGTGCAGCGCCGCCAACATTTCCGCTCTGCAGTGCATCGATGAGAGCTTGCTCGTCGATGAGCTCCCCTCGTGCCGTGTTGATGATCCTTACTCCCGGCTTTGTCCTGGCCAGGGCCTCCCTGCCGACGAGACCGCGCGTATCGGGAGTGAGTGCAGCGTGGAGAGTGATGAAATCTGAGCGTTCCAGTAGTTCGTCGAGCGACACCCGGGTGACCTTCATCGATTGGGCGTGGTCATCGCTCAGGTAGGGGTCATAGCAGATCACTTCCATGCCGAATCCGTGACAGCGGCGGGCGACGCGACGACCGATCCGACCCAGGCCGACGATACCAATGGTCTTCGATCGCAGCTCGATGCCCTTGAACCGGCTCCGTTCCCACTTGCCGCTCCGGAGACTCGCGACCGACTGTGGTAGGTTCCGCGATAGTGCCAACAGGAGAGCCATCGTGTGCTCAGCGGTGGCGACGGTGTTCGCTCCAGGTGTGTTCATGACGATCACGCCTTGCTCCATGGCCGCCTTCAGATCGACGTTGTCGACGCCGACCCCCGCCCGTCCTATGACCCGAAGCCGGTCTCCGGCTGCGATGACGTCGGCCGACGCGTGGACGCTGCTGCGGATGATCAGACCGTCGTAGCCTGGGATCCGTTCCACCAAGCCACCAGGAGTCAGGCCCTTGACAACATCGAATTCGACATCTGGGTGGGCCTCGAGAAGCTCGACGGCTTCGGCAGATAGATCATCGGTGACCAATACTCGGAAGGTCACGGCATCTCGCCTCTCCGGACGGTGACTTCGCCGGCCTCGATTCTCATCCGGCTCTCCTCGACAACCCGTCCGAAGACGGTAGCCGAGAGAGCCTTCTCTTCGGACTCGGTCAGGGCGAGGCCGAGCACCGGGGCGAGCGAGTCACCGATAATGAGCGCGTCTGCCGCGGCCACGACCCGGGGATGTTCGACCACGCCGGTGAATCCGACGAACAGGTCGACGACTTCTCGCGCCGCCAGGTCGCTTGCTCCGTCACCGACCAGCATCGATCGTCCGCGGCGGTCACCGAGCATCTCTTTTACGACGACTCGTTTGCCGCCAGATGTGGCCAGCAGCGCGGGCTCAGGTCCAGTGAGTGCGATGTCGACCGCACGGATGTGATCGACCGGCACTCCAAGCCAGGTCCCGAACGGACGAACCGCACCGCTGAGACCACCCGAGATGATGAAGACCTCCTTGCCGGCGTGTTGAAGCGCACCGATCACATCACGGGCGTCGGCGACGACGTTCAACCGGTATAGCGTTGCGAGTGTGGCGACCTCCTCAGGGGTCGGTGCCAGCATCTCGAGACGGCGACCGTACACCGCCTCGAGGGAAACCTCGCCGGCCATGGCTGAGTTCGTCAGTGTGCTGACGAACTCGAACTGTCCCTTGAACCGGGCGAGCTCGTCGATGCCTTCGATCGTGCTGAGTGTGCTGTCACAGTCGAAGAAGACGAAGTCGAAGCCCCGTATCAGTCGTGGTGTCCTCGCGGTGTTTGTCATCTGATTCTTGGTCACTCGTTGCTCGCCTCGGCACACTACCGACTTCCGGCTCCCCGCCTGGTCCACCACTTCCACGCTTCCGCCGCCACCAGGATCGCCATCGCTGCGGCAAGTGAGATCAGTAGATCCTTCGTTCCGAGAGCCACGGTGCCAAAGACGTTCTGGAGGAACGGCACATAGATGAGGGCGAAGTGGGCTGCGACCCCAAGGATGACGGAGAACAGCATCGCCCGATTCGTGAAGAACCCGACCGAGAACAAGGAGCGCTTCTCCGCTCGAATTTCGAGTGCGAGTGCGAGCTGACCGAAGATGAGCGTCGTGAACAGCATCGTCTGCCACGCAGGATCGTCTGCCTGCCAGGCCCACCATCCGACGAGGAGGGACAGGGCAGCCATGAGCGATCCGAACATGACGATGTACTGAGCCACGCCGCCACCGAAGATTGTCTCGCTGGCAGAGCGTGGCGGTCGACTCATGACGTCATCCTCCGCCGGTTCTATGCCGAGGGCGAGGGCGGGGAGGCCGTCGGTGACGAGGTTCATCCAGAGAATCTGGAGGGGGAGGAGCGGGATGGGCATCCCCAGGAACGGCCCGATGATCATCACGGCCAGCTCGGAGGCGTTGCAGGTGAGAAGGTACTTGATGAACTTCCGGATGTTGTCGTAGATGATGCGGCCCTCTTCGACCGCAGCCACGATCGTGGCGAAGTTGTCGTCGAGGAGCACCATGTCGGCAGCCTCCTTCGACACGTCGGTGCCCGTGATCCCCATCGCAACACCGATGTCGGCGCGCTTGAGAGCGGGAGCATCGTTGACGCCGTCGCCGGTCATCGCCGTCGGTTCGCCGTCTTCCCGGTAGGCAGAGATCAGCCGGAGTTTGTGTTCCGGCGAGACACGGGCGAATACGGATGTGTGCTGGACCGCCACAGCGAGTTCGCCGTCGTCCATGCGGTCGAGTTCGGACCCGATGAGGTAGCCGCCGTCGCCACCGATCCCGACCTGCGTGGCAATGTGTCGCGCGGTGAGGGGATGGTCGCCGGTGATCATCACCGTGCTGATACCTGCAGCCTTTGCTGTGGCGACGGCTTCGGACACCTCGGCTCGAGGTGGATCCTGCAACCCGAAGAGGCCGATGAACACGAGATCGCGTTCTGCCTGGTCCCCGGAGGGCACCGCATCCCAACCCCGTGCAGCGGCCGCCAGCACCCGGGTTCCAGTGGCTGCGAGCGCCTCGGAGCGCTCGGTGATACGACGTTCCCACTCGTCGGACATCGGTTCGATCTGTCCGGCGACGAGCACCGATGCAGAACATTCCGTGACCCGCTCGACAGCACCCTTCGTGAAGGATGCGGCAACCGTGCCGTCGGGGAAGACGGTTGCAATGCCGTCGACCCATTCCGGCAGGTCCTCCGGTACCGAATGGATCGTGGTCATCCTCTTGCGGGTCGAGTCGAACGGGACCTCGTCGATGCGAGGGAACAGCTTCTCGAGGTCCGGTTTGGGGATCTTGAACTCTGCTGCGGCGAGGACGAGCGCGGTCTCGGTCGGGTCACCGACCGACCGGTTGCCGTCTGCGCTCGCAGTGAGGGTCGCATCGTTGCAGAGGGCACCGGCGGCGAGGGAGGCTTCCAGCCCTTGGGCTATCTCGTCTGCCCCTGCCTCTGTGATCGTGAAAGGTCCACTGGCCTCTCCCATGAGGGCCACCTCCTCGTTGGCCAGATCGAGCACCGTCACGGTCATGCGGTTCTCGGTCAGCGTCCCGGTCTTGTCGGTGCAGATCACCGACACGGAGCCGAGTGTCTCGACGGCAGGGAGTCGTCGGATCAATGCCTTCCTCTTCAGCATGCGTTGTGCCCCGAGCGACAGGGCGATCGTGACAACGGCCGGCATCGCTTCCGGAATCGCTGCGACGGCGAGGCTCACCGATGTGAGCAGCATGACCTCCACCGTCTCTCCGCGCATGATCCCGATCACGAAGAGCAGCGCAACGATGACCAGAGCAACGATGGCGAGTACCTTGGCCAGGTGATCGAGCCGACGCTGAAGGGGGGTACGTTCCTCCTCAACGGCCTGGAGCATCTCGGCGATTCGGCCGAGTTCGGTCTGCATCCCCGTGTCGGTCACGCCGACAACACCCCGGCCCCGGGTCACGGTGGTACCCCGATAGACAAGGTTCCGGCGGTCCGCGACGGCAAGATCCTTGTGGTAGACCTTGTTGGCCTCCTTGCCGACCGGCACCGACTCGCCCGTGAGCGGTGCCTCCTCGATCTCGAGATTGATCGCCTCGACAAGGCGACCGTCGGCCGGGACGATATTGCCGGTCTCGAGGATCAGAATGTCGCCGGGGACGACCTCGCGAGCCGACGCTACGACCGTCTCGCCCGACCGTACGAGCGTCGCCTCGGGAACCGCCATCTGCTTGAGAGCGGCCATCGCCTCTTCGGCCTTCTTCTCCTGGACGTAGCCCATCGCTGCGTTGAGGACGATGATCGCCAGGATGGCCACCGCCTCGATCCAGTCCTTCAGGAACGCCGAGACGACGGCGGCGACGATCAGGATGGCCGTGAAGAGATCCCGGAATTGGGAGAGAAAGATCTGGAACGACGACCGTCCGCCTCGGTCTTCGAGTTCGTTCGTTCCGAAGGTTGCGATTCGCTCTTGGACCTCCGATTCGGAGAGGCCCTCTCGCGACGATCCGAGCCGCTCAAGGGCTGAATCGGCGGAGACTTGATACCAATCGACGTCCGCTGCGGTGGTGTCGGTGTTCACGCTCAAACGATAGACACACTCCACTCCCGAGCCACGCCGCGTACCCAGGGTTTGTGTCCCCGTATACGCGGCTGTGGGCCCAGAGAACGGGCGGCTGGAAGTGATCTTCGTATTCCGTGGGCTGTCTGCGCCGCATGCGGGGACACAAACCCTGGGTACGGTCCTGTTAGGGGGCGGCTGTGCCGAGGTCGGTCCAGCGGTTGCCTTCTGCGAGATCGATGATCGTCATCGCCATGGCCAGCGCACCATCTCGGATCGCCGCCTCGCCCGTCGGCGTCAGCGTGTGAGACGCGAACTCCCTCTGATGGTTCACCGCCGGTTCCGCCTTGATGTCGAGCATCGGGTGGATCGAAGGAACCTCATAGGATACGTTTGCCATGTCGGTGGACCCTGTAGCCCCCGGGTCGTACTCGCTACTCCGATGCATCGGCCGGCCGAGCGCTGCCGAGTTCTCTGCGTAGAGATCCGCCATCACCGGATCGACGACCATGTCCGTGTACGTGTTGCCGACGGCCTTGACTTCGAACGTGCACCCGGTGGCGATAGCAGCACCCTCGAACGCATCTATGACCTTCGCGTAGAGTTCGTCGAGGCGGTCCTTGGTCAAGGCGCGGACGTACCAGGACATCGACGTGAAGGCTGGGATGACGTTCGGAGCGGCTCCTCCGTATGTGATGACGCCGTGCACCTTGTCCGTCGGATACATCGCCTGACGCAGGGTCGAGACGTTCACGTAGGCCTGCACTGCGGCATCGAGAGCGTTGACACCGACCTGCGGCTTGAACGCCGCGTGGGACGCCTTGCCGTGGAACTCGACGTCGATCTGAGCCACGGCGAGGAAGTTCTTGTCGACGACGTCGTCGTTGGCCGGGTGCACCATCATCGAGGCCGCCGCGTCGGTGAAAGCACCGGCGTTGATCAGATCGACCTTGCCGCCGTATGCCTCCTCAGCCGGGGTGCCGAGCACCGTGACCCGGATACCGAGGTCCTCGACGAGCGGCGCTAGGGCGATGCCGGCACCGATCGCAGCCGTAGCGATGATGTTGTGGCCGCAGGCATGACCGACCTCGGGGAGCGCATCGATCTCACAGCAGATGACCACCTCGGGACCTTCAGAACCTATACGAGCGGCGAAGGCGGTTTCGAGCCCATACGCCGGATACTCGACGGCGAAGCCCTTTTCCGCCAGGAACTCCGCCAGTCGGGCAGACGTCTCGAACTCCTCGAAGGCGATCTCCGGATGGTCGTACATCCAACGAGACAGGTCCCGTAGTTCATGCTCAACTCCGTTGAACGCTACGCGCGCCGTGTCCTTGGTCGTCATTGTTGCTCCCTACGGTCGCTCATAGTCCGTGGCCGGGACCGAGAACCAGGCGATTCCCGTTACTCAGCTACTCAGCTACTCAGCTACTCAGCTACTCGACCCACGCTACACATGCGGGGAATGGGCGCAGCCGTCACGGGTTGAAAAGCCGTAGCATTGCTCCGGCCAGGAGGTGTCATGGGACAGTACCAAGACGAAATCAAGAAGATCGGCCCGCCGTCGGCTGAGCTGCGCGAGCTCGTGCCGGAGGTTTACGAAGGTTTTGCCACCACATACCGCGCCGTCTATAGGGACGGAGCGCTCTCTGCGGCCACGAAGGAATTGATGGCTGTGGCCATTGCCGTTTCGCAAGGCTGCAAGGGGTGCATCGCAAGCCACGCACGAGGGGCCGCACGCAAAGGCGCAACCGAGGAGCAGATGGCCGAGACCATCGGTGTCACTATCCAGATGGGTGGAGGGCCCGCCTCGGTGCACGGACCTGAAGCCTGGGAAGCCTTCAAGGAATTCAAAGAGCGGTACGGATGATCCCGGTTCTCGCCTCCATTCCGTCTCCGTCTCAGAACGTTCTCGAGATCGGCCCGCTGACGATTCACTTCTACGGGATCATGATCGCGATCGGTGTGGTCGTCGCGGTCCTGGTGGCGAAACGGCGGTACGAACGGTTCGGTGGCAGCGGTGACATCCTGGAGCGGGTCGCGATCTGGGCCGTCATCGTCGGCTTTCTCGGTGCTCGCGTCGGTTACGTGATCACCCACACCGGTGATTTCGTCGATCGTCCATGGGGGGTGTTGTTCATCTGGGAGGGCGGACTGGCGCTCTACGGGGGGCTTGCCTTCGGTGCCATCACGGCAATCGTTTTGCTCCGCAAGTGGCGGGGAGACGTCTTCGCATTCGGAGATGCGGTCGCCGTCGGCATTCCCCTGGCGCAGGCCATCGGACGACTCGGCAACTACTTCAATCAGGAACTCTTCGGCACGCCGTCGAACCTGCCATGGGCGGTGCAGATCGACCCGAGATTCGCTGCGGCGGCCGGTTATCCGGGGTACACGACCTTCCACCCAACCTTCTTCTACGAGGCGCTGTGGAACGTGCTGCTCACGGTAGGGATCATCCTCGTGCTCGAGCGAAGAGGGAAGCTCGCGAAGGGCGCTTCCATTGCTCTGTACTTGATCATTTACGATACAGGACGATTCCTCATGGAGCTGATGCGGACCGACACGACGTTCCGCCTCCTCGGACTGAGCCGCAACGGCTGGATCTCCGCAGGCGCAGTGCTATTCGGCATCGGACTGTTCTGGTGGATGCAACGTCGCGGCGAGCCACGAGTGCTTGTGGGTGATCCTGTGTTCATCGCGCCGGGAGAGGCGACGGTTGCGGAGCCGATCGGAGGCGATGAGCCGTCCGGCACCAGAACCGAAGACACGTCCGGCTTGTCGTTTGGTGACGGCATGGGCGGACAATCACCGCCTACGTGAATCCGATCTCTGCGAGGTCCGCTCGCACCTGGTCGTTGGCGAGGAGGAGTCGAAGCGCCACGACAGCGGGGCGGTTCCAGCGATCCTCTCGTACGGCGAAGTCGTAGCGCTCATTCGCGACGAAGAGGAATCCGAGTCCTGCAGTATCCGCGACCGTTTCGAGCGTCATGCCCCAATCGGCGCGACGCTGCTCGACCGCGGCCGCCACGCCATTGTGCGTCTTGACCTGGTGCAGGTAGCCGGCGGGTTGGTGCCCGTCCAGGAGTTGATCGATCAAGATGCGGGTGCCGCTGCCGGGGTTTCTATTGACCATGCGGAAGCGATCACTCCTGATCTCCTCGGGGAGTCGTTCGTCGTCGAGAGTTGAGAGCCCCGGCTCGTCGACTCTGTACACGATGCCTTGGCGCCGGTCGTAGCCGGAGACGAGACGAACACCCCGAGGGAGAAACGACTCGTTGTAGCTGCCCGTGTCGGCATCCAGCAGGTGTGTGCCGGCGACGTCACCCTCACCGCGCGCGAGGGCGGCAAGACCGGCAGTCGATCCGACGGGGATCGCCTTGATTCGGTATCCGTCCGCGGCGAGCAGACCGAGGACGTAGTCGAGGCCGACGCAGTGACTCCCGATGACGACGAGGTCGGGGACACGGGCTCGGTCGTCGAGGAGTCGGACCGTCATCCGCTCACCCTCCGCCACGTATTCGGTGGACGCCGGGATGCGAATGAACCCGTCGGCTCGACCGAAGGCCGTGACACTGCCCGAACCGGCGCCGAGGGGGTAGGCGGCCAACCCTTCCCCGCCCTCCACAAGGTCGACGAGGGAATACTCGGTGCGGCCGGGGACCGAGGTGATCCGCATCGGTGCGGTGGATTCAACCGTGTGGACAGCGTCATCCGGTACTCCGGAGAGGCGTCGTAGCAGGGGAGCGACGAACTCGTGAAAGGTGAAGACCGCCGAGGTCGGGAAACCCGGGAGCACTACGACGGGTGTGCCGGCAACGACGGAAAGGAGGATCGGTTTGCCGGGCTTGAGCGCCACGCCGTGCACGACGATTCCCGGTGAGTCGGGGAGGCGCGCGGCCAGGCGAGTTACTGCTTCCGAGTTCACGTCGCCTTCGCCCTTCGACGTTCCCCCCGAGAGCAACACGACGTCGACCGCGTTCGGCCCGGTGATGAGCGCCTCCAATATCGACTCGACGTCGTCGACGTCGTCAGGGGCGATGCCGGATGGCACGGGTTCGCACCCAAGCTCCGCGACGGCATCGAGCAGCATCGGTTGGTTCGAGTCGAAGACTTGCCCAAGCGTGAGCACCTCTCCGGGGGCCACGATCTCATTCCCTGTGGAAACGACGGCAACTCGGGGTCTGGAGATCACGTCGACGTGCGCAATACCAACGGCGGCCAGCACGGCCGTGTCTCGAGATCTCAGAGCGATGCCGCGGCGAAGCACCGTATCTCCACGACCAATGTCCGAGCCGGCGTAGGAGATGTTCGCGCCAGGTGCGACCGAGCGGGTGACTTCGATGCCCGCATCGACCGGCTCTGTGTGTTCGATCATGACGACGGCGTCGGTCCCACGCGGAACAACCCCGCCGGTGGCGATCTGCACAGCAGTCCCACGTGGCGTGTCGAAGCCCCACCGGGGCGTGTCTCCGGCAGCGAGCGTTACCGCCGAGACGCTGAGAGTGATCGGCTCCAGCTCCTCCGCTCCGTAGGTATCGACGGCGTGGACGCCGAACCCGTCCACGTTGCTGCGATCAAAGCCCGGCACGTCGACGGTTGCGGTCACGTCGCTGGCCAGAATCCGCCCTAGCGCACGGTCCAGTGGCACCCGTTCAGTCTGTGGACCGAGGTGGCGGCAGGCGTCGGCGAACGATGAATGGGCGGCGTCCTCGTCGACGACGTTCAAGAACTGGCGTTGTTTCACGAGAGGCAATCCCCGTAGTAGGAGTACACCGTCACCTCGGTGCCCTCCGGATATCCCTCGAGGGAGGCGGGAACCACCACGAATCCTGAAGCCCCGGTCACCGAGGAAAGGACCGACGAACCCGAGATTGCGACGGGGTCGACGAGATCTCCGTCGACGACGACCCGCGCGTAGTCGGTGCGGCCCACCTCCGAGACAATCCTGCGTGCCAGGGTCCGTCGGACGGCCGGGTAGGGCCAGTCGGGAGAGCGGCCGCCGAGAGACCGAACCACCGGACCGGCGAAGAAGTCGTAGGCCGCAAGACAGGAGACCGGGTTGCCTGGGAGAATGACGATGCGAATCCCATTGATGGTGCCGATCCCTGTCGGTGCCGATGGTCGCATCGTGATGCCGTGAATCGTGAGGGCGCCGAGTTTGTCGACGAGGACCGGGACCCGATCCTCGGAGCCAACTGATGCCGCCCCTGCCGTGACGATGACGTCGGCGCCGGGACGAGCGAGGGCCTCTTCCATGGCGCCTTCCTCATCCAGAAGTCGGATGACCTCTGGGACACCACCGTCGCGTTCGACGAGAGCCGAGAGCATCGGAGAATTGGAATCGACGATCTTGGTGCCCGTCGGGGATGCACCAGGGGGTAGCAACTCATCACCCGAGACGATGATGCGCACGGCGGGTCGGCGAACAACTTCGATCGGGTCGTGGCCGATCGCGGAGAGGAGACCGACGTCCTGGGGGAGGAGGCGCCTCCCCGAGGCGAGGATCTCGTCGCCTATTGCAACGTCCTCGCCGACCCGCCCGACGTTTCTGCCGGCCGGTACCGGTGCCGTGGCCTCGATCTGATCTCCGGCACCGTTCGTGTTCTCAACCATCAAGACGGCGTCGGCGCCGTTCGGCATGGGTGCGCCGGTCACGATCGTCACGCACTGTCCGGCAGTGACGCGGTTGTTGGGGACGGTTCCTGGCATCGAGGTGCCCACGACGCGGAGAGGGACGGGGTTGTAGGCGGTAGCCCCGTAGGTGTCCTCGGCTTGTACCGCGTAACCGTCCATCATCGAGCGTCGGAACGCCGGAACGTCCACGGTGCTTACGACGTCGACCGCAAGCACCCTGCCTCCCGCAATCGTCACGGGCACCGGTTCTGGCGGGAGCGGTGAGACCCCGTCCAGGGCGGCCTCGAGTGCTTCCTCGACCGAGGAGCGTTCGCGAAAGCCGCGCATGCGGATGTCGACAGTTCTAGGCATGGGTAGGCGATGCTACTTGGCGGAAGTAGACCAGTAGACCAGTAGACCATTAGCAAGCAACAAGAAGCGAGATGTGAGACGAAGGCATACCTCCCCGCTGAGCGTGAGCCGTCAGGCTGCTCTACTGCTTCACCGGCAGACCCAGCTCGTCCGCCACCCAGGCTAGGTCTAGGTCTTCGAGGGTCTCTCTGGGCGGGTTGCCGGTTGCCGAGTCCCACCCTGCCAACCGGTAGTAGGTCTCGAGGGCCTCGGCGATCGTTGCCCGATCCATCGTGGCCCCGGCGCTCGGTCCATCCTGTAACGGATCGTCGTAGAGACGCTTCGGGAGTGTGTCCTGGTCGCGGGTGATGCCCTCGCGGGCGTTGAATGCCCGCAGCAAGTTGACACGCCGACGGCCATACGTGAGGAGATCATCGACCGTCGTCTCCATGCCGGTGACGGCGGTGATGACCGCGGCGAGGTCATCCATTCCGAGCAATTCCCAGGCTGGGCCGAAGACGAACTGGCAGACGTTGGCTGTGTCCATCGCCGAGTAGGCGTATTGGGTCGTGAGGGCGTAGCGAACCTTCTCCTCGTTGAGGGAGTCCTCCGGCTGGGGATCGGTGAGACCGATGTCCGCCATGCGCTTGCCATACTTGTCCGGGCTGCCCGCGATCGTCTCCGGCGTGTACATTCCATCGTGTTCGCTCGACTGGTGATCTGCGCCGAACGGGTTGACCGCGTAGATGACACCGAGGGTCGGCTTCACCTGAGGCATGTGAGCAGGGAGCTCCGCCCCCTTCACCGCGACGGCGAGGTCTGCTGCGCCATTGCCGATTTTGGCGGCGGCCGCAGCAGATCCCTCGGCAAGGATGTCGCCGAAACCCTCACGACGGAGCGTCTTTTCAAGCATCGCGATCATCGCCTCGGCATCGCCCCACTTCAGTTCGATGCCGCCGGTGTCCTCGATGGTGATCAAGCCCCTCTCGAAGCAATCGATCGCGAACGCCATGGTTCCACCGGCAGCGATCGTGTCGGCGCCGTATTGATTGCAGAGCTGACTCGCGTACGCGATGGCGTGGAGATCATCGATGCCGCAATCGGAACCGAACATCGCCGCCGTCT
>CAXMQO010000048.1:0-19091 GCA_964195515.1 uncultured Saprospiraceae bacterium | reverse complement strand
TGTCGTTCCACCCTCGGATCGGTAGAGGTTCCACCATCCGGTGCGATCCGACACGAAGAGGAGGCTGCCGTCCAGTGTCCACTCGGGCTGAACGATCGACTCGTCCGGACCACCGGCGACGACCGACCGGACGGTCGGATCGGCGGCGTCGGCGACGACGAGACGAGTCCCGTCCCACGGCATGTTCGGATGGCTCCACTCGATCCATGCGAGCCGTTTGCCGTCGGGCGAGATCCGCGGCGACGAGTAGAAGTCGCTCCCCGATGCGATCAGCCTCGCACCACCGTGGGCGTCGATGCACACGAGTTCATTCGTCGCTTCACCTTGCGACGGATGTGACTCCCGGACACAGATGATTGACCCATCGTTGCCGCAGACGGCATCACCGAACCGCACCGACATCGGGCGCGGAGGTTCCGGTGTGAGCGGAGTCGCCACGTCGCATGTCATCCGATACAGGCGCTGATCCGTGAACTCGGAGTAGGTGATCTCTCCGTCATGGGCGAGGTACGCCGCTCCCCCGTATTCGTGAACCATCGTGCGGACGTTCGCGGTGTCGGACAGAAGCTCCTTCTCCGTGCCGTCCGAAGAACGGCGGAGAAGTACCGTGCGCCCCTGTTCCGAGGGGCGGGACTCGAGCCAATAGAGGGTCCCGTCGTCGTACTGAATGTCGGAGAAGCGGACGATGCCGGCGACGGTGTCGGCAGCACCGATCGGCGACTTCCAGGAGCCGAATGGTGCGATTGCGGTCATCCTCCGATGGTAGGCGTTCGGCCGTGCGCGGTCGGCCGGGAATGCCGGGGAACCGGGTTGGTTGCACTCAGAACCAGCGCCCACCTCACGAGAGCGATTGACCATGCAGCCAAGAGATCCTGGGGCACCCATCGGCGTGCTCTATGAACATCCTCAGTGGTTCGAACCGCTTTTCGAGGAGATGGACCGCCGCAACCTCTCTTACGAAAGGATCAACGCGAATCGACTGGCCTACGATCCGGCGGCCACGTCGGTCCCGTACTCACTTGTCATCAACCGGATGAGCCCGTCATCGTGGCTGCGAGGCGGTGAGGCTGCTCTCTTCGCGACGCCGGACTACCTGCGGTATCTCGACGCTCTCGGCGTGCCGATCATCAACGGACATGAATCGTTCGGATTCGAGACGTCCAAGGCTCGCCAACTGGCATTAATGGGCCGCCTCGGTGCCCGTCATCCGAGGGGCCGCGTCGTCACGAATCCACTCGACGCCGTGGCGGCAGCGGACGGCCTCGAATACCCGGTCCTGGTCAAACCCAACATCGGAGGAAGCGGCGGCGGGATCGTCTCGTTCGAGGACGCTGCCGCGCTCGGTGCGGCGGCCGCGGCCGGTGGACTCGAGTTCGGACCGGACCATACGGCGATCGTGCAAGAGCATCTGCCGGCGGAAGGCGATGCGATCGTCCGCGCCGAATTCCTCGACGGGCGCTTCTTGTATGCGATCCGTCTGCTGCTCGTCCATGGTTCGTTCAATCTGTGTCCGGCCGACTACTGCGAACTCCCCGGGGTCGATGAGGCAGTCTCGGACCGGGGTTCGGCCGTCGAAGCCTTCACCCCTCCCAAGGAGGTCATCGAAGACGCCGGCCGCATCCTCGCTGCGACGGGCGCTGATCTGGGCGGCGTCGAGTATCTCATCAACGCGAGGGACGGACGCCCCTACTTCTACGACGTGAACGCCCTCTCGAACTTCGTGGCGGACGCCCCCACCGTGATTGGCTTCGACCCGTTCGTCGACCTCGTCGACTTCATCGTCGAACGACTCGACGCGGCCAACCGAACTCCAGCATCCCGGACCACTCCTGCATAAGTACGGGAAGCGCGCTTCCCGTACCTACCAAGGAACGACAAGGCGCTGCCTTCTACGAGTACATCGCCTCGATCTCGTCGGCGAAGTGCTCGCGAACGACCTTCCGCTTCACCTTCAACGTCGGTGTCAACTCCCCGCGCTCGATCGACAGAGGATCACCAAGAACCGCGAACTTCTTCAACTGACTCACCCGGGCGCTCTCGGCATTGACGTCATCGACAGCGCCCTGGACAACCGCACGGATCTCGTCATCGTTCATCCCCTCAGCGGCTTCCGGATCAACGGAGACGAGCGCCGTGAGGAACGGCCGCTGGTCACCGATCACGACGACGGTTGCAATCAGGGGATTCGTCTGCAGCGCCGTCTCGATGAGCGACGGGGTGACGTTCTCACCGCCAGCCGTGATGATGATGTCCTTCTTGCGGTCGGTGATGAACAGGAATCCATCATCATCGATATGGCCAACATCGCCAGTCCTGAGCCACCCATCGTCTCCGAGAGCTTCGGCCGTTGGCTCGGCATTGTGGAGGTAGCCCAGAAACACGTTGGATCCCCGTGTGAGGATCTCCGCGTCCTCGGCGATGCTCAGCTCCGCGCAGGGAAGCGCAGGACCCACCGAACCGATCCGGTTGCCGTCTGGTTCGTTGAAGGCGCAGATCCCGGTGCATTCCGACTGCCCGTACAACTGGAGGATCTGCATGCCGAGACCGGAGAAGTACTCGGCGATCGTCGGCGACAACGGTGCCGCAGACGAGAACATGAACCGGCACCGGTCGAGACCCATCGCCTCTTTTGCCTTCGAGTACACCAGCTTGTCAACGAGTCCGTGCTGCAATCCGAGCCAGCCACCAGGCTGCTCGCCCCGATCGAGTGCCGCGGTGTGCTCTCGCCCGACGGCGAGTGCCCGGCCGGCGATTGCCGCCTTCACGCCACTTGCCTCACCCAGCTTCCCGGACACGGCCGCATTGGACTTCTCCCACTCCCTCGGCACCGCGAAGAACGCGGTCGGACGGACCTCCTTGAGGGTGTCGGCGAGACGGAAGATGTCCGGTTCGCAGTAGATCGTGTGGCCCATCACAGCAGGCGTGTGGATCGAGACGATCTGCTCGGCGATGTGAGACAACGGAAGGTACGAGACGGCCGAATCGGACGTGCCTACGTCGATGAACGACTTGATTGCTTCCACGGTCGACACAAGCGCCTCGTGTGGAAGCACCACAGCCTTCGGCCGGCCGGTCGTACCCGATGTGTAGATGAGCGTGGCCCGATCGCGAGGTCCGAGTGCTGCGAGTCGGTCTTCGACCCCGTTTCCCTGCACACCGACACCTCGTTCGACAAACTCGTCTCACGTCAACACACCTTCGACATCGGAAGCCGCGCCGCGCATCAGCACGATGTACTTGAGGCTTGGGAGATCACTCCAGATTCCGAGGATCTTCGCGAGTTGATCCTCGTTTTGAACGAGCACGACCGGAGAGCTCGAGTGCTCGAGGACGTAGGCGCACTCATCGGGCGAACTCGTGGGATAGATCCCCGCCGGCATTGCTCCGATGGCCATCGCTGTGACGTCGAAGACCACCCATTCCGGCGTGTTGGTACCAAGAATCGCAACCGGCGATCGTGGCTCCACTCCCAGAGCAACGAGCCCACGGGCGGCGGCCGTCACTTCCTCTGCGTAGGCACGCCAACTCGTCGCCACCCACCCGTCATCGTGGCGAACGGAATAGGCGTCCGCATCGCCCCGATCTATACCGGCTTTCAGAATCTTCTGCGGGATGGTGTCGAACGACATGACGGCTCCTCTCGGCCGAACAGACTCCGGGAGTGAATCCACGCCGTTCGTCCGGACGATGCTTGACGAATTGATCTCCGGAATCATGTCGAGTCGACCGTGTCTTGCACATCATGAGAATTGCGCTTGCCACCCTTGACGAGACCACCGTCACCGCACACTTCGGTCGCACCAAGGGCTTCATCGTCGTCGACGTCGACGACGGCGTGGAGACCGCCCGGGAATTCCGCGAGGTGGGTTCTGCCGACCTCGGCGACCATCAGGATCCGGGCGAAACCGTCGTCACGACAGTCTGATCGGGACGATCCAGGATTGCGACGCTGTGATTGCCGGCGGGATGGGATTCCCGATCCAGGAACATGCCGAAGCTGCCGGACTCGAAGTCGTGCTCACCGGCACGCAATCGATCGATGATGCCGTCACCCGGTATGTGACCGGAACACTCGATCACGAGTCCGACCGGGCCCACGCACACGGTGGCGACCACCACCACTGCTGAGCCACTTGGCACCGCTTCTGATCCTCGGAGTGGCCGCCTGTGTCTTGCTACCGCCGGTTGCTGCTTCCTCAGCACGCCGGGTCGGAGGAGGAAGGTGCAAGGTCTGAACCGTCCACAGCCCCAACCGGATTCCTCCGAGTCGCCGCCCGCTCCCCACACACTCCTCGCCAGATGAGCACCCGCCATACGCCGCTCTCGCCCAACCGTGCTTCTTCGTCGCCGCTCGGCACACCTAGTCTGTGGCCTTCGATGACTTACGATCCCCGCGTTGTCCGCCCACCGCTCTGGTACAAAGACGCCGTCATCTACGAAGTGCACGTCCGCGCTTTCTCGGATTCCAACGACGACGGCATTGGCGACTTCCAGGGACTCACCTCCCGCCTCGATTATCTGAGCCGGCTCGGCATCGACACGATCTGGCTCCTGCCGTTCTATCCGTCACCGCTACGCGACGACGGATACGACATCGCCGAGTACTACGACGTCCACCCCAGCTACGGGACCCTTGACGACTTCAAGGAGTTCCTGAATGCGGCGCATTCGCGCAACATGCGCGTCATCACCGAACTCGTCATCAACCACACCTCCGACCAGCACCCCTGGTTCCAGCGGGCCCGCCGGGCCGAGGCAGGGAGCCCCGAACGGGATTTCTACGTGTGGAGCGACACACCGGACCGCTTCACCGACGTTCGCATCATCTTCCAGGACACGGAGACGTCGAATTGGTCCTGGGATCCCGTCGCCGGGGCCTACTACTGGCACCGGTTCTTCGCTCACCAACCGGACCTCAACTTCGACAATCCGCTCGTGCGCGAGGCCGTCACCGACATGTTCCGGTTCTGGCTCGATCTCGGCGTCGACGGTCTGCGCCTCGACGCCGTCCCGTACTTGTTCGAACGCGAGGGAACGAACGGCGAGAACCTCCCCGAAACCCACGACGAACTGAAGCGTCTGCGGTCGTTCATGGACGAGAACTACGAGAACCGGATGCTGCTTGCTGAAGCGAACCAATGGCCGGAAGACTCAGCAGCGTACTTCGGGGACAACGACGAGTGTCACATGGCGTTCCACTTTCCCCTCATGCCCCGCCTGTACCTCGCCCTTCAGCGCGAGAATCGCCTGCCGATCATCGACATCCTCGAGCAGACCCCGTCGATCCCGGCGGACGCGCAGTGGGCGATCTTCCTCCGCAATCACGACGAACTCACGCTCGAGATGGTGTCTGAAGAGGAACGGGACTTGATGTGGAGGACGTACGCCCCCGATCGCAGGGCGCGCCTCAATCTCGGGATTCGTCGGCGTCTCGCCCCTCTGCTCGAGAACGATCGACGCCGAATCGAACTCCTCTACAGCCTCTTGTTGTCGCTCCCCGGCACCCCGGTGGTCTACTACGGGGACGAGATCGGGATGGGCGACAACATCTTTCTCGCCGACCGTGACGGCGTGCGAACGCCGATGCAATGGAGCAACGACCGCAATGCCGGCTTCTCCAAAGCCAATTCCCAATCGCTCTATCTCCCCATCGTCGTCGATCCGCAATTTCACTACGAGACCGTGAACGTCGAGGCGCAACAGGCCAACCCGAATTCGTTGTTGTCCTGGACCCGGAGCATGATCCGGCTCCGACAGCGTCATCCGGTCTTCGGACGCGGCACCATCGAGTTCCTCTCGCCGGACAACGAGCAGGTCCTTGCCTACCTGCGAGAGGGCGAGGGCGAGACAATCGTGGTTGTCGCCAACCTCAGCCGCCACTCGCAGTTCGCGGAGCTGGATCTGGACCGATTCACCGGACAGCGTCCCACCGAGATGCTTGGGAGGACGGAGTTCCCAGTGATCGGTGACGCTCTCTACCCCCTCTCGCTCGGCCCCTACGGTTTCTACTGGCTGTCGATCGGCGGCCACGATCCTTCCGCTGTCGATCCCCGAGATGTGGTGGAGATCAGCGGTCCCCTCGAGGGCGCGTTTGCGAGCGACGGACCTCTTCCGGAGATCCTCGGCCGTTTCGTTGCAGCGCAGTCCTGGTATCAAGGCCGCCCGCCACGGCGATCGCAGATATCGGTCGCCGACCTCATCCCAATCACACCCGGTGAGCAAGATACGACGATGTGGATTGCCCTCGTCGCCATCGGCGGTAGAGCCGACTCCCACGACTTGAATGTGGTCCCGATCGGTATCTCGTTCGCGGCCGATCCGGACGTTGCCGAGTCTGCCGTCCTCGCCCACGTGCGACGCGACGGCGCCGATGGGGTCTTGTTCGATGCCATTGAAAACCCACAGTTCCGAGCCATGCTCCTCGAAGGAATCCTCACCGGCGAGACGCTCCTAGGGCGCGCCGGATCGTTGACCTGCACCGCAGGCATCGCAATGTCCGATATCCCGACGGGCGCGCCGATCGAATCGACGGTATCGACCAACAGCCGCGGCGAGACCTACATCGACTTCCAAAGCGGCTTCGTAATCAAGCTTTTCCGCCAAGTCGAGCCAGGAGTGAACCCGGACCTCGAATTGCGGCGTTTCCTCACCGAACGCACCGCCTTCAACGACATCGCCAACACCTACGGCGCACTCGAGTATCAGTCCGGCGACACCTACACGCTCGGCGTCCTTCAGCAGTCGTTCGCCGAGGACTCCACCGCGTGGAACGTCTTGACCGGCTTCGCCCGCAGCTGGCTCGACGCAACAGCCAACGAGGAAGCGCCCGGTGAACCCGAGGGTGCATTCGGACAGGTGGACCAGGCTCCGGCCGTCGCCATCCCAAAGGCCCAACTGCTCGACCCGACGCTCGAACTCGCAACACGGCTCGGCAGAACGACCGCCGCCCTGCATCAGGCGTTGGGCTCGTTCAGCGAAGACCCGGACCTGAACCCGGAACCGTTCACGCAGCACTACCAACAGTCGCTGTACCAATCGCTGCGTGCTGGCATTCGCCAGGAGATACGAGCGATCCGCCGGTTGCGGCATCGAGCCGAAGGACCGATTGCGACCGCGTTGGACGAGCTCATCCAGGCGGAGCAATCCTGCCTCGCGCGTCTCGGCGCCATCAGACGGGACCGAATCAAGGGATCACGGATCCGCCTTCACGGCGACTACCGCCTCGACCAGATACACATCGTCGGTGACGGGTTCATCATTGCCGACTTCTCGGGCGACCACTCGCTTCCGCTCGCTCAGCGGCGGCTTCGCGGCTCACCGCTGCGCGACGTTGCCGAGATGCTCCGGTCGTTTGACTACGTTGCACTCGCAGCTGCACGCGACGGGTCACCGAGTGAGCGACTATGGGCTGCGTGGTGGTCCCGGGTGGCCGGACTCGCATTCGTTGAGAGCTACCTCAAGGAACTGGAGGACTCTCCGCTCCTACCCGACTCCGTGGACGCTATCGATGACCTTCTGGATGCCTTCGTGCTGTCGCGAGCACTGCGGGAGCTCCATTGGGAACTCGCGACCCGTCCCGATTTGGTGCGTGTGCCACTCGCCAGCCTCCGCCGCATGCTCGAGCAGACTCCTTCGTTCATCGATTGACCGCGCCAAACGTCACGAGTCGATCGTCCGTGACTCCGTCCGCTGGCCCGTCCCGGTACCCAATAGATTCGTCCACTGTCAACGGACCATGGGCGCCTGCAAAGGCGCCTGCTGGAATCACGATGTGGCAATAGCAGGCGACTCGAACCGCCGTTCAGTGTCGTCGCGCCGTTGCACCCGCGCTCCAATGTCCGGCGCGTGGCGCAGTATTCGACTCCCCGGGCCGGGCCCCCGTCTAGCATGTGGCGACGCGGCAAAGGACGGCAGTCTTGCTCAAAGATTACGAAATCGATGCTGCGGAGATCGATGCCGTGGTGTTTGATCTCGACGGAGTCATCACAAGGACCGAGTCAGTACACCACGCCTCTTGGGAGCAACTGTTCAACGAATATCTGGAGAACCGGTCGGCAGTTCTCGGGGAGCCTTTCGAACCGTTTCAGCCGTCCGACTACCTCGATTTCGTGGACGGCAAACCTCGCTACAACGGTGTTGCCAGCTTCCTGAAATCCCGGGACATCTCCTTGCCTTGGGGGTCTGCCGAGGATCTACCCGAAGCTGAGACCGTCTGCGGGCTCGGAAACCGCAAGAACGGCTACTTCCTCAATCGACTGAAGACCGATGGTGTCGAGGCATACGCCACAAGCGTCGCATTCGTCAGGGAGCTTCAGCGACAGGGCATCGAAACAGCACTCATCTCGTCAAGTCGCAATGTCGACGAGGTCCTGGGCGCGGCCGGTCTTCTCGATCTGTTCACCGTGCGGATCGACGGCATCGTGGCGGACGAACTCGGCCTCCCCGGCAAGCCCAATCCCGCTGTGTTCCTCGAAGCCGCATCGCGAGTCGGCGCCGAACCCGCCAAGGCCGCAATCGTCGAGGACGCCCAGTCGGGCGTTGAGGCCGGCAAGGCCGGCGGATTTCGCATCGTCATCGGGGTCGATCGCGGAGACCAGGCCGAAGAGCTGAGGGCTGCGGGCGCCACCGTGGTTGTTGCCGATCTGGACGCTCTCTCCGTCACACCCGTACCACCAATTCCGCGCGCGGACCTCCCCTCAGCAGCCGACCACTTCGACGAGATCGAGGCTGTACTCAGCACATCGGACCCGGCAGTGTTCCTCGACTACGACGGGGTGCTCACCCCGATCGTCGAACATCCAGATCTCGCCGTGCTTTCCGATGAGACACGTCGGGTGTTGGCGGATCTCGCGTCCGTGGCAACGGTGGCCGTGGTGAGTGGTCGCGATGTTGCCGACGTCCGCGGCAAGGTGCAGGTGCCGGGCATCTACTACGCGGGAAGCCACGGGTTTGACATCATCTCGCCGTCGGGAAAGCCTGTCATCGACGAACGTCTCGACCGATTCCGGACCTATCTCGCTCCCCTCGACGCGGCAACCGAGCAACTCGAGGACCGCCTCAGAAATGTCCCCGGCGCCCAGGTCGAGCGCAAACGGTTCGCTATCGCCGTGCACTACCGCCGAGTAGGTGACGCCGACTTTCCGCTGGTCGAGGAAGCCGTTCATGCGACGGCCCCTGCCGTTCCATCGCTCCGGGTAGCGACCGGCAAGAAGATCTTCGAGTTCCGGCCCGATTTCGACTGGGACAAGGGGCGAGCGATGCGGTGGCTGCTCGGTGAACTCGGGCTAGAACGTCAGGCAGTGACACCCCTGTACATCGGCGACGACACCACAGACGAAGATGCCTTCAGAGTGATCCAGAAACGAGGAATTGGGATCGTCGTAGGACGTGGAGGCGAGCCGTCCCTGGCACGTTTCGCACTCGAGGACACAGGTGAGGTGACCTCACTCCTGGCAAGAGTCGCCGAGACACAGAAGCCGTGAGCCGCTGGACGCTGACCTACGAAGGGTTCGATCCCGCGGAAGAGCCGCTCCGCGAGGCGCTGTGCACACTCGGCAACGGCTATTTCGCAACCCGTGGCGCCGCACCCGAGGCCGCGGCCGGCGACGTCCACTACCCGGGCACCTACGTGGCGGGGCTCTACAATCGGCTCGTCACCGAGGTTGCTGGTCGGGACATCACGAACGAAGACCTGGTCAACGTTCCCAACTGGCTCTACCTCCGATTTCGCATCGGCGACGGTTCGTGGCTGACGCTCGAGGACGCCGACGTGGACGACTACCGGCAAGAGCTTGATCTCCGTCAGGGAGTGCTCACGCGCATGTTCGCCCTCACCGATCCAGAAGGGCGCCGCACCAGAGTCGCCCAGCGCCGCTTCGTGCACATGGGCAACCCGCACGCAGCAGGTCTTCAGACAACATTCCTTCCCGAGAATTGGTCGGGATCCATGCATGTCGAGTCGGGACTCGACGGTCGCATCATCAACGCCGGGGTTGCCCGGTATCGAAAGCTCAATAGCCGGCACCTCGAGCCGGTCGAAGGGGAGTTCCCGAACAACGACTCCATGTACCTCGAAGTGGAGACCACACAATCCCGCGTGCGCGTGGCGATCGCTGCCCGCACGGAGGTGCGGTTCGACGGAGAGCGAATACAAACCGACCTCACCCAAATCGAAGAACCCGGATTCGTGGCACAGGCGTACGATTTCGACGTGACGGAGGGCGTTCCCACCACTGTCGACAAGGTCATCGCCCTCTTTACGTCGCGCGACCACGGCATCTCCGAGGCTGGTCGCGCGGCCCGAACATGGGTCGACCGCTTCGGCTCTTTCGATGAACTCCTCGAGTCTCATGCCCTGGCGTGGGACCTTCTCTGGAGGCGCTTCTCCCTCGCCACCGGAGCCGACGACCACGAGGCGATGGTGCTGAACCTCCATTCGTTCCATCTGCTGCAAACCGTCTCCAAGCACACAATCGATCTCGACGTCGGGGTTCCTGCGCGCGGGTGGCACGGCGAGGCCTATCGCGGCCACATCTTCTGGGACGAACTGTTCATCTTCCCGTACCTCAATCTCCATCTTCCCGACTTGACGAGAGCCCTGTTGCTCTACCGCTTCCGCCGGCTCCCCGAAGCTCGCTGGGCAGCGAAGGCCGAAGGTCTCGACGGAGCGCTGTATCCATGGCAAAGCGGGAGTACCGGGCGGGAGGAGAGCCAGGTCGTCCATCTCAATCCGAAGTCGGGTCGCTGGCTTCCGGACAACAGCCACCTGCAGCGCCACATCAACATCGCCGTTGGGTACAACACATGGCAGTACTACCAGACAACCGCCGACGTCGACTTCCTCGCCTACGGCGGTGCGGAGATAATGGTTGAGATTGCCAGGCTCATGACCAGTCTGGCCACCTACAACCGTGCGATCGATCGCTACGAGATACTCGGAGTCATGGGCCCCGACGAGTACCACGACGCATACCCAGGTGCTGATGAACCCGGCCTTGACAACAACGCCTATACGAACGTCATGGCGGCATGGATCCTATGCCGAGCGAGCGAAGCCCTTGACCTCGTTCCGGGCTTCCGTCGCAACGAACTGATCGAGAAGCTCCATATCCAGCGCGAGGAACTCGCGCGGTGGGATGAGATCAGCCGAAAGCTGAAGGTTGCCTTCCACGACGATGGAATCATCAGCCAGTTCGAGGGTTACGGAGAGCTCGAAGAATTCGATTGGACCGGCTACATCGAGCGGTACGGCGACATCCAGCGACTCGACCGCATTCTCGAAGCGGAGGGGGATTCCCCGAATCGCTACAAGCTGTCGAAGCAAGCCGACGTACTGATGCTGTTCTACTTGCTCTCGACCGACGAGCTGACGTCGATGTTCGAACGGCTCGGCTACGAGATC
Source organism: uncultured Saprospiraceae bacterium (assembly GCA_964195515.1). Lineage (GTDB taxonomy): Bacteria > Actinomycetota > Acidimicrobiia > Spongiisociales > UBA5794 > JAHEEL01. The sequence goes on along the minus strand of CAXMQO010000048.1, from coordinate 7,690 downwards.
AACAGCGACAGCATCCAGCGCAACGTCGACTATTACGACCATCGCACGTCGCATGGTTCGACGTTGAGCCGGATCGTGAACGCATGGGTGTTGGCTCGGTCGGACCGCAAGCGGTCCTGGGAGTTCTTCAAGGGAGCCTTATTGAGCGACGTCACCGATATCCAGGGCGGCACCACCCCCGAAGGTATCCATCTCGGGGCCATGGCTGGGACCGTCGACCTGGTACAACGCGGCTTCACCGGGATCGAGACCCGGGAAGACATGCTCTGGCTCGACCCTGCCATTCCCGAAGAGCTCGGTCATCTCCGTTTCGAGATCTTCTACCGTGGCCACCTGCTCGACTTCCACATCACACCCGATCAGCTCACCGTAACCACCCGGCCGGGTGAGGCCAAGCCCATCCGCCTGGGTATTCGCAATCAAGTGATCGAAGTGCCTGCAGGGACCACAGAGACGGTGCCGTTGCGAGCGTGATCGGTCTGACAAGTCACCAATGCCGACGGTCGTTGCTGGTGGTGAAGCGACCTCGTTGTGCCGCCGTCGGTCGGCGGGAGACCGAACAAGATCGGCGATAGCGTCCCATCGGAGTCCGAGGCGACCAGAATCACCCCCCGTTGCCCGACCTCTCGCACGGCAGCTGCGAGCGCGGTATCAACTACCGGACCTCCAACGTGGCAAGACATTCGGCAGCCCACTCGAAGACATCGGCCTTGCGGATGGCGACACGGAGCCTACGCATGCGTTGCCGCTGCTCACGCTCGGGCATCGTTGTTGCGTAAGAGATTGTTCGCGCCACGCTGTCGATGTCGTACGGATTGACGATCAGCGCCGACCGCAACTGCTCTGCCGCACCGGCGAACTCGCTGAGTATCAACACACCGTCGTTTCCGGTTCGGCAGGCCGCGTATTCCTTGGCGACGAGGTTCATGCCGTCCCGGAGGGGCGTCACCAGCATCACGTCGGCGGCGACGTAGTACGCAATGACCTCTTCGAAGGGAAGGGTGCGGTAGAGATAGGACACAGGCGCCCACCCGGGTTCTCGATATGAGCCGTTGATGCGTCCAACGATCTGCTCGATATCGATCCGCAATTTCTGGTACGCCGGCACCTGCTCACGACTCGGAACGGCGACTTGAACGAATGCGTACAGGTGGCGGTCGCTCGGCGACTCCTCGAGGAGGCTTGCGAATGCCTTCAACCGAAGGTCGATTCCCTTCGTGTAGTCGAGTCGGTCCATCCCGAGGATGATGTGATCGGGGTCGCCGAGTTCGGTTCGAATCTGGGCAGCGCGCTCCTGGACCGCCGGTGAACTCGCCATGCGTTCGAATTCAGCCGTGTCGATCGCGATCGGTGCAGGTTGGAGATGCACGGGCCTCCCTCTCCACAAGAGGTCGCGTCTGCCGACCGCTTCGGCACCCGCGAGACGCCGGGCTGCACGCGCGAAGTTGTCGGCACTTTGGCGGGTCTGGAATGCGAGGACGTCGGCACCGAGGAGCCCTTCGAGAATCTGGCGCCGCCAGGGGAGGCGAGCGAACACCTCGATGGGGGGAAACGGAATGTGAAGGTAGAAGCCGATGGTGGCGTCCGGGTTGAGCGATCGCAGCATCGAGGGGACAAGTTGGAGCTGATAGTCCTGAACCCACGCAATATCACCGGCGCCGACAACGCTGGCGGTCGCTTCGGCGTATCTCCGGTTCACGTCAACATACGAGCGCCATGTGTGACGGTGGTACTCCGGGGGAACGATCGCATCGTGGTAGAGAGGCCAGAGGGTTCCATTGCAGAACCCGTAGTAGAAGCTGTCGACCTCGTCCTCGCTGAGCGGGACGGGCCTTTGATCGATGCCGTCGTAGTCGAATGGTTCGGGATTGAAATCGGGGATACCCGGCCATCCGACCCATGCGCCCTCAGCGTTCTGCAGCACCGGTCGAAGAGCTCGCACGAGTCCGCCGGGGCTGATGGTCCATCGCTCACCGTCCCAGGAGACGGGAAGCCGGTTCGCTACGACGATGATCCGTTGAACGGTGACCCCTTCCTTGCTCTCCGACGAGCCTACTCCCCGATGGAGTGCGGCCCGCGATATCGATGGCGGCCAGTCGCCGGCTGTATTGATCTGCGATGTCGTCGACGCGGCTGATAGGTGGGCCCTCAATCGCGGTGTGCCATCCGTCGGCAGACCTCCTCGACAAGCGCCGCATCCCGCTACGAACTATCCCTCCTCATCGTCTCATCGAACAGGACGTTCTCCGCCGAGGCCGAAATCTTCGGCAACGCGGTCGCCGTCGAGGCCACGGTCGACCGCCTCATCCACCACTCCCACGGAACGAACCGCGCAACATTCAACCGACGTTGACACCGGGTCGGGGTCTGATCTGGTTGGATGAGCGTCGAGCCGGGTGCGTATGCTTCGAGTTGTTCGGTATTCACCTCGGAGGTCACGCGGTTGTCATCACAACAGCAGCACTGGGAAGCAACGTACCGGGATCGCCTGCCTGAGTCGGTGACGTGGTATCAGGAACGCCCGGCGCTGTCGCTGTCGTTCATCGAAGCAACCGGGATTGGCTCCGATGCGGCTGTGGTAGACGTCGGCGGTGGCTGCTCGCGATTGGTCGATCACCTCCTCGACGAGGGCTACACGAACCTCACGGTCCTCGACCTTTCCTCCACCGCAATGAGATATGCACGTCAGCGACTTGGTGACAGCGCGCTCAACGTGACGTGGGTCGAGGCCGATGTCCTCGAGTACCGCTTCGACACCACGTTTGACGTATGGCACGACCGGGCAGTATTCCACTTCCTGACCGATCCCTTGGATCGGGAGCGATACGTAGCCCACCTCAGCGATGCCGTCTCTATCGGAGGGCAGGTCATCATCGCGACTTTCGGGCTCGACGGACCAGAAAGATGCAGCGGCCTGCCCGTGCAACGATACGGACCTGAGACGCTCAGCCAGACCCTCGGGGACGACTTCGAAGTGGTGGGCATCCAATATGAGACTCACCACACCCCAACGGGCGCAACCCAGCAGTTCCTCTACGGACACTTCCAACGGCGCAGTAGCCGCGCGACCTGATCCCGTCCGCTCGGCATTCGAGGACGACACTGAATGGCCTCGCCCATACCCTCAGCGACGTACCGCCCATCTCTGTCGACGCGAGCATCGGATCCCAACACCACGGAGAGACGCTGGCCTATCGCGACGCGGCCCCACGACGGGAGCCGTACCAGTCGAAAACCCTTGCGATTAGGCTACAAATCCCGGCCCTCGTAGCTCAGGGGACAGAGCACCGGTTTCCTAACTCGTCCGACTGATGCGCTGTGCGACATACCTCGGAGCGTTGCAGCGGACCAATCCGGCGCAACGGGGGATGACAAGTTATGTGCTGTACCGGCACCGAGGAATCGACTGGTCACGTGCGCCGTTCCTGCCGCACTCAGCCTTCGATCTGGGCTTCCGCAGCGATTGAGCAAATGGGACAATCTCGCCGATCGGGAAGAGTGGGTACGGTGAAGGTGACCTGTCAAACGATCGTGGCCGCTTTCTCACGATTGCACCGCCGGCACAGCAACTGCACGTTCCTTTCAGTATTCGATCCGCCCTCGGATACCGGAACTATGTGGTCGTGCTCAAGCCTCTCTTGGGATTCGCATTTCGCGCACTTCCCCTGATCCCTTCGCCAAACTGCAACTCCGACCTTCGACGGTATGTATCGATCGGGCTCCTCATCGTCGCTGTCACCCGTCGCATCGCCATCGAGAGTCTCGCCGGGATCCTGCAGTTCCTGCCCGTCGTTGCCGTGTTCTCGACACGGTGCGTGGCTTCGCCATGTTGTTGGGGATCGGCCTTCACGCTGCGCTGTCCTCCTTCCCGACGTTCTGGCCGGTCCAGGACGACACGTCGAGCTACGAGGGTCTGTTCGACGGATTCGTGCTCGCGGCCGATGGCTTCCGTATGCCGATGTTCCTGCTCCTCAGCGGCTTCTTCAAGGCGCTTCTGTGGAGGCGCCAAGGTCTGAAGAATCTCGTGACGCTGCATTGATTACTCGATCCCCTCGTGTCTCTTCCGCTGATCCGCACCCCTATCAGCTTGGATCTGCCCCGGCGGAGGTCAGGTGGACAAGCGCTCATGTCCAAAGAGCACTGCGGCGGGTCAACTCGTTGCCGGTCGACGTAGATAGACCCGAACCTCCCAGGGGGTGAGCATCAGCTCGGCGGCGAGCGGAGCCTGGTTGCTCGGGTAGTTGCTGAGGAGAAGCTCGGATGTTGACCACTGGTCGGCTTCATTGAAGCGGGCTACGGCTTCCTGGCTGCTGATGTTGGCCAGCACCAGGAGCTCCTGATTGTCGAGTCGGCGGGTGAAGGCGTAGATCTGCTCGTGCCCAGGAAAAAGCATGGTGAAATCGCCATGGGCCACCACGGGAAGCTCGTGGCGGAGTGCGATTAGCTTCCGGTAGTGATGGAACACCGAGTCCGGGTCCCCTACCTGCGCCTCGACGTTGATTTCCCGATAGTTCGGGTTGATCGCCAGCCAGGGTTTCCCTGTGGTGAAACTTCCGTTCACTCCGGCATCCCACTGCATGGGAGTGCGAGCGTTGTCCCGGCTTCGGTGACGCAGGGCCTCGAGGATTGCATCCTCGTCCACACCGGACTCCTTTGCGTGTCGCAGGTAGTTCACGGATTCGATGTCTCGAAACTCCTCGATCGACTGGAAGGGGTAGTTGGTCATCCCGAGCTCTTCGCCCTGGTAGATGTACGGGGTGCCACGGTGGAGATGGAGGACCGTGGCCAGAAGCTTGGCGGAAGCCATTCGGAGGACCGGGTTGTCGGAGCCGAAGCGGGACACGGCACGGGGTTGGTCGTGATTGTTCCAATAGAGGCTGCTCCATCCCTTCTCGGCCAGAGCCAGCTGCCACCGGCCAAGGGACTCCTTGAGGTCGAGAAGCCGGAGCGGTCGAACGTCGAAGGGCCCTCCGGGGCCGTGGTCGAGCTGCACATGCTCGAACTGGAACACCATGTCGACCTCGGCACGGGAAGGGTCGGTGAACAGCAGCGCATCTTCCACCGTCACGCCGGGCATCTCGCCAACGGTTATCAGCACTTTGTCGTGTCCGGAAATCACCTCTTGGTCGAGCTCGTGGAGGAACTCGTGGATCCGGGGCCCGCAGATGTAGCTGGCGGTTCCGTCGCCGTAGCGGCTGCCTGGCCTCAGGGGGCCATCTTCGAGCGGTAGGCGCTTGGAGATCATGTTGATCACGTCCATCCGGAGTCCGTCCACCCCGCGCTCCAGCCACCACCTCAGCGTCTCGTAGACGGCTTGTCGGACCTCGGGGTTCTCCCAATTCAGGTCGACCTGGTGGCGAGAGAAGAGGTGCAAGTAGTACTCACCCGTGGCCTCGTCGAGGGTCCAACTGGACTCGGAGAAGTACGACACCCAGTTGGTGGGCTCTGCGCCGGGCTCGCCCGCGTGCGTTCCCGGCCGCGCCGGACGCCACCAGTACCAATCACGTTTCGGGTTGTCGAGACTGCTTCTCGACTCGAGAAACCAGGGATGTTCGTCGGAGGTGTGGTTGACCACCACGTCCATCATGAGCTTCATTCCGCGGGCGTGCAGCCCCGCGATGAGCTCGTCTGAGTCCGCCAGAGTGCCGAACAGAGGGTCAACGTCCCGGTAGTCGCTGATGTCGTAGCTGTTGTCATGCTGCGGAGACCGGAAGAACGGCGACACCCACACCACGTCCACGCCGAGTGTGGCGAGGTAGCCGAGCTTGGAGATGAGGCCGCGGAGGTCACCGATGCCGTCCCCATCGGAGTCGGCGAAGCTGCGCGGATATACCTGATAGACGACGGCGCTCTTCCACCAGGGTTCACTGTTCGAGGGCGTCTTGATGTCAGATGATGATCGGGTCAGCCGTTCCACCGAGGCGACAGCATACCCCTGAAGAGGGCATCCTCATCCTCGACTGCTCACCCGCACAAGAGACAGCCTCAGCCTTGGGAGCCGAACCTGGCGAGTGATTCCGGGGGGCCGGAGTCCACAACCACCGCTTCCCGAGGGAGATGCGAACGATCAACGAAACGCACGTGCTCGGGTATGAATGAGCTATTCCCTCCATCCCAAAGAGCGAAATGAAGACGAAGCGCATCATCGACGTCGAGCAAAGTCCCGGGCGGGACGCTCTCGATCTTGTCGGATACCCGCTCGACAGATACCAATCGCACCTCTTCGGCCTGAGTCTTCGAATCGCGATCGGGACCGGACGCGGCCGCGGGCAGAGGCACTTGGAACGGGTAGACGCGGTCGACGTTGGAGGTCACCGGAACCGCCGTCACTACTCCCCGGCCCAGCCTCGCTGCTGTCGTGTTCGCGCCGTCGTTGGACACGATCACAGTATGGCTGCGCTTGTCCGCCTCTCCGATCCGCGCCGGATCGAGATCCACGAACCATATCTCCCCGCGCAGCATCAGCCAGTCGCCAGTCTGGAGATTTCGGCCGGAGCCAGCATGAAAGCAGTACAGAGAGTGCTGGGCCATTCTTCGCCACAGATTACTCTCGATCGGTACACGCATCTGTTCGAAGATCACCTCGAAAGCCTCGCCGAATCGATGGATGCCCGCTACGGTGCGGCCGGGGTGCGGCCCAAGCACCAATTGGGCGATGTTGCGGACCTCCCCGAGAAGGCCCGAAAGGGCGGTGTACCAGGGGTCTCATGACTTCTTGCCCTCGTAGCTCAGGGGATAGAGCACCGGTTTCCTAAACCGGGTGCCGCTGGTTCGATTTCAGCTGAGGGCGATATATACAACAAGGGTTTCTCTTCACTGCCGTCTTCCCGATACCCGTTACTGTGCTCAAAACGTGCACACGCCGATTCGTTTGGGGTCGTTTCGGGGGTCCCTGCGAGTGGTAGGGAAATAGGTAAAAGGGGTAAAAGCGGTAGAAGGGGTAGAAGGTTTCGGCCCGTCTCGCGCTACCCCGCCCCGGCGTCCCCAGCGTCGTCGAACAGGGCAACCAGCGCTTCCTGAGACTCCCGATACAGGTGCCCGTACCGGTCCACCGTCACTGTGATCGACGAATGCCCAAGTGTCTTGGAGACGGTCACGATGGGCCACCCGAGGTCGAGCATCAGCGACGCGGCGGTGTGTCTCAGTTCGTGGAGTGTCAGTTCGACGCTTGCCCGTTCACACGCCGGGAGCCAGACGCGGCGACGGAAGTTCGGGCCACGGATCGCCTGGCCCCCACCCAACGTGAACAGCAACGCATCAGGATCAGAGGGGACGTATCGGTTCATGTGGGCGGCGAGCCGGTCGGTCAGGAACTGGGGCATCAGGACTTGGCGTTCCTGGTGGGTTTTGGGTGGGATGCGGTGGAAGTGGCCGTTGACTTCGCTGAGGGTGGTTTCGATGTGGAGTTGCCGTTTGAGCATGTTGACGTGGCGGCGTTGGAGGCCGATGGCTTCGGCCCATCGGAGGCCGGTGTAGCCGAGGATCATGATGAGGGTTTGGTACCGGTCGGGGGTTTCGGCGATGAGGCGGTCGAGTTGGGGTCGGGTGAGGTAGCGGGGCAGTTTCTTGGTTGGGGTGCCGGGGGGTTTGATGCCGTGGGCGGGGTTGCGGGCGATGATGCGGTGGCGGGCGGCGTGTTCGAGGATTTGGTTGAGGAGGTTGTATGACTGTCGGATGCGGCTGGTGGATG
>CAXMQO010000047.1:0-9470 GCA_964195515.1 uncultured Saprospiraceae bacterium | reverse complement strand
GATGGACGCCGAACTTGTGATCGCACGCGTCGGGGACGAGCTCACCCAAGTGAAGATCCAAGGCCACTACGACCCGCCGCTCGGAGGACTGGGTCGGCTCATCGACAAGGCATTCCTGCACCGAGTAGCGGAGGCGTCGACAAAGGAACTCGTAGATCGCGTCGTGGAAGAACTCGCCGCCAACGGTCCCTAACCCGTATCACTACTCGGCTACTCCGCTACTCAATCACTCAACCACTCAAATCCGGCAACGTGCCCTTCTCGTTGTGTTCGAAGATGAGGGACGTCTCGATGTGATCAACCTCGCGCATCGTGGTGAATCCGCTGACCGCGAGATCACGGAGATGGTCGGCGTCGCGAACGACGACCCGGACGAGAAAGTCGTTCGGTCCGGTCACGTGTGACAGGCTGATGACTTCGGGAAGGGCTCTCGCGTGGAGTCCGAAGGCCTCGACTTCCTCCGCCGCGTGACGCCGCAGTCGAACCGCAATCATCGCCTGGAGCCCGATTCCCAGGACCCGAGGGTCGACAGCGGCGTGAAAGCCCGAGAACACGCCGACGGCCTCAAGTCGGCGCATGCGTTCCGAGCACGTGGAGGGAGCGATGCCTGCGCCGGCTGCCAACTCCTTGTTGGAGAGCCGCGCATTGTCCTGCAAGAGGGCGATGATTGCGCGATCTGTACGGTCGAGATGCGGCAGTTCGGCCATCCGACGAATCCTCTCCGGATCGGGTAGCAATTTCTAGCACGATACCCCACAATACCGTCATCGGCAGGTTGTCTGTACGGGGAACAACCCGTATCGGCGTACGGCGCACGGAGGGAAACACAGTGCGAGACGAGTACGACGACACCATCGCAGGGAAGAAGCTCTCACCCGAGAGCCTGATGATGAGTTACGGCTACCGGCCAGAATGGTCGGAGGGCGCGATAAAGAGCCCCATCTTCCAGACGTCGACCTTCGTCTTCGAGACCGCTGCCGAGGGCAAACGTTTCTTCGAACTTGCCGAAGGATCATGCGAAGCCGACGACGGGGAGAAGCCGGGACTCATCTATAGCCGGCTCAACAACCCGGATCTGGAGATCGTCGAGCATCGCCTCACACTCTGGGATGGCGCCGAGTGCGGTCTTGTCTTCGCCTCGGGGATGGCTGCCATCACAACCGCCATGCTCGCCTATCTCCGCCCCGGCGACGTGCTGCTGCACACCGCCCCGGTCTACGGTGGGACCGACCACTTCATCCACGCCGTCCTGCCCGAATTCGGTGTCCGTACGGTCAAGTGGGAACCGGACATGTCCGATGGGGACGTCGACGTGGCCCTCGGGGCGGTGCTCGAGGGGAGGCGTCTCGGTGCCGTATTTATGGAGACCCCCGCCAATCCGACGAACGATCTCTTCAGCATCGGGATGGCGCGCCGGATCGCCGATCGTCACAGCAGCGGTGAACGCCGAGTTCCGGTCGCCGTCGACAACACGTTCCTCGGGCCGCTCTGGCAGCAACCTTTGAAGCACGGAGCCGACCTTGTCATCTACTCCGCCACGAAGTACATCGGCGGTCATTCTGATCTCATCGCCGGCGCGGTTCTCGGCAGCGAGGAGATGATGAAATCCGTCGCCGGGATGCGCAACGTGCTCGGGAGCATGGCGACTCCGCTGACCGCATGGTTGATGATGCGAAGCCTCGAGACGCTTGACCTGCGCATGCGCAGAGAGACGGAAAGTGCACGGATGATCGCTGCGTTCCTCGTCTCCCACCCCAAGGTGGTGGACGTCGGCTACCTCGGACTCCTCGAAGAGGGCGACCCCGGGTACGAGATCTACAAAGAGCAGGCCGAGGGACCAGGCGCGATGATCACGTTCTGGATCGACGGGGACGAGGAAGAGGCGTTCCGGTTCATCGATTCCCTGAGCCTGATCCACCTTGCCGTCAGCCTCGGGAGCACGGAGACGCTCGTTGAGCATCCCGCGACGATGACCCATTCGGGTCTCGATCCCGATGAGAAGAAGAAACTGCGGGTCAACGGCGCGCTCGTTCGCTTGTCGATCGGTGTCGAGAATCCTGACGACCTGATCCACGACATCTCGACCGCGCTCGACGCAGTCTGACGAAAGGACGATCACCATGCCGCGAAGCTGGGCGGAGCCCTGGAAGATCAAGATGGTCGAACCCATCGCTATGACGACCCGAGTGGAGCGCGAGCGTGCGATCCAGGACGCCGGTTTCAACACGTTCCTCCTCAAGGCAGACGACGTCTACATCGATCTCCTCACCGACTCGGGAACGTCGGCGATGTCGGATCGTCAGTGGTCGGCCATGATGCTCGGCGATGAGTCGTACGCCGGAGCGACGAGCTTCTACAAACTCGTCGACGCTGTTCACGACGTCTATGGATACGAGGAGCTGATTCCGACCCACCAGGGTCGTGGTGCCGAGCATCTGCTGAGCCAAATCCTGATCACGCCAGGCGACGTGATCCCTGGCAACATGTACTTCACGACGACGCGGTTCCATCAAGAGTACGCGGGTGGCATCTTCGTGGATGTGATCGTCGACGAGGCGCACGATCCGTCCAGTGAGTTCCCGTTCAAGGGGAACATCGACATGGACAAGCTCCGTGCCGTGGTCGACGAACACGGCAGCGATCGGATTCCGTACGTGTCGTTCGAAACGAATGTGAACATGGCCGGCGGTCAGCCCGCCTCGATGGCGAACATCCGCGAGGTCTACGAATACTGCCGGGCCAACGACATTTCTGTGATGCTCGACGCCACGCGTGCGCTCGAGAACGCCTACTTCATCCAGCAGCGTGAAGAGGGCTACGCGGATCATTCGATAGCTGAGATCGTGCGTGAGATCGCTTCATACTCGGACGGCGCGACCGTGTCGTCCAAGAAGGACAATCTTGTCAACATCGGCGGATTCCTTGCTCTCCGCGATCCGGAACTCGCTCGCCGGGCGCGAGCGTTGCTTGTCGCATTCGAAGGGCTGCACACGTACGGCGGCATGTCCGGACGCGATATGGAAGCCCTCGCCGAGGGCATTCGCGAGATGGTTGCGACCGATGACCACGTCCGAGCACGCGTTGGTCAGGTCGTCTATCTGGGCGAGAAGCTCATCGAGGCAGGGATTCCTCTGATCCGTCCGATCGGCGGTCACGGTGTCTTCCTCAATGCGACCGAGATTGTCGATCACCTTCCGCAGGACGACTTCCCCGCACAGGCGCTCACCGCTGCGATCTATCGAGACTCCGGCGTGCGAGGCATGGAACGAGGCAACGTCTCTGCCGGTCGCGACCCGGAGACGGGCGAGAACCGCCACCCGAAGCTCGAATTGGTCCGGCTCACGATCCCGCGGCGGGTCTACACCCAGTCGCACATGGACGTCACTGCGGAGTCGGTGATCGAGGTGTATCAGCATCGTCACGACATTCGTGGCCTCCGATTCACCTACGAACCCGACTCGCTGAGGTTCTTTCAAGCAAAGTTCGAAGAGATCTGAGCAGGTGTCGGCCTCCGAGGCCGGCACCGTGTGTGGTCCGTATTCCGTCTTCATCCGCTACGTAGGGTGTCGGCGGTGCGCCGGTCCTCTCGTCAGGCATGGTTAGCCGACCATCGCACGCAGAGCGTCAGGCGTGGACGGTGTCGACGATGTGGCGCTCGAGCATCGACCACGTCGAGGGGTGGGCGAGTTCGTCACGCATCGAGCGCAACGTGGCGAGAAACGAGGGGATGGCGGCTTCGACCGACATCGGATTGCCGCGGGTGATTTCGAGGACCCGTTGATCGGGTCGCAGGACGAGCACTTCGGTTTCGGGCCATTCCGACTTGAGGAGATCGACTTCGGCGGCGAGCGCGCTGCGGCCGGCACGATCGAAGATCTCCTCATAGAACCGACCACCGCGGCGCGTTCCCGTGGCGGCCATCGGCGCCACGATGATGACGAGGTCCAGCGGCGTCGGATTCGCGAGGAGCAGGTCGACGCTGGTACCGGAACTCACACCGCCGTCGACGTACGTGCGGCCGTCGATGGTGACCGGTTCGAACACGAAAGGCACCGCGCTCGATGCTGCGACCGCATGTTTGAGCGGGACAATTGGAGCCGCTTCGGTACCGAATGGCACCCGGATGCGGGTTTCCAGATCGTGGGCGACGATGACCGTCGGGCGATCGGGCCATCCGTCGGCGAGATCTCCAAGACTATTCTCGACCCATCCCACCATGGCATCGGTCGAGTAAATCCCCGGACTACCGAGCACAATGCCGAGACCAGGGCGGGTGAAACTCGGAAGAATGCCGGTACGGACCCAGCGGACCAGGCCTCGGGGTCGGATGCGCCGGTACATGTTGTTGGAGAGCCAATCGATGACGTCTTCGTCCCGGCGGGAGTTGCCGACCATCGTGTCGAGATTCAGAGCACTACCGCGCACCATCGCAGCGATGAATGCGCCGGATGAAGTGCCGATGACGACCTCGGCATCCGCCGGATCCCAGCCGGTCGCCATCTGCAATGCGAAGAGGGTTCCAAAGTGATACGACGCGCCTGTGATTCCACCACCACCGAGTACCAGTCCTACCGAACTCATGGGGGGAGGATACGGCGTGCGCCGGCCACTTCCATTGACCGTAAGGTGGCGGCATGCGTCCGGTGCCATACGACGAGCCAACAGTCACTCGCCTGCTGAAGTCCGTCACCCAAGCCGATGGGCATCCGCCGTTCTCCGAACACAAGCTCGAATCCTTTGGTAACACGCAGTCAAGCGTCGGGGCATGGTCGGACGAGACGGGCATGTGTGTCGTCGGCATCGCTGCATTCCACGAAGTGGGCGGTCACTGGGCGGTCGAGATCGCAGTTGCGCCTGAACAGCGTGGACCCCGTATGGAGGAGGTCGGGATCCGCGTGGCAACCGATCTTGTGCCCGACGCCGTGCCGCACACCGTCTGGGCGTTCCGTACCGTTCAGATCGAGGCGGCCAGGCGCCTCGGCTACCACGAGATCCGGGCGGTGCTCAGGATGACCGGACTCATACCGGAAGACATCGGTGGTGCTCCACCGCGGGTCACCATAGATGCGATGGAACCGAATGACGTCGGCGGAATCGTGACCGTCAACAACCGAGCCTTCCTGGGACATCGGGAACAGGGTGCGAGGACCGAGGAGGACTTCGCCTCCCTCGCCGAGCGTGCGTGGTTCGATTCATCTGGTGTCCTGGTCGCCAAGATGGGGGAGCGAGTCGTCGGAATCTGCGTCACGAAGTACGAGGGGGATGCGACCGGCGAGATCTTCCTGATCGCCGTGGACCCAGAGAATCAGCATTCCGGCATCGGTCGAGCCCTGACCGGAGCGGGCTTCGAAGTGCTCCGAAGGCATGGCGCTCAGAAGGCGAGACTGTGGGTCGACGCATCCAACGAGGCGGCGGTTCGGTTCTACGCATCACTCGGTCTGTCTGAGGACTTCAGGACGCGAGAACTCGCTCTGCCCTCATAACCACGAACCCGGCAGCAGCTATCCGAACGGTTGCCCGCACGCCGGGCAGTTTGGGTCATCCTCGCGGGTCTGTGCAAGACACCACGGGCAGGGGAGATCGGCCCACGAGTCCTCGGTCCCGAGGAGCGGCAGAATCTCCGCAACACTGGCCGACATCACCGGTCGGGACGATGTCCCGACGGCGACGAAAGCAACAGCAATGAACAACGACGCGATCGCAATCTCCAACATCTGAATCTCCTGGCTCCGACGACCAGTGGATCATATGACGAGAGCGCGAAATCTTCCGGTATTTGCAGCGGGAAACGTTCAGGGCTTCAGGACGCGGCACCGTCGACAACTCGCACAATCTCTTCGACGGTGTCCGAGTAGGAATCGGCGCCGGCAACCGACATGAGTTGCTCGGCCTCGTAGACGAGGAGCATGGCAGCGTGGTAGATGATCCAGCGTTTCATCTCGACCGGATCGAGCGTCTGTCCATACCCCTCTTGGAGGGCATCGACGGCGGCGGAGTCGGCACGAATTCGGAGGAGCCATGTGGCTTTGGACAGATCCCACTCAGGTGGTGCGAGTGTCGCCCACTCCCAGTCAACAAGGGTGACGGCTCCGGATTCGTCGAGGAGGAAGTGCTCCGGGGTGGGATCGGTGTGAGCGGCACGCGGCTCGGATGCCTTCGGCGGCGGTACCGCCGCCATTGCAGCGTACAAATCGGAACTGATACCGACCCGTCCCCGATATCGGGCCAGGCGGCGCATCGTGGATGCGAAATCCACCTTGACCCATTCGCTATCGATGCCGCGGGTCAGATTCGACAGGGCCCTCGGTTCGAACTCGTGAAGAGAGCGCAGGACCCCACCTGCTTTCCTTGCGGCGTCGCGACCGCCGGGAAGGGAGCCGAGGCTCCACTGACCCGGATCCTTGAACAGCGCCCACGTCGGCTCCTCGGTTCCACTTCCATCGATCCGGACGGGGATGCTGTCGAGGTCGCGAAGAGCCTCGATCGCATGGGACTCGCGGCGTTCACGAGCCGGAGTGCCGTACACCTTGAGCAGGACGCTCGTTCCATCCCGCCAGATCCGATAGTGATGGTTCTTGGCAAGTGACTTCGTCGGGCGCGTGAGATCCTGGAATCGGTCCCCCGCAGCAATACGTTCCGCGAGTGCATAGGCGTCCATGATCCCTCTCTCCTGTTCCGACACCATTCTCGCACGGGTCGCATCACATTGGGAAGGATGTAGCCTTGGCGGCCCCGATATTCAGCGAGTGTTCAGTATGTCATTCCAACTCACCCTTCCGGACGGCTCCGTTCGTTCCTACGAGGACGGCGCCACCGGTCTCGACGTCGCCACCTCCATCGGCGCCGGTCTCGCACGCGCTGCCGTGGCGGTCACTGTCGACGGCGAGACACTCGACCTGAACCGACCGATCGATCGTGACGGCGCGCTGTCCGTCGTCACAGAGAACACTGAAGAAGGTCGGTTTGTCTTGCGCCACTCGGCTGCGCATGTGATGGCCCAGGCGGTCCTTGATCTGTACCCGGGTGCGACGTTTGCCATCGGACCACCGATCACCGACGGCTTCTACTACGACTTCGATATCGGTCGTCCCTTCACCCCGGAGGACCTCGAGCGGATCGAGGCTCGTATGGAGGAGCTCATTGAGATCGACCAACTGTTCGTTCGGGAGTCGCTCTCGATCGACGACGCTCTCGAGTTGTTCTCGGATCACCCATTCAAGTCGGAGATCATCCGCGGCGTCGACGAGGCCGAAGGTGCCGGGGCCAGTGAGGTCTCGATCTACCGGAACGACGCGTTCGTCGATCTGTGCCGGGGACCACACGTCCCGTCGACCGGCCGTCTCAAGGCCGTGAAGCTGATGCGTTCGGCTGGTGCCTACTGGCGCGGTGACGAGACCAAGCCGCAGCTCCAGCGCATCTACGGGACCGCATGGGAAGACCGCAAGGCTCTGCGCACCTACCTGAATCGGCTCGAGGAGGCCGCGAAACGCGATCATCGCAAACTCGGTGCCGAACTCGATCTCTATTCGTTCCCGTCCGATCTCGGGAGCGGACTCGCGGTGTGGCATCCCAAGGGCGGTCTGCTCCGCAAGGAGATTGAGGACTACAGCAGGAGGACCCATCTCGCAAACGGGTACGACTATGTCGTATCCCCCCACGTCGCCAAGGCGGACCTCTGGGAGACGAGCGGTCACCTCCGGTTCTACGCCGAGGGTATGTACCCGGCGATGGAGCTCGACGGTGGCCAGCAGTACTACGTGAAGCCGATGAACTGTCCGTTCCACATCCTCATCTACAAGTCGAGGAGTCGGAGCTACCGAGAGCTGCCGATGCGTCTCTTTGAGTTGGGGACCGTCTACCGGTACGAGCGATCTGGAGTTGTCCATGGGCTCCTGAGGGCCCGCGGATTCACCCAGGATGACAGCCACATCTTCACCACCTTTGACCAGATGCCCAACGAGCTGCAGAGCCTCCTCGACTTCGTGTTGATGGTGCTCCGGGACTTCGGGTTCAGCGAGTTCGAAGCCGATCTCTCGACACGGGACCCCGAGAAATCGATCGGATCAGACGAGCTCTGGGACGTGGCCGAGGCGTCCCTCGCCAAGGCGCTCGAGACTGCCGGGTTGCCCTATCAGATGGCTCATGGAGAGGGGTCGTTCTACGGCCCGAAGATCGATATCCACGTCAAAGACGCCATCGGACGGCGATGGCAGCTGTCGACGATTCAACTCGACTTCGCCCAACCCGAGAACTTCGGCCTCACCTACACGTCCACGGAGAATGTGCGCGAGCGACCGGTCATGATTCACCGGGCGCTCCTCGGTTCGGTGGAGCGCTTCGTGGCTGTTCTGGTGGAGCACTATGCCGGCGCCTTCCCAGCCTGGCTATCACCCGTGCAGGCGACGATCGTCCCCGTCGCCGACCGGCACGAGGAGTATGCGTACGAGGTTGCGGCCATCCTGAACGAGGCCGGGGTACGAGCGGAGGTCGATGCCGCCGACGAGACCGTCGGTGAGAAGATCCGAAATGCGATCACGCAGAAGCATCCTGCGGTCCTCGTCGTGGGCGACGACGATGTGAAATCGCGCACGGTAGGGCTCAGGCTTCGCGAGGATGCAGGCGAGCAGCGCGGGCTTCCGCTCGACGATGTCGTCGCGGATCTCGAAGAGCGCTGCGCTCCGCCGCGGTAGATCTGATCTCCCTGCGACCTCTCAGGACGCAGATCCAGAACCAAAGGAACTGAGAACGTGACTAGCTTCGTCAACCTTCTGTCGTGGATCGTGCGTCGCGCGCCGTGGGCCGTCATCGTCGTGACGGTGGTCGTCGCTCTGGTGTTTGGTAGTTTCGCCGGGCAATTCCAGCCGTCCGAAGACCAGAACGAGAGCTTCGCTCCCGATGCTCCGGAACTTGCCGCGGCCGACACGATCAGTGCCCAGTTCGGTGCGGACATCAGCCAGAGCGTTATGCAGATCATCGTTTCGTCGACCGGCGGCGACGTGATCACCGTCGATGGCCACGCGGCGACGTCTGCGATCCAACAGACGATCGTTGCCGGGCCGCTGGCCGGGTATCTCGTGACATCGCCGGATCAGTCGCCGGTGGTCTCCTACATGAGCCCGGTGGATCAGGCGGTCGCGGCTGGTGCACCGGTCCCCACCACCGACGCGGAACTCAAGGCGCTCTACACATTGGCGCTGAGTCAGATCCCTCCCGAACAGCAAGGCTTCCTCGACGGGATGCTGCCGGCCGACGCTGACCGGGCCGGGCTGGTCTCGCCGAGCGGTCTGGTTATCTCGTTCTCTGTTGGAGAATTCGATGATCAGGTCTTCGTCGACGCGGTGGTCGCCACAGCGGATGCCATTGCCGCGATTCCGCTACCCGCCGGGTACGAAGCAGAGCCGTTCTCGATGGAGCTGATCTTCGCAGGGACCGACGAGTTCCAGGCCGAGATCGGCCGCCTCTTCGCCAGC
>CAXMQO010000046.1:0-8086 GCA_964195515.1 uncultured Saprospiraceae bacterium | reverse complement strand
TTGAATGTGGGGGTCGCAGAGGCCGCGATTCCTGTCCCCCCGGCCGCAGGGCGGGGGGACGAGGAGGAGCGCAGCGACGACGCAGGGGGGCAGCCGACTGCCGCCGGCACCTTGACCGGCGCCGCGCTGCTGTCGGCCGTTGCCGAGGCTCGCGGCATGCCGGAGTCGCTCATCGAACGGTCTGCCAAGGCACGCGCCAAGAAGGAAGACAGCACCGTAGAGGCTGTCCTGCAGGAGTGGGCGGCAGACGCAGGCCTGTCAGCTGTCAGCTCCCAGCCACCAGCCGCCAGCCCGAAGGCCGAACCCCCGATCGCCGAACCGTCCTCCTCTTCCTCCCCCTCAGGGGGAGGTGTCGCCGCGGGCGACGAAGGGGGTCAAGCAGAGAAGATCTCCGATGACCCTGCCGATCCTGTACCTGTCGACGCCACAGAAGAACCCGACCCCGAACCGGAGCCGTCACCGAGAAGCCGGTATCCGGCGTGGCTGGCTGCCGCGATACTTGTGATCCCGCTGCTTGCTGTTCTCTACCTCGTCGTCGTGCCGAACCAGCCGTCATGTGGGAGTGCAGGTCAGCTCGCGATCGACCCGGCGTCCGGCACCGCCGTCGGATGCGACGGATCGGCGTACGGGGCGAACGAGGTCAGCAACTTCGCCGTCGGTGGCGAGATCTACGCCGCGTCCTGTGCGGTGTGCCACGGGACGGATGGCGGCGGCGGAGCCGGCCCGGCCATGGCAGGCGGTGTGATTCTCGAGACGTTCCCTGAAGGGTCGTGCGCTTCCCACATCGAGTGGATCGCGCTCGGATCCACAGGGTGGCCCGATTCGACATACGGGGAGAACGGGACCCCTGTGGCCGGCGGAATGCCCGGCTTCGGTGGGCAACTGACCGATCTCGAAGTCACACAGGTGAGTCTCTACGAGCGAGTGGAGTTCGGCGGCCTCGATCTCGCAGCCGCCGAAGCCGAGTGCGGATTTGAGCCCGTGGCCGAAGAAGGCTGATCCGGACTCGCAACGAGCCGACCGAACCTAGCCTTCCACCGATGTCGTCCTTTCCCCAAGTGCTCGTCGTCGGCGGTGGCCCGGGAGGCGCCTCGGCGGCCTTCTGGCTCGCGAAGCGAGGCGTCGACGTCACGATGGTCGAGAAGAAGCGGTACCCCAGAGAGAAGGCCTGTGGCGACGGCTTGACTCCGAGGGCAGTGCGTCAACTCGTCGACATGGGGTTCGACTTCGACCGGCCGGACGTCCACCGCGTCGTTGGACTTCGATCGTACGCGGGCGATGTGATGCTCGAGATGCCGTGGCCCGAGCACTCCATCTACCCGAATTGGGGGGCCACGCTCCGCCGCGCCGATCTCGACGGTCGGGTTGCCGCCCTCGCGGAAGCAGAGGGCGCCACAGTCCTCCAGGGAGTCGAAGCTGTTGCGGTTGTCGGCGATGGTGACCTCACCGCTGTCGAGCTTCGTCGAAAGGGTGAGGAGACGGAGGTTGTAACCCCGGGCTACGTCGTCGTCGCCGATGGGTCACTGTCGCGCTTCGGTCGAAAGCTCGGTGCCGCCCGTCGTCGCGACTATCCGTTCGGCCTCGCCGTGCGCGGATATTGGGAGAGTCCGAACTCGACTGACGGATACATCGAGAGCCAACTCGACATCCGGGATCGGGAAGGCCGAGCGATGCCCGGATACGGGTGGGTGTTCCCGATGGGGGATGGAACCATCAACGTCGGAGCCGGACTCGTCTCGACGTTCAGGGGGTGGAAGGACATCAACACGAGCGAGATCCTCGAGGCCTATCTCGCGGAGCTTCCCGATCACTGGCAAATCGAGGAGGACCCGATCGCCCGCCCGATCGGCGGGAAGCTTCCGATGGCGTTCTCCGTCGGTCCGAAGACGGGGAGGAACTGGGTGTTGGTCGGCGACGCCGCGGGAGCCGTCAACCCGTTCAACGGTGAGGGGATCGACTACGCATACGAGACCGGACGGCTCGCGTCTGGATTTATCTCCGAGGCGTTGGCAACCGGCGATCCAACGACGCTGGCCGCGTACGACGAGGCGCTCGTTGCCGAGTACGCGGCGTATCACCGCGTCGCCCGCGTCTTCGTGTCGGCGATCGGGAACCCATCGGTGATGCGCACGCTGACCACGGTCGGCTTGCGCTCGCGGCCGCTCATGGAGTGGGTGTTGAAAGTGATGGCGAACCTCCTCGAACCCGAAGAACGCGGCATGGCGGAGAAGGTCTATGTCGCGATAGAGAAGGCGATTGATCTGCCGGGTCTTCGTCGGATCAAGGCGTAGCCGAGTAGCGGAGTAGGCCTGCCCGTTGCCTGTTGCCTATCACTTCTTGTTCAGGAATCCCGCCAGTCCGGCGCGCCAGATCACCATCACGGAACCATTCACGGCGATCATTACTAGGACGAACGTTGCGGAGATCCCAACACCGAGGATCAGCGCCCGCACGAACGCGGCGAACGGCGCCGCGATCGTCCAGGCCAATGCGACTCTCCATACCGACGTGGGCCGAGTCAGCGTGGTCGCGGAGAACGCTTCGAACCAGGGCGCAACAACAGCCCACGCGACGAGAACACCAAGTGAAGTGACGAACAGCCGCCACGTCTCGTCGAGCGTTGAGTGAGTCATGAAACCGAAGACGGTGATTGCGATCAGCACGATGACATCGCCAATGATCGCCCAGCGCAGCAAAGACCGGTCGGCAAATTGGAGCATGAGGGCCATCGTAGGTCTCTCTGATTCGTCGGTGTGCTTCTCCGCGTCTCCCCGGTTCGCTGACGTGAAGGCAGTTGCTCAAGGACTGATCTACTGATCTAGTGATCTACTTCAAACTGTTTTGGGCAAGGCGCGTAACTATCCGTAGACTCCCAACCCGAATATGGATCTTCTCGCGTATCTCCCGATCGCCCTGATGTTCATCCTCGGACTTGTGTTCGCGGTGGCGGCCATGTGGGTGTCGTGGAGGATCGCACCCAACAACCCGACACCGGAGAAGCTCAGTCCGTACGAGTGCGGCATCGTCCCCCTTCAGGAGCCGGTCCAGCGCTTCCCGGTGAAGTTCTACCTCGTGGCGATGCTGTTCGTGATCTTCGATGTCGAGATCATCTTCCTTTTCGCATGGGCGGTCCGGATGGACGAGTTCGGCTGGGCCGGAATCGCCGCCGTCGGCATCTTCATGCTCCTCCTCATCGAGACCCTCGGTTACGTGTGGAAGCGCGGAGCCCTCGACTGGAATGTCGCCCACCGGGCCCGCTATCGCAGGGTCGTTGCCCCCGAACCACACGTCGAGGAGGCTGCCTGATGGCCGGTGAAGCGCACAACCCGGGCTTCCTCCTCACGACGCTCGAGAAGGGTGTCAGTTGGACAAGGACCCGGTCGATGTGGCCGGCGACGTTCGGCCTCGCGTGCTGCGCCATCGAGATGATGGCCACCGGTGCAGCCCATCACGATCTTGCGCGATTCGGAATGGAAGTCTTCCGCGCGTCGCCCCGCCAAGCCGACCTGATGATCGTTGCCGGGCGCCTCTCACAGAAGATGGCACCCGTTCTCCGCCAGGTCTACGACCAGATGGCGGAGCCCAAGTGGGTCATCTCCATGGGTGCGTGCGCATCAACCGGCGGCATGTTCAACAACTACGCCCTTGTGCAGGGCGTCGACGAGATCGTGCCCGTCGACATCTACGTGCCTGGATGCCCACCCGGTCCGCAGTCGCTGATGCACGGAATCCTGACACTCCAGGACAAGATCATGGCCGGAGAGATCCGGCGTTCGACGGGACTCGTGTGATGGCCGAAGAGACAACACCCAGGGAAGATCCGCAGGAGATGGACGAGATCGTCGAGGAGACGGCGGCGGGGCCTCGCCCCAACGATCCCATCCTGGCCGGCCTCGCCGAAGGGTTCCCGAGTGTCGTCTTCACATCGTTCAATCCTCTCGTCGGGCCTCGCCAGGACACGGCGACGGTCTCGCGAGGAGAACTCATCTCATTCGTCGGAGCCGTGAAGAATGCCGGGTTCGAGACCTTCATCGATGTCTGCTCCGTTGATCACCTCAACCGAGATCCCCGATACGACGTCGTCATCAATCTCCTGTCGATGAAACACACGCAGCGGCTGATCATCAAGGTCGGCGTGCCCGGCGATGACTCCACGGTCCCATCCATCTCCCAGATCTATGCGGGTGCGAACTTCTACGAGCGTGAAGTCTGGGACCTGATGGGAATCGCGTTCGACGGACATCCGGACCTCACCAGGATCGTTCTCCCGGACGAGTGGGTGGGGCATCCACTGCGCAAGGACTACAGCGTCGGTTCGGTGCCGGTGCAGTTCAAAGGATCACACAAGTCATCATGACCGATACGCCGCACAACGTCGAGGGTGATGCCCAGGCACCGACGATTGAACCGCCGACCGGTTCGACGGACGGAAGCCTGGATGCCGCCGGACGACGCCGCGCCCACGACATCTGGGTCGCAGGCACCGAACCACGGGACTGGATTGCCCACGCCACCGACGAGGGCGCACAGGAGATGTTGCCACGCGACATCGACCCGGCGTTGAGGATCCAGAGCGGCATCGCCGTCGACGACGACTATGTCGACGAACCGACGATCATCGATGACGAGCGGCAGATCCTCAACATGGGTCCGCAGCACCCGGCGACACACGGCGTTCTCCGACTGCACCTCGAACTCGACGGCGAGACGATCCTGCGCATCAAGCCGATCATCGGCTACCTCCACACCGGCATGGAGAAGACCGCTGAGACCCTGACGTACATGCAGGGCGGCACGAACGTCACCCGCATGGACTACCTGTCGCCACTCACCAACGAGCTCTGCTACTCGCTCGCGGTTGAACAGCTTCTCGGAGTTGAGATCCCGCCGCGAGCCCAGGCGATTCGGATCCTGATGACCGAACTCAACCGGATCGCGAGCCACCTCATCTGGGTCGCGACGTTCGGGATGGATATCGGCGCGCTCTCGATGATGATCTACGGCTTCCGCGACCGCGAAGCGATCCTCGCCTTCTTCGAGAAGGTCACCGGGCTCCGGATGAACCACAACTACATTCGCCCCGGGGGTGTCGCAGCCGACCTCCCCGAAGGTTGGGAAGAGGACGTCGACGGGATCTTCGACGTCGTCGGGGCCGGCCTTGACGACTATCAGGACCTGCTCAACGGTAACCCCATCTTCCTCGACCGGACCAGGGGCGTGGGTGTCCTCACCCCAGCTGAGGCGCAGGCCTACGGCGTCACCGGACCTGTGGCGAGGGCGTCCGGCGTGAACTTCGACCTCCGCAAAGCCTTTCCATACAGCGGGATCGAGCAATACGAATTCGACGTCCCGCTTGGGAAGCACGGCGACACGCTCGACCGCTACCTCGTGCGAATGGAAGAGATGCGCCAGTCCATCCGCATCGTCGAGCAGGTGCTCGAGACGATGCCGCCTGGCGACTACCGCACCGACGATCGCAAGGTGACGCCGCCTCCCCGCAAGCGCATCGACGAATCGATGGAGGCGTTGATCCACCACTTCAAGCTCTTCACCGAGGGGTTCAAGGCGCCGGCCGGTGAGGTGTACCAGGCCGTCGAGTCGCCGAGGGGTGAGCTCGGCATGTACCTCGTGTCGAAGGGCGGCTCGAAGCCGTGGCGTCTCCACGTTCGGACACCGTCGTTCGCAACCGTCCAGGCGCTTCCTGTGATGATGACCGACCAGATCGTTCCCGACGTCATCGCGACCCTCGCGTCGCTCGACCCAGTGCTGGGGGACGTCGACCGATGAGCAACCATTGGAGTCACGAGAACCAGGAGCGGGCGAAGGGGTTCCTCAAGCGGTACCCCGAGGAGCGGTCCGCCGTCATGCCGCTCTTGTACATCGCTGCCCTCGAGCATGGCCATGTCACCGACGACGCCATGCGTGAAGTCGCCGACCTGACGGGACTCACCTCCGCACAGGTGCAATCCGTCGCATCGTTCTACACGATGTACAAACGTGAGCCGGTCGGGAAGTACCTCGTGTCGGTATGCACCTCCATCTCGTGTTACCTGAACGGCGCCGACGACGTCCTCGAAGCGATCGAGGACGAGACCGGCGTGCTCGACGGTGAGACGACGCCCGATGGCAAGATCTCCGTCGAACACGTCGAGTGCGCGGGAGCCTGTGGTGGCGCACCGGCGGTGTCCGTCAACTGGGAACTGGTCGAAGGCCTCGAACCGGACAAGGCCAGGGATCTGATCAAGTGGCTTCGCGATGCGGAACCGGCCGTCATATTCGGCGATGAGATGCAGTTGCTCTTCGGTGGCCGGCCGTCATTCGACTGGGGTCCCAAGGAGACCGAAGGCGCGATTACCGCGCTGCCCGCATTCGCCCCGTACGGCACAGCAAAGGGGGAGAAGACATGAGCTTCAAGCCTCAAGCTTCAAGACTCAAGCTTCAAGACCTGAGGTCGGGCCATCTGCCGTCCTTGCAGCTTGCGGCTTGCAGCTTGCGGCCCGTTCGGTCCGAAGGAGCGCTCGTATGACGACCTCGATCCTCCTTTCTCGCATGGAAGCGCATCCTTCCGATTCGCACACGCTGGCGCGATACGTCGACACCGGCGGGTATGCGACGCTGCGTAACGCCCTCAAGACGATGACTCCCGAAGCGGTCACCGCCGAGGTCAAGGCTTCGAACATCCGCGGTCGGGGCGGAGCGTCGTTCCCGACCGGTGTGAAGTGGGGCTTCCTCCCACCCGACACACGGCCCCGGTACCTCGTCATCAACGGCGATGAATCCGAGCCGGGAACGTTCAAGGACCGGATGTTGCTCGAACGCGACCCACACCAACTCGTCGAAGGCATCGTGCTCTCCGCCTTCGCCCTCGACGTGCAGCATGCGTTCGTCTACGTCCGGGGCGAGTACCCGAAACCGGCACGCCGCCTCCAGAGAGCGATCAACGAGGCGTACGAAGCCGGATACCTCGGGGAGAACATCCTCGGCTCCGGGTTCGACCTCGACGTCACCGTCCACCTCGGTGCAGGGGCCTACATCTGCGGCGAGGAGACGGCGCTGCTGTCGAGCCTCGAAGGACGCCGTGGCGAGCCGCGCATCAAGCCGCCGTTCCCAGCCATCGAAGGTCTCTACTCGAAGCCGACGATCGTCAACAACGTCGAAACGATCTCGAACGTCCCGTGGATCATCGAGAACGGCGGAGCGAAGTACGCCGCGATCGGTCCGGAGACGTCGTCGGGGACCCGCGTGATGTCGTTGTCCGGTCACCTGGAGAAGCCGGGTGACTACGAGATCGTCGCCGGGATCTCCTGGCGGGAACTCATCTACGAGGTCGGCGGCGGGATTCGCGACAACCGGGAACTCAAGGCGTGGGTACCCGGTGGTGCATCGGCTCCCTGGTTCGTCCCTGCCGAACACCTCGACACGCCGGTGACCATCGACGACATCGCGAAACAAGGATCCATGATCGGATCCGGGGCCGTGATCGTGATGGACGACTCGACGAACGTGGTCGGAGCAGCCCACCGTCTCGTCCGCTTCTTCTCCCATGAGTCCTGCGGACAGTGCACCCCGTGTCGCGAAGGCACGACCTGGCTCGAAAGCATCCTCTTGCGGATCCTCGACGGTTACGGCCGACGGGAGGACATCGGTCTCTTGCTCGACGTGTCAGACAACATCAGCCCTGGGCTCACGTGGCCTCCGGCGATGACGACGATTTGCCCACTCGGCCCCTCCGCGACCGCCCCCGTCGTCTCAATCATGAAGTACTTCCGTGACGAAGTGGAAGCGATGATCACTGGGGCACCGATCGCCATTGGGGGGGTGCCCCGTGACTGAAGAACGCACCACCGTGACGATCACCCTTGACGGTGTCGATATCCAGGTCGAGTCCGGCCAAGCACTTATCGCTGCTGCCCAGAAGGCCGGGACCTACATCCCCCGCTTCTGTTACCACCCGCGCATGAACTCCGTCGGCCTCTGCCGTTCGTGCCTTGTCGAGGTCGAAGGACCGCGCGGGAGGGCGCTCGTCCCGTCGTGCACGACGCCGGTCGGGGAAGGGATGATCGTCCACACGCAGTCGGAGACGGCA
>CAXMQO010000045.1:0-8985 GCA_964195515.1 uncultured Saprospiraceae bacterium | reverse complement strand
TCGGCGAGCGTCAACTCGGGGAAGATCCCGGGGACATGACCAATCATTCCGATCCGACGACGAACGTCGTACCGATCCGGAGACGTCAGGTCCGCCCCGAGCACGGTCCCCGAGCCTTCTGCCGGTCTGATCAACGTGGCGATGAGGCGCAGAGCCGTGGTCTTGCCTGCCCCGTTGGAGCCGAACAAACCGACCACCTCACCTGCGTTGATCTCGAGGTTGACGTCGCGCAGGATCTGTGTCGATCCAATCCGAACGCCGACCCCGTCGAGCACAACCAATGGCGCAACGAGACCTTGATCCTCAGCGGGGAGGTTCTCCACGCCCCGCCCATCTTCCAAATGGCCCACCAGTTCTCCTCGCGTCCAGTCCTCCGCATACCGACGCTGCAACCGGGGGCGACTCTACTGCCCGTGCGGCCGGTCGGGAGGCCGCGAGCCGCCGGGGTAGCTGATGGCCCGACTCGACCCGTAGCTTCCGAAATCGCTCACGGTGCCGAAGTGATCCACGACTCCAGGAATCGTGTCCGATCGGCTTCGAAGTCCTTGACACCGTCGACGTGGCACCGAACACAGGTCGTCTGTGCGTGACACGTGAAGCACGTCGCATCCCCGTACTTCACCACATCGGGATGGGCGGCGAGCCAGGGATCATCGGGGTCACCTCCGGGGTGGTGACATGTGTCGCACTCGGTGCGCGCATCGACGCTCGCATCGGATTCGTGACACACCACGCACCCGTCACCTTCGTCTTCGAAGAATGCGACCGCATGGTCCGCTTCGTTCCAGCCGTCGGGATGGGGCAACTCCACACCGTGACAAGCGGTGCAGAAGTCCGGCTGGACGTGGCACGTCGAGCACGACTCGCCACCTTCGTGGTTCACAACGTCCGGATGGGCGGTGAGCCAGGGGTCTTCGACAGCCCCGCCGGGATGGTGGCAGGTGTCGCAGTCACTGCGTGCCTCCCCGATCGCGACGGACCCGTGACACGCTATGCAGGCGTCTTCCCCGCCTTCCAGGGAGGCGCCGGTGTGGTCGTTTTCGTTCCATCCTTCGGGATGAGGCATCTCCAAGCCGTGGCAGGTATCGCAGAACTGCTCCTCGGAGTGACACGACGCACACGCGAGCTCTGAGTCGAAACGAACAATCGAGTGCGCCGTGCCCCACTGCTCGTCCAGATGGCTCGGCGGCCTGGGAACCACCGAGAGGGGGTGACAGGATGAGCAGGGCAAGGGGGCGATGGCATCCACGCCATGGCAGTCATAGCAGGTGGCCATGGCGGGTTTGATGGTGCTCGTGTCCACATGTGTCTCAACCGGATGGCACGACCCGCAGGCGACGGAATCCGATGCAGCGTCGTGGTCGGCATGATCGAAGGTCAAGGTCTCGGGACGATCGGTAGACCGAATCTCGTCGAGATCGGCGTGACACTCGGAGCATCCAACGAACGCGCTGTTGCTGACCACTGTGGTGGACGGGGGCGGTACCTCGTCGGACGACGCGCTCCCGCCGAAGCTGCAGCCGGCCGCGAAGATCGCGATGAACATGGCACCGCCCGAATACCAGATACGCCTGATCATCCGACGCCGCCTCATCCTTCCGCACCCGCTCCCGGGATAGCGCTCATGTCCCGCCCTTTGGTCATCGCGACGCAGTTCAGCCGGACAATGCCGTCGCGACCGGCAACGGCCACACGAACTCGCGTGGCCACCTTCTGTTTTCGATCCATCGCTGACGTCCTATCTCCGCTCGATGCGCTCCCGCACACGCCTCGTTGTGACAACACGGTATTCACCCCGTTCGAGGGGCTGTAGGGCCGAACGGCCGAATCCCATGTGACTCCTGGCCAAAGGCACGGCGAGGTGCTTCATGGCAGGTCGGACGATCGCCATCCGAACCAGAACCCCTGCCCCTCTCGGAGCCGGCATCGAGCGTTCAAGCCTGATTGTCGGCTCCTCCTAGTACCCCTCTTCGGCGTCATGACACCCAGTGCAGTTGATTTCCTTCCATTGCTCACCGATGTCCACCGGGTGAACGAACTCGAGACCGGTGAGGCTCTGATCCAGTGTTCCGAGATCGTCTGACGGTCCCTGTGCCACGATCGTGTGACACGAGTCGCAGTCTTTCGTGATGGTCGTGCCTGCTTCATCGACCATGTCGGATCCGTGACACCGGAAGCAGCCTTCGTTCACGAAGTGACTCAGGTTGTTGAGATGCGCCCGGTAGTCGGTCTCCATCTCGGGGAAGAAATTGTTGCGGTATATATTGGCCAGCGTGTCGCTGGCACTCTCGATCTCGTCGCTGAGCTCGTCGGCACGATCGGGGTATGACTCCCAGTAGTAGGCGGCGAGTGTGGATCGAATCGCGTCCTCGGCCTCGTCCTGGGTCCCGTACGGGGCGTTGAGGAGCTCAAGCCCGACCCGTCGAATGTACGGCAGATCTGCGGAGATGGTTCCGTTCGCAATACCTTGGTTGACGGCAATCGCTGGCGGCAGGAACTTGTGGCTCGGCCGGTTGTGGCAATCCATACAGTCGAAGACGCGCAAGTCCGTCTCGGAATCCGCCGGATCCGGGTATGGCATGTTCGGATCCGCGTAGACGCTGACGGAGCCGTCATCACGCGTCACGCGCACCCACGGAATCTCTTGACGCTTGTCATCGACCGCGAGATACTCGATCGTCTTCCCCTCGAGCATGTGCCAATGGATGCCGTCGCTCCCGGCATCCTGCGTCCCGGCCACACCGCCCACATTGACGGCCAGGCTGATGGTCCACGGCGAATTCGCCTCGTCGGATCGGTAGTAGTGCTGCGTAACCAACTTGCGCCCGTAGAACTGGCTGGGCCAGTGGCACTGCTCACACGTCTGCTGCGCTGGGCGGAGACTCTCGACCGGAGTCTTGATCGGGCGATCGTACGAGTTGGTCGCCGTCTTGATGACCTGTCTGATTCCGTCGATCTTCGACCGGACCCAGAACGATGCCCCCGACCCGATGTGGCACTCGGCGCAGAGCACCTGCGCGTGAGGCGAGTTCTGGTACGTCGTGTTCTCGGGTCCCATGACCGTGTGACACGTCTCCCCGCAGAACGCCACAGAGTCCGTCGTTTCATACCCTTTGAAACCCGCCCATCCGGTTCCGATCAGAATCACGGCGCCCAGACCGAGGAAGAGCCACAGGCTCCGCATGTACCTCGGACTGGACGGCTCGATGCGAAGGTTGAAGCGCACCTTCTCCCCTCGACGCCTCGCGTTCATCACCTGCAGGCGAATCGCCAGCAGGAACAGGATCACTCCGACGATCGCGACTAGGGGGACGGCGAAATAGGTGACAAGCGATCGGTAGGCGTTCTCGGAACCCGACGTGACGTCGATGGCGACCATCAGGACGAAAGCAAGGGTGCCGCCGAGTACCAGAGCTCCACCGACGGCAGCGAGGGGATGGCGGTACAGGCTTCTCGCTTCGACGGGAGGCTCGGAGGGCGGCGTCTCAGAGGGCGGCGTGTCGGCCGGTGGTTCTTCGTTCGCCACTAGAGCCCTCCTTGGTGCGGGGATCCTAACAACGTTCCCTCGGGCGGTTTCGCGACGCGTGCTCGCGTGGTGCGCCGGGGAACAGTCGTGCCCGCACGTTGGTGGTCGATGATCGGCGCCACGCCGAGCCCTACGGTGCGACCGTGGGCGGAGCGGCGTCCGCCGACGGGGGCACGGTTGCCGGAGCGTACGGTGTGTAGACCTCGACGCCGGAGGGCGGAGGAGTAACCGTCGTGATCGCGATCTCCTGGTAGGCCAGGAACAGCAAGACGAACGCCGCCCCCAGGATGACGATGGCCCCATACACCGGGAAGAAGATCCGCCGCCTCCGGCGCAACGTCTCCGGGGGGATCGTGATCGTCCCCTCACCGGCGCTGATCGACTCGAGTTCTAGTCGATGATCCTCGTACATCTCCTCCTCGCTCAGATACCCGTTGAACATCGACCGATTGAAGGGCTGCACGTAGACGAAGTACATGTGCCACACCAGGATCGCCAATACCGCCAGGATCGCTTCCCCACCGTGCGCGGCCTTGGCCGCCGGGATGAGCTCGCCGGGGAGAATCCCGGTCGTTGCGATCGGATTCCACATCATGAGGCCCGTCACGGCCATGAGGACCGTGCCCCAGATGATCGACCAGTACTCCGCCTTCTCGGCGAACGTGAACTTCCCCTGATGCGGCGCATCGGGTCGAAGGTTGAGGTTGAACGAGACAGATCGCATGGCGGCCCGGACGTCGTTGAGACCGGGAAGCATGTGATGGCCGGTCCGCTTGACGAAGAAACGATACCCGGCCGTGCCCAAGTGGTACGCCGTCGCGATCAGCGCCGCGACGGCGAGCGACCGGTGGATGAACCGAGTGCTGTTGATCCCGCCCAGACCGGTGATGATGACCTTCGGGAACCATGACTCCGACCATGTCTGCACCAGTCCGGTGATGGCCAAGCCGGTGAACACAACGACCTGAACCCAGTGCTCGAGGCGGTCCGACAGCGAGAATCTGGGGTATCGGCGCTGGGCGGAGTCATCAGTCACTCTGCACTCCCTTTCTTCTCCGCCGGCGGCCGGTGACGTCGATGGCGACGTAGATCAGCATTCCACCGATCACGACCGGAATGACGATCCGGTAGAACAGTCTCACGTAGTACACGATCGGCCACTCGTCGGCGCTCGCCGAGTAGTGGCTCATCCAGGCCTCCGGGAAGGCAGTGTCCGCGTTCGGGTGACAATGCTGACAGGTCGTCAGGAGATTCTCTTTCGCCACCGTGCTGCCTGCCTCGTCCGCCGAACGAATGTCGTGTACGCCGTGACACGAGATGCACACGGGAGCGTTTGTGGCTTGATCGGGTGTGATCTCCTGGAACAGCGTGATGGTCCTCCCGTGGAAGTCCGCAACGTACGTGCTGAACACATCGGTCTTGATCCCGTACTCGCCCATCAACTCCTCGTCTGCATGACAGGACGCACAGATCTCAGGAGAGAAGAGGTGAAACGTGCCGCGACTCGGTCCCGCGATCTCGTGGACGCCGTGGCAGTCGGTGCACGTGGGCACATCGGGATTCCCCTCGGTCAGAGCACTCCCGTGGACGCTCTCGGCATAGCGGTCGTAGATTTCCGCATGGCAGGACCGGCACGTCTCCGGGATCGCCGTGTGGCTGATCGGGGGGTCCGTCGTGTAGTGCGCATCGTGACAATCCGAACAGACCGCCGCCTGGTCGTTGCCTTCCTCTCGAGCCTGAGCGTGAACACTGTCCTCGATGACCTCCTGCTCGCGATGGCACACGATGCACGCTTCTGACTTCTGGATCGCATACTCACGACTGTCGTAGAAGGAAGGAGGGTCGTGTGGAATGGCGGTGATCTCCGTGTGACAGAACACACACTTCATGTCCCATTCGGCGTGGATCGACCGGTTCCATCGTTCCTCGTCGATGGTGAGGTCGAGATCCTCACCCGACGGGAGTTCCATGGAGAATCCCGGATCAGAGTGACACTCCAGGCAAGTTGCATTGTCCCATTCCACGGCAACCTCAGCGCTTGCCCGGCGCGTCGATCCCACCCCGAGCGCGAGCAACACGGCGGCGAAGATGAGAAGGTTCCTGACCTTTCGATTCACCATCGCCCCTCTGACTCGGCTACATCGTTTCGCAGTCAAACCGTTGCCCGACGAGGCGGCGGACTCAGCGTACGCTGAGTCGCTCAGACCGTTCATACGAGGACCGGCGACATCTCGGCCTATCTCTTGCCGTGCGGTGCCCATCACACGACAGACGACGGCGAACCACTAGGGACTAAGGGCCTATTGTCCGCGCCATCGGACCCTTCGACGCCGACCTTGCGGTGCCGGGATACCCGTGCCTGTACCCGCGAAGGAGACCGTGGGAGTGGTGTTCCGCGGTCGGGGCCTTCGCCCCGGCTGCATTCAGGCCGCCGCCGCGGCCGCCCAACGACGTCCATCAACCGGGCGGGCACAATGACTCCCACAAAGTCGGAATACCCCGAGGGGTATTATGGTTCCCATCGCGAGATCGCCACCGAAACGGAGTTCAAAGAACATGGCAACCGTCAACCTGACGAAGGACACCTTCGAGAAGACCATCCTCGACGCCGACATTGTGCTCGTCGATTTCTGGGCCGAATGGTGCGGTCCGTGCAAGGTGTTCGGCCCCACCTTCGAGAAGGTGTCGGAGCAGTACCCCAATATCACATTCGCCAAGGTGGACACCGAGGCGGAGCAAGAACTCGCCGGGTACTTCCAGATCCGTTCGATTCCGACGCTCATGGCCTTCAAGGAGCAGATCGGCGTCTTCTCCCAGCCGGGTGCGCTCCCTGAGGATGCCCTCACCGACCTCATCTCCCAGATCGAAGGCCTCGAAATGGACGCCGTTCGCAAAGAGATCGAGAGTGACGGCGACACCCACGACCACGACCACGACCACGCGGACGCGTAGTCGGGACTGTTCGAAGACAGCGGAGCGGCCCGGGAAATCTCCCTGGGCCGTTTCTCTTGTCTCAGTAGCGGAGTAGCTGAGTAGCGGAGAGAGATCCTCGCCGACCGTCGACCGGTTCGGCTACTCGGCTACTCGGCTCGTCCTACCAGATCCGCAATCAATCGTTGCGCTTCGTCCAGGTGCTTGCGTTCGACCATCACGTTGAGGCGGTAGGCGCCGACCATGCCGGGTTCGGTGATCACCGACGCCGGAATGTCCGCTTCAAGCAGACGCCCCCATGCCTCGTCGGCGACGTCACGGTCGGCAAACAGGGCAGCTGCTACCAGGTCGTCGGGTTTCGCCATCAGCCCTCCGTTCCGCCGGTGAAGTTCCACGATGCGAGATGCATCGTCGGCATGTACATGATGCCAGGAGCGAACTCCGAGTCTGCGAATCGGGCATCGTTTCCGAGGCCCAGAATCGTGCCCTCACCCAACGCATCGACGAACGACTGGGTGAAACGCATGTTGGTCACCGCGTCGGTGATCCGGCCGTTCTCGATCATGAACGTCCCGTTTCTGGTCAACCCGGTCACGACCATTGTCTTCGGGTCAAGGATGCGGCAGTAATTGAAGGTCGAAACATAGATCCCTCGCTCGACGCCGGAGATCAACTCGTCGACCGATCGGTCTCCCCCGCCCACGAAGACGTTGGTCGGAACAGGTCCCCATCCCTCGGATCCGGGGATGTTGTTCCCGGTCGAAGCGATGCCGAACTTCTTCGCCGTCTTGCGGTTGTGGGCGACGGCGCGGGTCACGCCGTCGGTCACAAGATCGAGACGACCTTTTGGTGTCCCTTCGGTGTCGAAGGGGACGCCCATCGCCCGCGGATCGGTGACGTCGTCCCACATCTGGAACCGCTCATCGAATTGCCGCGATCCGAGGTCGACGAACGACTGTCCTTCGGAGAGCATCTTTCCGTTGAATCCGTAGAAGCCGAGGAACACCGCAAGTGTTCCGACGGCATCGGGAGCCAGAATCACTTCGTACTCCCCCGGTTTAGTGTCGAAGGGGGTCGCCGAGTCGATCGCGCGCTGCGCTGCGAGTGCACCGACTGCGGCACCGTCCAGATCTCCGATCGCCACCGAAGCACCGTGACCGGAGCCGGCCGACGTCCCGGTCTGATGGATCCCGTCGATGATCGCCGAAGTGCTCCGTCCCGAAACGGCGTGACCGGCCGAGTTGGCGAACGCCGCCGACTGTCCTTCGGTCTGGCAGTACCCGGCTGCGAGCAGTCCGTTGCCTGCGTCGACGAACGCCTTGACAAGTTCGGCTCGTGCGTCCGGCGATGCGTCATAGGTCGCATCATCCGCGTGCTCAACCGCCGGCAGAGATACGGGAGCGGTAACACCAGCCCAGTCATCGTCCACCGGCTGCATCGCCGCGGTCTCGAGTGCGGCGCCGACGAACGCGGCAAGGGAGTCGTCACCCGTCGCCGTGGTTTTCGAAGATGCAACACGGCCGTCGATCGCGACCCGAAGGCTCACGGCCTCCCCCTCTTCTGCCACATTCTGATGAATGAACGAATTAGCGAATCGGGTTAGCGCCAGGTTCCCGGTCGAGGCAAGCACTTCAGCCTCGGCGCGGTCTCCGACGAGGTCCAGGATCTGTTCGGTGAGTTGAGTCTCTCTGCTCATCCTCGCACCCCCACTCGCACGTTCTTGAATCTCCCCGGTGCCGCCGAGTGTCCGGTGTGCGCGACCTGCATCGGCTGGCCCTTGCCGCAATTCGGCGTCCCCCAGTGAACCCATTCGTCTCCTCCGGCCAGCCGGTCGAGGCTTGCCCAGAACACGGGACCGATCCCGGTGTACGTCGGGTTCTTGAGCATCCGTCCCAGCTTCCCATTCTTGATTTCCCAGGCGATCTCGGTCCCGAACTGGAAATTGAGGCGTTTGTCGTCGATCGACCACGAACGGTTCGTCGACATGTACACACCGTTCTTCGTGTCGGCGATGATCTCCTCGAGCGATGAGTCGCCCGGCAGGATTCCGACGTTGGTCATCCGAACCATCGGCAGCCGGTTGTACCCGTCGGCCCGCACCATGCCGCCCGGAGGGAGTCCTGCCATAGCCGCAGAGTCTCGACCGGAGAGAACCCCGACCCAGGTGCCGCTCTTGACGATATCGACCGGCTGAGCCCTTGTCCCCTCATCGTCGTAGCCGAACGTGCCGAGCGCGCCGGGGATCGTGGCGTCTGCGGTGATGTTCATCAGCTCCGACCCGAACTTGAACGTGCCGAGCTTCGGGAGTTGAAGATGCGACGTACCAGCAAACGCTGCTTCCCATCCGAGAATCCGGTCGAGTTCGATGGCGTGACCGACCGATTCGTGGATCTGGAGCGCGAGTTGGGACCCTTCGAGGATGAGATCGGTCTCTTGTTCCTCCATTTCATCTGCCGCGAGCAGGGCTGCCGCCTCTTCGCCGATTCGTCCAGCGTTACCTGCGAAATCCCACTTGCGGATGACCTCGT
>CAXMQO010000044.1:0-6337 GCA_964195515.1 uncultured Saprospiraceae bacterium | reverse complement strand
GTACGGCGATTGCGAGAACGCTTGCCCAGGAAGCGCCGTTGGTGCTTCTCGACGAGCCGACCACCGCACTTGACATTGGACATCAAGAGATGGCCTTTGGCATCATGCGCTCGCTTGGTACCCGCGGACGGACGGTGGTGGCCGCTCTCCACGATCTCAACATGGCGACCGCATTCGATCAGGTGGTCTTGCTCCACCGTGGTTGCGTGGCTGCCTGCGGCACGGCCGAGGACGTTCTGAACGCAAAACGCCTCACGGAGGTCTACCAGCATCCGATCGAGGTCGTCCAGCACCCGCTGCGTCCGGGCCTCCTCGTGCTGCCGTCAGCCGATCGCTCGGCTCACTCCTGAATCAGAACCCGAGTGCCGTGCGCGTGCTAGTCCCGACGAGCCCATCCACCCGCAGGCCGTGTTCGTCTTGGAAGGCGAGGACTGCCAACTCGGTTTTGGGGCCGAAGATCCCGTCGGCGGGTCCCGGTGCATAGCTGGCAGTGGTGAGAAGTTCCTGGACTCGTTGCACGTCGGCGCCGCGGCTGCCTTTCCTGAGAATCCCTGATGTGGTCGTGGTCGAGGTCGACGAACTCTCGGTCGCCGTACCGGTGTCGCTCGCGACGGAATCCGCGACGTGACGAGTCTTGAGTGAGGCCCTCGTGACGCGCCCCGCAAGGCCGTCGGCCGTCAGCCCCGCGTCGTTCTGAAATGCGGCCACTGCCGCGACCGTACGAGATCCGCTGACCCCATCGATCGGGCCGGGCTGATAGGCGAGGCTGGTGAGGACCTCCTGGAGGCGCCGGACGTCGGCGCCCCTTGTGCCTTCTCCGAGCAACCGGTACCCGTCGAACAGCGGATCGGCTGGCCCGGCGCCGATCCAGTTCGCTCCCGCGTCGGCAAGCGATCGGAAGGGGTTCACGATCACACCTGCCGGGTCGCGCAGTTCGAAATGGAGGTGGGGGCCGGTGAATTCAGCAGTGCCGGAGTCTCCGACCCATCCGATCAGTTGGCCCGCCTTCACCGGTGAGCCTGGAACGATGCCGTCGGCAATTCCCCACGCGAGACCGTCGTCGGTTCCGGGTGTGTCGTTGTTGAGGTGGATGTACCACGACTCCCAGCCATCATCGTGACGGAGTGCGATCGTGCAGCACCGGTCCGGATTCATGTGGCTTTCATCCGTCCAGTTGATGAGGCGCACCGTGCCGTCTGCGGCGGCAACCACCGGTGTCATCTTCGGCGACATGAGATCCTGCGCGTGGTGGATGCCGTGTGATCGTGCAGCCCAGAACCAGTCCGCGAAGTAGTGATCCCCGTCGACGGGTGCGGTCAGCGGGTAGTCGACAAGCTCACCCAATTCGTGTGTCGATGCCGCTGCGGCCGGGATAGCGGTGCACGCGAGCAGGACGGTGGCGGCTGCTGCGACAGACCGCAGGGTGTTCTTCATGATGTACTCCGGAGAGGCGTCTTCCTCCCCATACATCGGCCGTTTCGTGCGACACCTGAGGAGTTCGGATGAGTGAGAAGCGGTGTTCAGGTGAGGAGTAGATCGATTTCGACCGTAACGATGGGGTCGACCCGTAGCATGAGCAGGCGCGGAGGTTCGAGACCCCACCAGCGGACGTCAAATTCACCGACGCCGACAATTCGGGGTCCGGGGAGGAGACTGAGTTCTCCTTCGACCAGGGTCTCTGCATCGAGGAAGCGGATCGTGCCGGTGATCCTCGCGGTGTCCTTGCTGGTTGCTTCGGTCGATTCGATCTCGGCAACGATGAATGGATGAGTCGTAGTCTCGACGCGACGTCTCATCTCCCGGTCGACGAGGGGATTTCCCGACGAGAGGTCGGCGACAGGAACTTCGAGGCGGCCCTGCACGGCACTCTTCGGGGAGAACCCGGTGTCGTCGAATGCCGCCTCGAACCACCCCGCTGCGCTGCCACTCGCACGTATGGCATGAACCGACGACGTGGCGGCGAATGTGACAGATCCGGCCGCACCGTCGATCGACCAGCGTCGTTGCTTCATGATGTGTCGTCTCCCGTGGTGCGCTGAGACCCTCAATGTCCGTGGTAGCGGCGAATCTAGCGCCGAGGTTGTCGCGTCCGAGGCCGGCAGCCCGGCGACCGGGTGTTCGCTACTCCGCCGACGGACCCGCTTCGGCGGGTCGTGGTCGGGTCTACCGCCTCCAGAATGATGCTGTGAAGAGCAGGATCACCGGATAGATCTCAAGCCGTCCGAGGATCATCAACATCCCAAGAACCCACTTCCCCGGCGCCGCCACCTCAGCGTACGTCGAAGCCGGACCGACCGTCCCGAGCGCAGGACCCACGTTGCTGATAGCGGACGCTGCCGCTGAGAGGCCGGTCACGAGACTCATGCCGGTCCCCCAGGCGCTCTCGAAGTAGAGCAGCAACACCGCCCCAAGACCGAAGGCGAGCATGTACACGACGACGTAGCTGTGAACGGCGGAGATGACCTCCGGCGGAAGGGGTACCCGACCGAAACGGGAGATAGACACGGCCCTGGGCCGGGTGAGACGCCGCACTTCGGCAGCGGCCGACTTGAGGACGATCGCGACGCGATAGGTCTTGAGGGCACCGGTGGTGGAGCCTCCCATGCCTCCGATGAACATCATCATCAGGATGACGCCTCCGACTGTTGCGGGCCATACCGCGTAGTTGGTGACCGTGTATCCGGTGCCGGTGATCGTAGCGATCGCCGTGAAGATCGATTCCCGGACGGGGACGCCGGCGCCGTCGAGGGCAACGCCACCGATCAAGAGGGCGACGCCGATCGCCAGACTCGTGAGGTAGTAGCGGAACTCCGGCTTTCTGACGTACTCGCTCGGATCGCGAAGCGCCCTGATGTGGAGTGTGAACGAGGCTCCTGCGACGACCATCAGCGCAATGACGACCCACTGGGTGTAGGCGGAGAACGAACCAAGGGATCCCGGCTCGGTGCTGAAGCCACCGGTCGAGATGGAAGTCATGGCATGGGCGATCGCCTCGAACAGAGTCATGTCTCCTACTGCGAGGAGCACGGCAGCGGCGAGGGTGAGTGCGGCGTATAGCCCCCAAAGGCGGAGTGCGGTGCCTCGGAGCCGCGGGGTAAGACGATCCGGCTCCGGACCCGGGGTCTCCGCTCGTGCGAGGTAGATGCCGCCGGCGCCGATGAGAGGCAACACGGCGATCGAGAGCAGGATGATCCCCATGCCGCCTACCCACTGTGTCGTCGCTCTCCACAGGAGGAGACCCTTTGCAACGCTCGACAGATCTG
Source organism: uncultured Saprospiraceae bacterium (assembly GCA_964195515.1). GTDB lineage: Bacteria > Actinomycetota > Acidimicrobiia > Spongiisociales > UBA5794 > JAHEEL01. The sequence goes on along the minus strand of CAXMQO010000044.1, from coordinate 3,074 downwards.
TGATCACCGTTGCGCCGGTCGTCGTGAATCCGGCGGTACTCTCGAAGAGCGCGTCGGTGACGCCGAAAGAGCCGGTCAGCAGGTACGGAACGGATCCGAAGGCGATCAATGTGACCCAGGCGATGGCGACACCTGCAAATGCATCCTTCGGGCGGAGGCGCTCAGGCCGGCCCACGACGAAGATCGTCAGCGCACCGATCCCGACGGCCAGCCCAAGTGTCAGACCAAGATGGAGAGCCGTCTCCCACTCCCGGTAGATCAACGCCACGACGAGCGCAGGAACCACGGCGAGTCCCCCGGCGACGAGTACAACACCGACGATGTAGGCGATGCGGCGCGGTGTCGGCGCAGCCGCCCAGGTACGGGTGCGGGGTGGCACTCTCTACGCTCCGAAGAGCCGCTCTACGGTACCGACGGTGTCGGGCGTGGAGAGCACGACGACCCGATCTCCCCTCTCGAAGCGGGATGAACCACGCGGCACAACTGCCGTACCCGATCGGAGTATTGCTCCAATGACTGCCCCATCGGGAAGGCCGAGCTCGCCGACCGACGCTCCGATCGCGGGCGCATTGTCCATGATCTCGATCTCGAGGGCTTCGATGCCACCTGTCATGAAGTCTGCTGCCGACACGATGGCACCTCGGCGTACAAAGCGGAGAACGGCGTTGGCCGCAGCAATCTTGGCTGAGACCCCTGCGCTGACTCCATAGGCAGGCATGAGGTCGAAGAGCCCGATTCGGTTGAACCGCGAAACGGTTGTGGATGCTCCGAGGCCGTCTGCAATGAGGCATGAGAGCAGGTTGACCGCGTCGCTTCTCGTCAGTGCAAGCACGCCGTCGCGACGCCCGATCTCGAGGCTCTGCAATACCTGCGGGTCCGTCGCGTCGGCCACGATGACGTCGATCTTCGGATGTCGCGCTGCGATGCCGTGTGCTCGTTCGCGATCGTCGTGGATGAGCAGCACTCGACGGCCGTCTTCTCGGATGGCGGCGGCACTCAACTCCGCGACCCGTCCGCCACCGATGATGATGACGCGATCGATCTGCACGGGATCCTCGCCGATGAGACTGCTCGCCCGGGTCACATCTCGGGCCCTAGCAACGAGGAGTATCTTGTCGAACGCCTCGATCACCGTCGCCCCTCTCCCCACGAGTGTCTGGTCGTCGCGGGTGACTGAGGCGATGACACAGTCCCACCCGGCGAGGGATTTGCGCATATCCGCCAGGGATCGTCCGACGAGTTCCGAACTCGTGCTGACGATCCCACCCAAGATGACGATGGACCCGTCACAGAACCTGAAGTAGTCCGACAGCCCGGGATGGGCGACGAGGCCGACCAATTTCTCTGCAACCGCTGCCCGGGGATCGATCACGGCCTCGACACCCGACTTGAGGACGATGTCCTGGAGTTCGCTGTGTTCGATCCGCGCGACTGTTCTCTTGAGGCCGAGCGAGCGCGCGGTCTGGCAGGCAAGAACATTGGTTCCGTCGTCGTCCGACACAGCGAAGAGAATGTCGGCCCGGTCCACCCCGGCTCGACGAAGGACGCTCGGACTCGCACCGTTGCCCTCGACGACATGCGCATCCAGCCGCTCCCGGAGATGGGCGGCCCGGAGCGGGTCGGCTTCCACGATGGCGACGTCATCGCCTTCTGCAACGAGTCGCTCGGCAAGGTGAGAGCCGTCGGCTCCTCCCCCAACGATGACGATCCTCATGTCTTCTCCTCAACGTCCTGACGCGAGGCTAGCGTTGGTCACCACCGGTTCGAAGATTCCGATTCTCGATGACGATTCGAGCGGTGAGTCCCGAGACGAGACCGATCGCGCCGCCCACCACGATCGCTGTGAGCATGCGATCGACTCCATCCGGCAGCACGGTGGGGAGGATCGGATGCGTGAGAACATCGATCCGGAGCGCCGCCCAGATCGTCAGACCGATACTGCCGATGAGGACGATGCGGGCAGCGCTGCGATCCGAACGCCGCCCCTCTACCAGGGCAAATACTGCCACGGCGAGTACGGCGATCGGGCCGATGACATCGACCCCGAACGTTCGGCCCTCGGACACCTGTGATGCCGTGGCAGCGACGCCTGCCATGGTCGCGGCCGCGGCGAGGCCTAGGAGGAGAATCGCAGGGGCAGACGAACGGAAGCGGAACGCAGCAAGTCCGAAGGCCAGGAACACGAGAACGACGATCGTGAACCACGGTGCGGGACTCGTCGAGGGTATCCAGGAGAGCACCCCAACGATCCGCCCCGGTTCGTCGTCCAAGCGGAGTGGCAGCGTCCACTCGAAAATCGGGACGGTCTCTGCGCCGTTCGTGTTGAGAACCACTGCGGGCGGCGTTGGGCTCATCCAGTGGGTCCGGTGATCATGCCAGCTGTAGGTGCCGTTGTCCGACACGGTCTCCCACTCAGGAGGGGCGGAAGCATCGGCGTCGGGAGGCAAGACCACCGCGGCGTATCGGTCGTCATTGAGGTAGGTCGCAGGCGAGCGCCGGTTCACGCGAACGAGACCGTCCTGCTCGAACCGTATGTACGCCTCGCCCTCATAGCCGAGGAGTTCGATGGCTACCCCGGGTGTGGCTGTCAACCGAACAAAGGCGTCACCGCCGATGATCTCCGCGAAGGACTGCCACTGCTCGTCTGAGATACAGGCGATTGAGATCCAGGCGTCGTCGCCAGAGCAGGGAAAGATGCCATGGGGTGCTGCCGTCGGATTGCGGCTACCCATGCGGTCAAGCGGCGCGGCGCCGAGGGCGTGCCCCATCCACAGTTCGATGGCATTTGATGCGGTTGCTTCCCACAGCGAGACGTCGACTCTTGTGGCGTCGGCACCATGGTTTGAACCGATCAAGGACGCCATGACGAAGAACGCAGCGGTCAGCCCAGCCGCTGGATCACCGAATGAGATGCCAGCTTCCTCGGCACGTCCGTCGGCGTGTCCAGTCATCGACGTGAGTCCTGAGAGCGGTGCGGTCGTCGGCCCTGGGGGACAGAGGACAACCTACGCTGAGCTCGTTCAGACAGGAGACGTAGCCGCGGCTTTCGGGCGAACCATACCCCGCGACATCGC
>CAXMQO010000043.1:0-21993 GCA_964195515.1 uncultured Saprospiraceae bacterium | reverse complement strand
ACGGTTCGCGTGGGTCGGCGTGGCACCTGTTGACCGCGGGAGCGTTCATCACGATGGCGCTGCCGCTCGTGGTGTTCCTGTCGCTGCAGCGATACTTCGTGCGCGGTCTGACGGCGGGTTCGGTCAAAGGCTGAGCATGTTCACCCATTGTTCGTCGGCGGTGACGCCGCTTCGCAACGCGCCGTGACGGACAAGGATCAGGGCTACAAGCGATCCTGGCTGGCGATCGGCATCGGCACGATCGTACTGTTGGTCAGCTACAGCTCCCTGCTCGTGGCGATCGTGGCAACTCAGTCCGATACCCCGGATGCGGCGGGTCCCGTGTTTGCGCTGGGGTTCGCATTGGTACCCGTCACATTCGTCGCCGTGGCTTTCCTATCGGGGCGCAGACGCGCACCAATAGCGGTGCTCAAGGCGATGGGTGTGTGGCTGCTGGTCGCTCTTCCGTTCGGATTGTTCAATCCGGTGTTTGGGTTGTGTATCGGATTCGGTTTCGGCGGCATGCTCACGTTGAAGGAGCTCGACAATACCCGCTGGCAGTCTCGCCTGATTGCGGTGCTGCTCGGCTCAACGTATGCGCTTGCGATGCTGTTCGTAGTCCCGGCGATTGGCCTGCTCAGTGGCGGTCTCTTGCCGTTCGCATCACTCGGCCTTGCCGACTACTACACCGAGCACAGGGCCGAGGACGCCGCTCGGCCGAGTTGACCCTTCGTCTTCTTCAAGCGAGTGGCCCACATGCAAGCAACGTCCGCGAGTCCGACAACGCGGACTACGGGGATTACGTGTCCTTCATGTCCGGGTCGTTGCGGCGTACCTCTTCTTCTCGCATCATACGATCGAGGTAGTGCCGGCGCGACTTGATGCGTGTGTGGCGGACGACGAGGTAGAGGCCGACGATGACGGCTGCGACGAGGACCCAGATGATGGCTTCGGCTCCGCCGCTCGGTAGCGGCGATCCGGTCTGAGCGAACAGTGGAGTCATGAAGTCACCCTAACCTCCGAGTCGATCCACGCAGGGGGCATCCTGGCTCGCACCATCACACTTGTCCGCCACGCCGAGACGGCCAGCAACATCTCCGGGACCTGGCAAGGCCAGACGGACTCGCCTCTGAGCGATCGTGGGCGTGTTCAGATTGAGCGCCTCCGTGACCGCATGGAAGGGCACGGGGCTGCGCTTCTCGTCATGTCCGATCTCGGACGGACCAGGACGACCGGCGAAGTGATCGGTATCGGTGAGTCGCTCGCAGAGTGGCGGGAGTTCGATCTCGGCGCGTGGGACGGCATGCGCCCCGAGGACATCAAAGAGCGCTACCCCGAGGTCGACCGTGTTCGGTTCGGCTCGGGTGACTTCCAACCGGACGGAGGGGAGCGCTTCTCGGACTTCAAGGTGCGTATCCGCGACGCCTTCGATACGGTCGCCGCACGCCTCGGCGATGGCGAGCATGCGGTTGTCGTGACACATGGCGGAGTCATCCAGACGATCGTCGGAATACTTGTCGGCGCCGACGATCAGTCGACGATCCTCGTGCCGTCGAACGCATCGCTCACGACCGTCCACCTCGCCGGTGAGAAGATTCAGGTATCAGTGTTCAACGATGATCTTCATCTCGACGGTGGAGTCGTCCGGCCACCTGGAACGCGACTCAGATTGGTACGCCACGCCCAGACCGAGGCGAATCGGGAGCATCGGTGGTGGGGGAGGGGTGAGACCCCGTTGACCGAGGAGGGGCGCCGTCAGGCGGCGGCGCTTGCACGGGCGATAGGTCCCCTCGATGCGATCGTCTCCTCCCCATCCTCCCGGGCACTCGACACGGCGACCCCTGTTGCCGTGCGACAGGGACTGGACGTCGCGATCGTTGACGACCTCGCAGAATTCGACTTCGGGGAGTGGGAAGGCCTGACCGTGGATGAGATTCGAGCAGCCGATCCGAACGGCTTTCGACGAATCTTTCGAGACGGATTCGACGAGCCAAGAGGAAGCACGGGTGAGACGTTCGCCGCCACCGGCAATCGCATCGCACATGCCGCAGCCGGCATTGCCAACGGCGGCACCGGGACGATCGGGGTGTTCACCCACGGCGGAGCCACGCGAGCCTACGTAGTCGGGATGCTCGGTATTCCGTTCGTCGGTAGGGACGTGCTGCCGGTACCGCGCAACACCGCGCACAGCGAGATCATCTCCAGCGACGGGGGATTCCGCCTCTCCTCATACAACGTCGCATCCCACCTAGGAAACTGACCGTGCGCCTTCTGCTCATCACGAATGACTACCCCCCGAAACCCGGAGGGATTCAGCAGTATCTCGCCAACGTCATCGACGCGTACCCGGACGAGTTTCACGTCATCGCTCCCGCCGATGCAGGTGCCGAACCCGACGACCGGATTAGCCGGCACACGACATCGTTCATGTGGCCGACGAAGTCTGTCGCCACCTGGGTGGAGGAGCGCGCGGTGGCGTTCGCTCCCGACGCGATCCTCTTCGGGGCGCCACATCCGCTGCCGTTCCTCGGCCCACGGCTCCGTGAGCGCCTCGGCGTACCGTACGGAGTGCTCAGCCACGGCGCGGAAGTCACGATCCCGGCTGCCGCACCGGGGTCCAGGCAGATCGTTGCAAAGACGCTGGGAGATGCGGACGTGCGCTTCGCGGTCAGCCGGTTCACCGCCGACCAGGTGCATCGTCTGACCGGCAAGGATGTCGTCTTCGTCGGCGCAGGCGTCGACATTGAGACGTTCACTCCGCCGCCGAACGGGGAGGGCGAGATTCCCGTCGTCGGGTGTGTCTCGCGTTTCGTGCCGCGCAAAGGCCAGCACCGGCTGATCGAGGCTGCGGCGAGGCTCGACCGGCCCATCGAAGTGTTGCTCGTCGGGAAGGGCCGCAAGGAGGCACAGCTCCGCAAGCTCGCTGACAAGCTCGGTGTGCGGGCGAGATTCGCCATCGACGTCCCGTGGCCCGATCTTCCCGGGCTCTACCGGGAGATGGATGTGTTCTGCATGCCGTGTAAATCGCGGTGGGGCGGACTCGAGGTTGAGGGCCTCGGACTGGTGTTCCTCGAAGCGGCAGCAACCGGATTGCCGGTCCTCGCAGGTGACTCGGGTGGTTCTCCCGAAACGGTGATCCCCGCCGAGACCGGGTACGTCGTTCACTCGGTTGACGACATCGTCGAGGGCCTCTCAATGCTCCTCGACGACCCGGCCGAAGCTCGTCGAATGGGTCTAGCAGGCCGCCGGCTTGTCGAAGATGTATTCACCTGGCCGAAGGTCGTCGACCGGTTCCGAAAGGGCTTCGAGAGCTAACCTGTTTTTCGGCAGAGAGAGTCATTGTCTTGACAACAGGGCCATACTCCCGCATCGTTGAGGCCGTCCCCGAACGTCAGAGCACTACTCACACATGCCCAAACACCTCGTCATCGTTGAGTCCCCGGCGAAAGCAAGGACCATCGGCCGTTATCTCGGAGACGACTTCGTCGTCGAATCCTCCGTCGGTCACATCCGCGACATTCCGACGAGGGTCGGTGAGGTGTCCGAAGCGAACAAGGACGCCTGGAAGGCAAGTCGATTCGGGATCGACATCGAGAACGACTTCGCACCCATGTACGTCGTCACTCCCAATTCGAAGAAGCAGGTATCGGTGCTACGCAAGGAGATGAAGGGTGCCGATGCCCTCTACCTCGCGACCGACGAGGATCGAGAAGGCGAGGCGATCGCCTGGCATCTGTTGGAGGTCCTGAAACCGAAGGTGCCGGTGTACCGCATGGTCTTTCACGAGATCACGGCGAATGCGATCAGGGAAGCCGTTGAACACCCACGGGAACTCGATCAGCGGGTCGTTGCCGCACAGGAGGCCCGGCGGGTCCTCGATCGTTTGTTCGGATACGAAGTCTCCCCGGTGTTGTGGCGCAAAGTCCAACGAGGACTCTCGGCCGGGCGGGTCCAATCTCCGGCGACGCGCATCATCGTCGAGCGCGAACGGGAGCGGCTTGCGTTCATCGGTGCGGAATACGCCGGCGTGGCCGGCACCTTCACACCCATCGGAGAGGATGTACCGTTCGAGGCGAAACTCGTCACGGTCGATGGCGAGCGAGTGGCGACCGGCACGGACTTCGATCAGTCAGGTATCCCGAGAGCGGACCGACTCGTCCTCGAACCCGCGATCGCCGCCACCCTTGCCGACGAGCTCGCCGGTGCGCCGTTCACCGTGGTGGCCGTTGAGCGCAAGCCATACACGCGTCGACCTTACGCTCCGTTCCGAACCGCCACCCTGCAGCAGGAAGCAGGGCGCAAACTCCGTTTCGCAACGCGGCGAACGATGTCCGCGGCCCAGCGCCTCTACGAAGGTGGGTTCATCACCTACATGCGCACCGACTCCACCAACCTGTCGGGGTCGGCCCTCAACGCGGCCCGATCTCTCGTTGCCGCCCGTTTCGGCGAGGAATACCTGCCGAACGCACCGCGCTTCTACGGGAAGAAAGCCAAGGGTGCGCAGGAAGCGCATGAAGCAATCCGACCGGCCGGTGAACGGTTCCAGGACCCCAAAGCCGTCGCGCGTTCGTTCGGAGCGAGCTCCGACGAGGCCCGGCTCTACGACCTGATCTGGAAGCGCACGGTTGCCAGTCAGATGAAGGACGCGAAAGGCGAGAGCCTGCAGCTCCGGCTCGGCGGCTCCGCGGCGACGAGCGGGCGCGCCTGCGAATTCTCTGCGACCGGTCGCACGATCCTGTTCGGCGGTTTCTTGAAGGCCTACGTCGAGGACATCGATGACCCGGACGCCGCCAGGGACGACCAGGAACGGCATCTTCCCGAACTGGACGAAGGACAGGCGCTCGAAGCGGTCGCGATGGGTTCGACGGTGCATGAGACGAAACCCCCGGCCCGGTACACCGAAGCCAGCCTCGTGAAGAGACTCGAGGAACTCGGCATCGGCCGACCCTCGACGTATGCATCGATCATCTCGACCATCCAGGATCGGGGCTACGTTCGCAACCAGGGATCGGCTCTGGTTCCAACACTCAAGGCCTTCGCTGTCATCGGCCTCCTCGAGGAGTACTTCGGCGACTACGTCGACTACGACTTCACCGCGCTCATGGAGGAGGACCTCGACAAGATCGCCGGCGGCGAAGAAGAGATGGCTCCATACCTCGAGCGGTTCTACTCGGGGAGCGACGGCCATCCGGGGTTGAAGGACCTCGTCTCGGACGGCGCCCTCGAGGCGATCGATCCGCGGGTTGTCAACTCGTTTCCCATCGGAGATACCGCAGATGGTGTGCCGATTGTGGCGCGGTGCGGTCAGTACGGGCCCTACCTCACGCGCGGCGAGGACCGTGCATCGATCCCGGAAGATCTCCCGATCGATGAACTCACGATGGAGAGAGCAACCGAATTGCTCGAGACTCCATCCGGGGATCGCACCATCGGCGAAGATCCCGAGACCGGCCTCACTGTGCTCGCCAGAGCAGGACGTTATGGGGCGTACGTACAGCTCGGCGAACGCGACGCGGACTCGAAGGCGAAGCCGAAGACGGCGTCGCTCTTCAAGACGATGACACCCGAAACGGTGACGCTCGACGAGGCGCTCCGACTCCTCACGCAGCCTCGAACCGTGGGGGAGCATCCCGAGGATGGGGAGCCGATCACCGCCCAGAACGGCCGTTACGGACCGTATGTGAAATGGGGGACGGAGAGCCGCAGCCTGGATGAGGAGGAGGCGATCTTCACGGTCGACCTCGACGCGGCCGTCGCATTACTCGCCCAGCCGAAGAAGCGTGGTAGCCGGAAGTCGGCGGCGCCGTTGAAGGAGTTCGGGGACGATCCCAACACCGGGAAGCCAATCGCTCTGAAGAACGGACGCTTCGGTCCGTACGTCACCGACGGAGAGACGAACGCGTCGCTCAGAGTCGCCGACTCGGTCGACACCATCACACTTGATCGAGCCGTAGAGCTTCTTGCGGAGCGCCGAGCGAAGGGCCCTGCGCCAAAACGGAAGAAGACGCCGAAGAAGACGCTGAAGAAATCGCCGAAGAAGACGTCGAGGAAGAAGCCGAAGGCGTCCTGACGTCGGCACTCCGGCCCCCGCGGCGCCGAACTCTGCGAAACTGGAGCGGGAACCCCGAGGATGAGGAACGTGATCAGGTGAGCCTTCCGTACGTCGCTTTCGAGGGCATCGAAGGCGCAGGCAAGTCGACGGTCGCCGAACGCGTCGGTGAGCGGCTCGAGGCTGAGGGTCACCGGGTGGTTCGGGTTCGCGAGCCGGGTGGCACCGCGGCCGGTGAGCGCATCCGGGCAATACTTCTGGGCCACGATCTCGCGCCCGATCCGTGGACCGAAGCTCTGCTCTTCGCCGCCGCTCGGGCACAGCTCGCAGCCGAAGTCGTCGGCCCGGCTCTTGCCGATGGGGCGTGGGTTCTGTCCGACCGGTCCGTCTACTCCTCGCTGGCATATCAGGGAGCGGGTCGGGGTCTGGGAATCGACGCGGTGAGGAGCGTGAACGAACCGGGTCTCCTGGGTGTTTGGCCGAGCCTTGTCATCCTCCTCAACGTCGATCCCGCTGAGGGGCTCCTTCGCCAGGACGTCGGCGACCGCATCGGCGACGAAGGGGTTGACTTTCAACGGAGCGTGGCGGACGGATTCATCGCCGCGGCGGCGTCCGAGCCGGATCGTTTCGTGGTGATCGACGCCGGGAACCCGCTCGATGACGTGGCTGATGCGGCCTATCGAGAGGTTCGGAGACGATGGTGAGTTCGTTCGACGGGATCATTGGCCACCGGGGTGTTGTTGACTTCCTGCGCCGCGAGATCAGTCGACCGGCTCAGTCTTATCTCTTCGTAGGTCCATCGAACGTTGGGAAGTCGACGATTGCTCGCAGGTTCGCGGCGATGCTCATGTGTGCGGAGGACCGGGGCTGTTTCGGACGGGTGATGTCAGGAGTTCATCCGGACCTCGTCCTCATCGAACCGGAGGGTCGAGCATCCATCACGGTCGACCAGGCTCGCCGGGTCGTATCTCAGGCAACACTCACGCCCCTCGAGTCCGACGACAAGATCTTCCTCTTTGAGGAGGGCGGCATGATGAACGACGAAGCCGCCAACGCCCTCCTGAAGACGTTGGAGGAGCCCACGCCGGCGACTGTGTTCGTCATTGTCGCCGAGACCGAAGACGATCTACCCGCAACCGTCGCGAGCCGGTGCCGGACCGTTGTATTCGGCCGGGTGTCCGAGAGCGAGGTCATCGAAGGTCTTGCCGCCCTCGGTGTCGCTGAGGAACAGGCGACCGAGGCAGCTCGTATCGCTGGAGGCAGGCCCGGGCTAGCCCTTGCCCTTGCGACCGAACCCCAGGTTGCCGTGTACCGGAGGCTCTGGTTGGGCATCCCGATGCGGCTCGGCGAACATCCCGGTGACGCGTTCCGTCTCGCCGACGAGACCATGGCCTCGGCCGAGCCGCTCCTTGCCGCGCTGAAGAAGAGGCAACAAATGGAGCGCGATGCTCTCGGCGACTCCGCACCGAAGTCCCATTGCGACCGCCAGATCCGGGAACTCAAGCGCACCACCGATGCTCTGTACGTGACCGGTCTCGAGATCCTCGCTTCGTTCTATCGCGATGTAGCCGCAGCACAGTTTGGTGTTCCGGTCCGCAACACGGATGTTCCCATCGCCGCTCTGTCGTCGATCACCCCAAGGCAGGCGGTCGCCGGGGTGGAACGAGTCCTGACTGCCATCGAAGCGCTGGCCGCGAACCAGCGCCCGCAACTCGCCTTCGCCAACCTCTTCGCCGAACTGGCGCGCCATGCGTAAGCTCCGCCGCATTCCGTCTGAGCTCGCGACGCGAGTCGCGAATGTTCCTACACGATTGGCGGCGCGGGGATTCCTCGACTTCGAAGTCAGTGGCACACAGCACATCCCGAAGAGCGGACCGCTCGTCGTGTCAGCCAATCACCTCTCGCATCTTGATCCGCCGCTCGTCGTGAACGCCGTCGGTCGGCTCATTCGTTTCATCGCCGTCGACGAACTGTTCGGCAACCATCTGGCGTTCGACGTCGTTACCGGATTCTTCGGTGCGATCCCGACCGATCGAGACGGTGTGCCGCTGAGGGCCCTCGAAGAAGCTGTCGCACACCTGAGAGGCAGCGGCACCGTTGGGGTCTTTCCGGAGGGGCGGCGAGTCGAGTACTGGGGAGAAACGGAACCGAAACGCGGGGCCGCCTGGTTGTCCTGGATGGGGGGAGCGCCGCTGCTCCCGGTGGCGATCCATGGAACAGAGCGCACGCTTGCGCCTGCCAATCGGGGGATCCACCGAACCTCAGTTCGCGTATGGATCGGCGAGCCGCTCGTCTGGCACGACTTCGCGGATCGTGAGGATCCTCTCGGTTCCATGACCGATGCATGGAGTGAGTTCGTCGACTCCAAGCTCGGGCCATGGTGGCCACGGGTACGCTCGAGTCGATGAGTTCGGTGACCCGACCAGAGATCGACGGCGTTCTTGCAGCGGCCGAGGAACCGAGAGCGACACCGGTCGTCGCGGCGGTATCCAACACCGGCCCGTAGACGGTGAAGACTCCCTCCTGCTCACGGACCGATCTACCGATCTGCTGATCTACTGCCCAGAAACACGTCCACTTCTTCCGTACAGGGAATTCCCGATCGGCCGCCGAAGCGGGTGCACTTCAAGGCTGCGACGGCGGACGCGCGCCGGATCACTTCCTCGATGGGGCGACCTTCGGCGAGACCGAGAGTGAATGCACCGTGGAACACATCCCCCGCCCCGAGTGTGTCGATGGCGTCGACATCGAAGGCTGGTGATTGGCGAGACTCGTCTGCATCGTCGAGCCACAGAACTCCTCCAGCCCCCAGGGTGACGGCGATCCAGGACGTTGTCATGGCTCGAACGGAACGTAATCCCGGCACTGGATCCTGCTCGCCGCTCACGGCTGCGAGCGCGGGAGCGGAGAAGATGATATGTGTCGGCGCCGTGAGCACGACGCCGACCGGGCCACGGGGAGCTTCGTCGAAGTCCAGCACGGCTGGGATGCCGGCGGCCCGTGCGGCGTGCATCGCCGATATGGCACCAGTGGGCCAGAGCAGATCGCCGAGGACGGCATCCACGCCGGTGAGGTCGCCTGGCGTGACGCCATCGTCGGGAGCGAACAGCCGTCGGTCGGAGTGATTGACGATCGTTCGCTCTCCATCCGCCTCCACGACGATCGATGAGACCGGGGAAGGAACCGACGGGATACGTCGAACCCCGGATGCGTCGACACCCCACCTGGCGAAGTCATCGATGATCAGGTCTCCGACGATATCGTCTCCGAGACGCCCGATGAACCGAGCATCGCCGTCGAGTCGGGCCACTGTTACGGCCGCGTTTGCGGCGGGACCGCCGCCGATCACCGTCATCGAATCGGCGAACGTCTTCCGCCCGCGGTCCGGGCGTGTTTCCACGCCGAACACGATATCGAGGACGGCGAGACCGACGCAGGCAACGGTGGTCACGACGCCGACCCGGCGAGTTCGTAGCGAACCAGGAGCGGCGCGCCGGTCGGTGAGCGTCCGCGAATCCATTCGGGTGGCAGCCTTTCGCCGGCGGCGGAGCACTCGACACGGGTGACGAACGTGGAAACAGCCGGAAGTCTCTCGTGCCTCATCGCACAGAGTCTAGAAACCGCACTCGGGACCGGCGTTGTCGGTCGGTCAGGGGCGCGCGACTCTAGGCGGGGCGACCGGTTCGCTCGTAGGATTCAGTTATGAAGGTGGTCGCCGTCTTCCTTGCCGTTGTTGTCGCTGCGGGTTGTAGCTCGTCGGACGAGTCCCAGGACGCCGCCGCATCCGCTACAAGCGTCGCCGCGGAGTCAACCGTGGTGATCACTGTGCCCCCGACCACGAGTGAGGCCACCACGACCACGACGGTCCCCCCGACGACCACTGCAGCGACGACTACAACGAAGACACAACTGACGACAACGACGACCTCCGGGGGGCCGTACGTGGTCGGAACACCCGAGCTCTACCCGCTGACGCCACTCCGAGAGAGCGACGGTGCGGGCGGCTCCGGGTGCGCCCCGGGTGCCGGTCCGCTGCCGGACGGTGTCTGGTTCGGGAATGTCGGCGCCATCGGTGCGGCATCGGTCGACTTCGACCTGGCCTGCTTCTACTTCGGAGACATCGCATACACCGAGGGTGCCGAGGACGGGGAAGAGGTCAACAATGACTACTACATTCGCGACCTCAACCCGGCGCTTCGAACGGTCCGTGTGGCTATGGGAGCGACCGTGTACGAGCTCGATCCCGGTTCCGTTGGATTCCTGACCGTGCCGTTCCCTGATTGGCCGGTAGATCCGGCTGGCTACATCGCCTGCCCGTCGAACTGGTGCGGCGTCTGGCTCTTCGTCAATGGTGGACAAGTCACCGAGATCCTCGAGCAGTACCTGCCATAGCGTTCATCCGGCGAAGCCGGATGAACAAGTACTCAGCGGCTCTGCGGATAGGGCCAGATTCCGCCGTGATGAAGCTCGTGGCCCTATCCGCTGCGCTTCTGGGTGCTTCGAGAGTCGGTACGGGAACCATTTGGGGGGCTGTGGCGTCAGATGAGTACTGCACTCGATCGCTAGGTTTGTACTGATGTCGCGACGCGCCGTATTGCTCAGCACCGTTCTAGGTTTATGGATGGCCCTGGCCATTCCGGTCTCGGCATTGGCGCCGCCATCGGAGCAGCTGCCCGATGGTGACACGAGACCGGTCATCGCGTCGGCGGAACTCCTCGAGCCTCAGGCCCACAATGACCTCCTCGCAGCGGACCTTCGCATCGCGGCTGATGACAACGACGGGATACTGCGCTTCGAGTACCGCTGGAATCAAGCCACGCCCGGCGAGGTCTTCACGACCACGCCCGAGCGTCCAACCGTGTCCTACACCTCAATCCTGCCCAACACTGGTTACACCCTCGAGCTGCGCGCCGTGGATCTCCACGGTTGGGGGTCCGACTGGTACACGGTCTGGTCGGGTCTCACCCCTTCTGCCCCGATGATCGTTGTCGCCGGCGACTCGATCGCTTCCGGCTACACCCGCCGGTGGTTCTTCGGGAGCGCAACCTGCCGTGATGTCAACTACTCCTACGGCAGCACCGTGCGGGAGGCCGTTGCTGCCGTCCTTCCTCCTGCGTGGGCACCGGGATACGCAAACGTTGCCTTCCCCGGCGCGGGGGTGAGTTCGGTGCTCAACGGCGGATCCGACTCCTGTTCGGACTCGCATCCCAGCCAGGTCGACGACATCGTCCGGTACACCGACGCGGCAACATGGAATGTCGTGGTAGTGACGGCAGGGATCAACTCGACGAACTGGGTCGACGTCGTGAAGGAGCTGACGAAGGACACCGCGTTCTCACTGACCGATTCGGGTGACAAACTCGTGTGTGAGGAGGCGGTGACCGAACGATGGGACCTCGAGGCGCGGCGTGATGAAATCACGGCCCGAACATCGGATGTCATTGAAGCGATTGAGACTCGAACGAACGCCTCCGTGTTCTGGACGGGCTACTTCGCGATCGACGGCTCACTGATCGCGCCCGGATGGTCCCCTATCGGATCGGAGTGCGCCGACGAGATGAGCTACGCCCTCGGAGAGTTGCACGCCGCCATCCAGGCAGGTCTCGACCGCAACGTAACGTGGGTAGATATCGATGACGTGCCCGTCTCGACACAGACGTGGGCCGGGTGGCCACACCCGAACCCCGAAGGTCACCGAGCAATCGGCCTGGCCGTAGCCGAAGCCATCGTTGGCTGAGAGAGCTGCGAGCTACGAGCTACCAGCCAGCAGCTACGAGCAAGAGCTTCCAAAACTCGGTTCCGACAACCGAACGCGTCCGATCGCATAGCGATCGGATCGAGCCGGAGATGGGATTCGAACCCATGACCTACGCATTACGAGTGCGTTGCTCTGCCGGACTGAGCTACCCCGGCGGGGGAGCGGGAATGGTAGCGAACCGCCGCTCGTTGCGGCACCTGCATAGGATGGCAGTGCACGATTAGGGAGACCCGTGGCGGACCAAGCGAACTTCGAGCGCGACGCGATGCAGTACGCACCGCAGCTGTATTCGGCAGCGTTGCGTATGACGCGAAATCCGGCCGACGCTGAGGATGTGGTGCAGGAGACGTTCCTCAAGGCGTACCGGGCCTATGACTCGTACACCGAGGGCACGAATCTGAAGGCCTGGCTCTACCGGATCCTCACAAATACCTACATCAACAAGTACCGGAAGGCGCAGCGTCGCCCCTCCGAGGTGGAACTCGGGGAACTCCAGGATCTCTACCTCTACAAGCGTCTTGGTGAAGCGTCAGGAGCGTCGCCGAGCGCCGAGGCAGACATGCTTGACGCGTTCGTCGATACCGACGTGATCGAGGCCCTCGAGTCACTTCCCGAGACGTTCCGGATGCCGGTGCTACTCGCCGACGTCGACGGGTTCTCATACAAGGAGATCGCGGAGATACTCGACGTTCCGATCGGTACGGTCATGTCTCGTCTCCATCGGGGAAGAAAAGCCCTCCAGAAGAAGTTGTGGGATGTGGCACAGGAGCACGGCATCACAGGGAACCAATCATGAGCGGTTGCGAACACGCCATCGAGTATGTGTATCAGTACTTGGACGAGGAGATCTCGTTCTTCACGAAGTCCCGCGTCCGCATGCACCTGCGCCGATGTTCTCATTGCATGGACGCCTTCCAGTTCGAGGACAAACTCAAAGGCGTCATCCACGATCGTGGACGATCCGATCCTCCACCGGAACTTTTTGACACCCTCAGAGCGTTGTTACAAGAGGAACAACAAAGAGACGAGCCGGGGATCTGATTCCTTCTGGCTCGACTGGAGGGAATCGATGATGAACGACAACGTCATGAGAGGCCGACGCCTCGACGGTGGGTCTCGCGCTCCGAAGACCTATTCCGCGGAACGCATGTGCGCCGACACCGGCTGTGAAACGAAGCTCTCCCGGTACAACCGCCGCGAGTACTGCTTCGCTCATGCTCCCGTCAGGTACCCCCGCCTCCGCGGGCGCATCGTCAACAACGAAGCCTGACCGCCAAGACCACCGATGAAGCGCCCCTGAGAGGGCGCTTCATCGCGCTGGGGCTGTCGTCTATCCTCGGCAGATGCACCGACGACTTCAATCACTGATCGCAACGGCCCTCGTCGTCTTGATTCTGGCCATCCCAGGCGTTGCCGCGGCCTCAGGATCCGACGCGAGCGACGATGCCGAAGCGGTTCTGATTTCGGCGGAGAGCGGCGCAGCCGTTGAGGTCCAGCCGCCCGACGCGATCGACGACTCGCAGCCGTGGACCGTCCGGTACGTCTTCCCCCTCCTCGTCACCCTGACGGTCGTGGTGATCGGCGGCATCGGCGTGCTCTACCTCGTTCGAGTCAAGGGCCGGTACCGCCCAGCGCCGGAGTAGTCGACAGCGGACCTCCGATAGTCGGCGTAGGCCATCGCTCCCCGTTGCCTGTTACCTGTTGCCCGTCGCCCGTCGCCCGTCGCCCGTCGCCCGTCGCCCGTCGCCTGTTGCCTGTTGCCCTGTTGCCTGTTGCCCTGTTGCCCGTTGCCCTCTTCCGTGTTGCCTGTTGCCTCTTCCCGCATCCCTGAGCAGTTCTTCTGGTCCTACGGCCCTACAAGGATTCCGGCGGCGGTTGCAGACTCGATCGGAAACAGACTCGATCGAGGGGAGGGCCCGTGGAGGACTTGGCGCTGTTGTTGGCGCGATGGCAGTTCGGTATCGTGACGGTGTACCACTGGTTGTTCGTGCCGATCACCCTCGGCATCACCTGGATGGTCGCCATCATGGAGACCTCGTGGGTTCGGACGAAGAACCCCGTGTACCTACGCATGGCGAAGTTCTGGGGCAAGTTGATGTTGATCAACTTCGCCATCGGCGTCGTCACCGGGATCGTCCAGGAATTCCAGTTCGGGATGAACTGGTCCACCTACTCGCGATTCGTTGGTGACATCTTCGGAGCGCCGCTCGCTATCGAGGCGCTGCTGGCGTTCTTCATCGAATCGACCTTCCTCGGTCTCTGGATCTTCGGATGGAAGAAGCTCAGCCCGAAGGTCCACGTCTTCACCATCTGGATGGTGGCGTTCGGGACCATGGCATCGGCGTTCTGGATCCTGCTCGCAGGTTCCTGGATGCAGTACCCGGTCGGATATGTACTGAATCCGGTGACGGGTCGGGCCGAGATGGCAAACTTCCTGGAGATCGTCACCAGCAAGGTGCTCTGGGCGCACTTCCCCCACACGATCTTCGTCGGCTTCGCCACAGCCGGGGCGTTGATCCTCGGCGTATCGGCGTGGCACCTGATGCGGCATCAACACATGGAGATCATGCGCAAGTCGGCGGCGTTTGCCAGCGTGGCCCTCCTCGTCGGATCGCTCGGCGTCGCGCTCACCGGCCACTGGATGGGACAGGTCATGGTCGAGGTTCAGCCGATGAAGATGGCCGCTGCCGAAGCGCTTTGGGATGACGAGCAACCGGCGTCGTTCTCTCTGTTCGCAGTCGGGGACAAGGAGAACAACCGCAACGCGATCAACATCGCCATCCCGAGAGGGTTGAGCTTGCTGGCCTGCAACAACCTCGACTGCGAGGTGAAGGGCATCAACACCCTTCAGGCGGAGATGGTCGAGAAGCATGGCCCCGGCGACTACATCCCCAACTTGTTCGTCACCTACTGGGGATTCCGGATCATGGTCGGCGCCGGGTCGCTGATGGTCCTTCTCGGTGCGATCGGCGTGTGGTTCCACTTGAGGGGGAAACTCGGGGAGCATTGGTGGTTCTTGAAGTTGGCTCTCTGGGTAGGCATCGCCGCTGCGTTCATCGGGAACGCGACTGGGTGGATCTTCACCGAGATGGGTCGACAGCCGTGGGTCGTGTATGAGGTGCTTCTGACCGAGGGATCCAACTCGCCGACCGTTCCTGCGGGATGGGTCTGGATCTCTCTTGTCGGCTACAGCGTGCTCTACGGACTTCTTGCCATCCCGGCGGTGTACTTGTTCGTCAAGTTTGCGAAGGCCGGACCCGGTGAAGAGAACGACAACGAAGACGTTGCTGCGTCGATGGTGTACTGAGGAGGATGACTATGGATCAAGGAATAATGAACTTGGAAACCCTCTGGTTCGTCCTCATCGCTGTGCTCTGGATCGGATTCTTCTTCCTCGAAGGATTCGACTTCGGCGTCGGCATCCTGCTGCCGTTCATCGGCAAGGATGACACGGACCGGCGGGTCATGATCAACACCATCGGGCCGACGTGGGATGGGAACGAGGTGTGGCTACTCACGGCCGGAGGAGCGATGTTCGCCGCCTTCCCCGAGTGGTATGCCACGATGTTCTCGGGCTTCTACCTCGCGTTGTTCCTGGTGCTCATCGCCCTCATCGTGAGAGGGGTCGCGTTCGAGTACCGAAGTAAGCACCCGACGTCCGAATGGCGGACCATGTGGGACGGGGCGATATTCTTTGGAAGCGCCGTGCCTGCGCTGCTTTTCGGTGTTGCGTTCGGGAACCTCGTCCGGGGCCTCGAGATCGATGCCGCCGGTGAGTACGTTGGAGGCTTCTGGGCCTTGCTCAATCCGTACTCACTTCTCGTGGGCGTCACCTCGCTCGCGCTGTTCACCCTTCATGGGGCGTTGTTCCTCTCGATGAAGGCGGAGGGTGATGTTCGCGACCGGGCGTCCGCGGCGACGAAGCCGCTGTCGATCGCCGCAACGGGTGTGATGGCTATCGCGATGATCTGGTCGTACATTCAGGCCGAGAGTGGTGTCATTCCGGGTCTCCTACCGATCGCAGCAGTTGCCCTGCTTGGGGTCGTGATCTGGCTCGTCCGCTCGCAGATGTTCGGCTGGGCGTTCGTGTTCACGGGCCTCACGATCGTCACCGTGGTCGCTGCGATCTTCATCGGCATGTATCCGAACGTGATGACGTCGACGATCGATCCGTCATACAGTTTGACGGTGTTCAACGCATCGTCGACGACGATGACCCTGCGGATCATGACGGTCGTGGCGCTTATATTCGTCCCGATCGTGCTTGGCTATCAGACATGGTCCTACTGGGTGTTCCGCAAGCGCGTCGGTCGTGAGGATGTCCCGGCATCCACGCACTGAGAAGGCGGCAGCAGGAACGGATCGCACAAGACCGATCGACCGGCGCCTCTTCGGGACAACCGAAGGGGTGCGTCGGTACCTGGGGGTGACGGTTGCCCTCGGGCTTGCCTCCGCGATCGCCGTGATCGCAGGAGCGGCGGTCCTCGCCGGAATCGTCAATAGGATCTTTCTCGATGGGGTCGCTCCGAGCGACCTGATCGGCGGGCTTGTCGCTCTCGGGTTCATCTATCTCGCGCGGGGCGTTCTCGAATGGGGACGCTCCGTGGCGGCGCACCGGGCGGCGGCCGACGTGAAACGTGTGATGCGCGATCGGCTCATGCGGGCCGTTCTCGTTCAGACATCACAAGGACGAGCGGCCGGGAGCGGCGACCTTGCCGTGACGGCAACGACCGGGATCGACGCCCTCGACGCCTACTTCTCGCGCTACCTTCCGCAACTCGTCCTCGGTGCCCTCATTCCGTTGCTCGCGATCGTATGGATCGTGACGGTCGATCCGCTTACGGCGGTGATCATTGCCATCACGGTTCCGCTCATCCCCGTATTCATGGCGCTCATTGGCAACTACGCCGACCAGGCGACGCAGTCACGGTGGAGGACCATCCGCATGCTCGGGGATGGGTTGGTCGAGACCCTGCGTGGGCTGCTGACCCTCGAGGTGTACGGAGCGGGGGAGGGGCGATTCGATCGAGTACGGAGGCTCTCGGACGAGTACCGGAAGCAGACGATGGCGACGCTACGAATCGCGTTCCTCTCCGCGTTCGTGCTCGAACTCGTGGCGACGATGTCCACAGCAGTTGTCGCCGTCGCTGTGGGGCTCCGTGTCGTTAGCGGGAGTCTGGATTTCGAGCCGGCCCTCGCAATCCTGATTCTTGCTCCGGAGGTGTATGCACCGCTCCGAAAGGCCGGATCAGAGTTCCACGCGGCCATGGACGGCGTGGAGGCAGCCCGGTCGGTGTTCGATGTGCTCGAGGCGTCGCCTCCGATGGGAGGTCGGACCACGATTCGACCCGCTTTGTCCCCCGACACGCCGTTCGTCGAGTTCGCTTCCGTGACCTACCAGTACCCGACATGGGATAAGGAAAGGCCACCGACCGTCCTCGACGGTGTCGATCTCCGTATCGAACGGGGTGAACATCTCGCGGTGATCGGATCTTCCGGGGCTGGAAAGTCGACGCTCATCCGGCTGATCCTCGGTTTCGGTGCACCAACCACGGGGTCGCTCGCCGTTGACGGGGTCCCGATCGACCGGCTCGACCTCAAGGCGTGGCGTTCGAGAATCGGCTGGGTGGGACAGGACCCGTTTCTGATCGCAGGAACGGTGCTTGACAACGTGCGGCTCGGTAGTCCCGATGCAGATCGAGACCGCGTGGCAGGCGTGTTGGAGCTGGTCGGTGCGGTCGACTTGATCCCGAGGATCGACGAGACCATCGGCGAGCGTGGAACTGGTTTGAGCAACGGTCAACGGCGCATGGTGACCCTCGCCAGGGCCATTCTGCGCGAACCCGACCTGCTTCTTCTCGACGAGCCGACGAGCGGTATCGACAGCGAGACGCAACTTCGCATCGCACGATCGTTCGACCGCGTCGCTGCGGGTCGTACGGTGCTGACGGTGGCCCATCAACGAGTGCTGGTGGGTCTCGCCGACCGTGTCGTCGTCATCGATCATGGTTCGATCGCTGCACCGGCCGGTGGAGGTCCTCGATGAGAGGATTCCTTCGGCTTCTGGGCTCCCTCGGATCCCACCCCGGGCGTCTGGCGGCGTCGATCGCAGCGGGGGCTGCCACGATCGGTGCATCGATCGGGCTTCTCACGACGTCCGCGTATCTCATCTCCGCCGCAGCACTCCACCCGCCGATCCTGGATCTCACGGTTGCGATCGTTGGAGTTCGCTTCTTCGGCATCTCACGTGCCGTATTTCGCTATCTCGAACGGATCATGTCCCACGAATTGAGTCTGCGTCTCCTTGCCGACCTCCGCGGCAGCTTGGCCAGAGCTATCCACCGCCTAGGTCCTGCGGGCGTCGCATCGTTCCGCGCAGGAGATCTTGTCGGGCGGGTGCTTGACGATGTCGACGAGATCCAGCATGTCTTTGTCCGGGTCATCGCTCCGCCGCTTGTCGCCATCGTCATCTTCGTGGCCACAGCTCTGCTCGCGCTGATCTGGTTTCCGGCCTCCATGGTCACGATTCTCGTGCCTCTCCTGATCGCAGCGATCGTTGTCCCGTGGGTGACTCATCGGGCGGGAGCCGTCGCGGGTCGCGGCGTCGCACATGAACGCGGACGAATGATCGGCCAGACGGTCGAGATCATCGAGGGGGCCCCGGTGATCGTCGCCCTGGGCGAAGAGGATCGGATGCTTGCCACTGCGAACCGGTCCGACGAGCGAGTCGCGGCGGCGGAACGGCGAACGGCATGGCTCCACGGACTCGGTGACGCCGCGATCCTCGTTCTGGTCGGCGGCGCTCTGGTCGGGACGTTGTGGGTTTCGGCAGTCGCCGTCGAGGCGGGGTCCCTCGACGGGGTTATGGTCGCTGTGCTGGCCATGTTGGCGATCACACCTTTCGAAGCGGTCGCCCCCCTCCCTGCCGCATTCGAGCGTCTTGGTCGCTCACTCGGTGCAGCCGATCGTCTCTTCGAAGTAGTCGACGCCGAGTCGCCGACCGCTCCGCCCGAGTCACCAACGGCGATTCCGGATGATCCGGAGATTCGTGTCGATGGTGCTGTGGTTATCGCTTCTGCGGGTGAGCGGATTCTCGGGCCGATCGACCTCTCGATCCGTCCTGGTGAGAGGCTCGGGATCATTGGAGAGACCGGCGCGGGGAAGACGACCCTTGCCCACCTACTTCGTCGATTCCGGGACCCCGACGAAGGTTCGGTCTCGATCGGAGGGATCAACCTCGCCGACGTCGCCTCCGATGATCTCAGGGCGTTCGTTGGCTACGAGGACGATCGGGCTTTTCTCTTCGGGGGATCGATCCTCGGCAATGTACGGATCGGCGATTCCACCGCATCCGACGACGATGTTCGGGCCGTGATCGATCGGGTTGGATTGGGGCAATGGATCGAGACCCTCCCCGACGGTCTCCAGACCGATGTTGGTGAGGGAGGTGAGGCGGTCTCCGGCGGGCAGCGTCGACGCCTTGCTCTTGCTCGCGCTCTACTTGCCAACTTCCCCTTGTTGATTCTCGACGAGCCGATCTCGGGCCTCGACCCAACGACCGCGGAGGCCGTGATGAACGACATTCTCAGCGCCTCCAACGACCAGGCTCTGGTGCTGATCACCCATCGACCCGTCGGCCTCGACCGTATGGACGAGATCATCGTGCTCGAAGATGGCGTCATCGTTGATCGGGGGAGCCACAAGAACCTGCTCGAGACCTCCCAGAGGTATCGCGGGATGTGGGCCGTTGCAGCAAGTAGCAAGTAGCAAGCAGCAAGTACTGCTCTACTGCTCTACTGCTCGACTGCCCTACTCTCCTCCCCATGTCACATGTCGACTGGCCACTCGCCGTTTCTGTCGCTTCGAACGTTGCCGGGCGGTATCCACTGGAGGACACCTACCACCAGACGCGACTCGAGCGGGACATGCCCGAACTCGTTGTCCGGGCGTCGGCGCTCGTCACCGAAGAGACGGGGCTCGAAGCTCCGGGATTCCCCGACGTCGCCGTCATCGGGCGGTCCGGCTGGGTCGAGAACAACGTCGACTCGTTCTCGCTGCTGCTCGCCCCGGCCGAGGAGCGGCTCGGATCACAGACCGGGATCGGCTCGGCCATCGCCGGCCGAATCATGGGCGCCGAGATGGGAGCCGTGCTCGGATTCCTGTCGCGCCGCGTCCTGGGTCAGTATGAACTCGTCCTTCCGACCGCTGACGGCGAGGACGGGGATACGGTTCTCTTCGTCGGCCCGAACCTCCTCAAGATGGAACGAGATCACGCCTTTCGTTCCGACGAGTTCCGATTCTGGGTGGCGCTCCACGAATGCACGCATCGCCTCCAATTCATGGGCGTCCCGTGGCTGCGCGGGTACTTCCTGGGTCTTGTCGAGGAGTTGGTGGCTGCATCCAAGCCGGAGAGTGGCCGCATCCAACGCTTGACTGCCGAACTCCGAGAGGCGGCTGCAAACGGTTCCCCCCTGATCGACGAGGCAGGAATCTTCGGCCTCTTCGCGACACCGGAACAGCGCGAGATCATTGATCGGGTGCAGGCGCTCATGGCGCTTCTCGAGGGCCACGGCCACGTCGTCATGGATCGGATCGGTGAACGGGAACTGGTGACCCAGCGGCGTATGTCCTCGGTGCTCAAGGCGCGGCGCGCCGACAAACGAACCGCAGCTCTGATGCGTCTGATCGGTCTCGAGATGAAGCTGCGCCAGTACGAGATGGGGGCAGAGTTCATCAACGAGGTCGAGAGAAGGGCAGATTGGGGCGCACTCGACCACGCATGGGAGAGCCCGGAGTCGCTGCCGACGCTCGACGAGATCGAGAATCCGGAAAGGTGGCTGCAACGAATCGCCTGAACCCCGACCAACTCGCGGTCGCGGCCCTCGACCAACTGTCGGACGGCCCGCTGCTCGTTGCGCTCGGTGGAGGTGCCGACTCTGCGGTGGCCGCGTGGGTCTCGGCGCGGCGTCCAGGGACTCGGGGGGTCTTCGTCCAGCACCACCTCGCCGGATCGGCCGATCTCGAAAGGGCGGCGCGTGCGCTCGGAACCGAGGTCGGGATCGTCGTCACGGTCGTCGACGCACCGGTGGATTCGGGGCCGTCGCTCGAGGATCGGGCCAGAAGGATCCGGTGGGGAGCGATCGGTCGAGAGGCCGGAGCGAACGAGACCGTCGTTACCGGGCACACGCGGGACGACCAGGCCGAGACCGTCCTGATGAATCTTCTCCGGGGATCGGGGAGCGCCGGCATTGCGGGGATGCGCCGGAGTCGTCCCGGTGTCGTTCGCCCATTGCTGGAGTTCTCCCGGAGCGACCTTCGCGGCGTAGCCGAGGGCCTCGACCTGCCTTTCGTCGACGACCCCGCCAACGATGACCCCGTCCATCTCAGGAACCGCGTGCGGTCGGATCTCCTACCTGCACTCGAACGCAACTACCGGCCCGGCATTCGCAAGGTCCTCGCCCGGGTGGGATCACTCGCCGCGGCGGACGACACCGTGATCGAGGACCTCGCAGGCGGCATCCCACTGATCGACGACGCTGGGGCGATTCTGATCCCATCTGCCGCCCTGGTCACCGTCCCACGCCCGGTTGCAGCCCGAGCCGTGCGGAGAGCTCTGCGCCGTCTGCTCCCCCCATACGCCGGGACGACCGCCGACATCGACGCGGTGCTTGCTGTTGCCGAAGAGCGATCCGAATCGGTGATGCTCACGAACGCGCTCATCGTGTCGCGCGAGGGCCCGTTCACCGCCATCGACCGGGGACATGGAGCGACACCGACGCAGGTGACGATCACGGCGCCCTCAGTGATTCAGTTCGGAGGAGTTGAGATCGCCTTCGAGCCGGTCGAAGGAACACTCATCACCCGGCGTTCTACGCTCCTCGTCGATCCGGCGATCTTCGCATCCGACGCGGCTGTTCGCTGCTCCGCCGAAGGAGACCGGATCGAAATCGAAGCAGGATCGAAGACCGTCCGTGCCGTCCTTGCCGATCACGATGTACCGGTCCGTCTGCGGCGCACTTGGCCTGTGGTCGTCGTGGGTGGCAGAATCGCGGCCATCGTTGGGATTCGCGTCGCTTCGTGGGCGAAGCCGACCCTGAGCCGAGCCATTGCAGTCACTAGGGAGAGAGGTCATTCGTGAAGATCGGAAGAACACTCGTTTCGGCAGCAGAGATCGATGCCAGGCTCGAGGAGATGGGCGCGGAGATCA
>CAXMQO010000042.1:0-14744 GCA_964195515.1 uncultured Saprospiraceae bacterium | reverse complement strand
CACGCCACAACTCGAATAGGCGGCGCACAGGGTTGATGTGGTTCTCTGACCCAAGCGACCGGATCCACAACTCCACTACTAAGGAGCAGACGTGAGACTCACCACGGCGATGCTTGCCGACGCGGCACAGGTCCAGGGGGGCAAGCTCTTCGTCCTCGGCGGAGGTTTCGACACGATCAGCGCGCGTTCGCTGCCGGTCGTACACCGGAACCTGACGCTTGCGATGGTGGCCGAGATCGAACCGGAGGAGAGACATCGCGAACTCGAGATCGTGATCACACTCGTCGACGAAGACGGTCACGGACTAGATGTCGAAGCCAGGGGGAAGCTCCGGGTGGGGGCGCCACCCAACCTCCCGCCGGGAGCCACCAGCATCGTCCCGATCGTGAGCCCATTCCACAACATCCAGTTCACTGAAGCCAAGGGGTACGCCTTCGTCGTTTCGTTCGAAGATGAGGAGATCGCAAGGGTGCGTTTCCGAGTCGTTCAGGTGTCGTAGACGGTGCAAGGATCAATGAACATACCGAACGCGGTGTCGGTGCTCCGACTCCTCCTCATCCCCGTCTTCATCTGGCTCGTTCTGAACGACGAGACCGCTTGGGCCGGGGCTCTCCTCGGAGTCATCGGAGCCACCGACTGGATCGACGGGTACCTCGCACGACGGCTCGATCAGGTCACCGAGGTCGGCAAGATGCTCGACCCCATTGCCGATCGCCTTGCCGTCGCAGTCGCCGTGATCCTGGGGCTAGTCACGGGGGTTCTCCCGTGGGGGTTCGCGTGGGCGATCATCATCAGAGAGATCGTTATCACGATCGGAGCAGCCTATGGATGGACCAAGGGCGTCCGCAGGCTCGACGTGCGCTGGCTCGGCAAGCTTGCCACCTTGCTGCTCTACTTCTCGATCACAACCTTCTACATCGCTCACGGTCTCGACATGACGTGGTTGTGGTGGGGCGCACTCGTTGTCGGAGTGCCCGGTCTCGTGACCTACTACATCGTCGCGTTCAGCTATCTCGGAGACATGCGCACCGCGATCGCCACGGCCGGGAGCACCGATCCGAACCGTTAGACTCGGAACTCCCGAACGGACAGGAGACGACCCGTGCAGATCCCAGAAGGCCTCCGATATACGAACAATCACGAGTGGGTCCGCCTGGAAAGCAACGGAGCCGTCACCGTTGGCATCAGCGACTACGCCCAGGATGCGCTCGGCGACGTCGTGTACGTGGACCTCCCGGCCGTCGGTCGCAGCGTCACAACGGGGGAGAGCATCGCAGAGGTCGAATCCACGAAGTCGGTGAACGACGTCTACGCGCCGATCTCGGGAGTGGTGACATCCGTCAACGAGCCGTTGATGGACGCGCCTGAACTCGTCAACTCCGATCCGTTCGGAGCCGGCTGGTTCGTAACCATCACCCCGGTCGATGATGGGGCAGACCTCGACGCCTTGATGGATGCCGTCGCGTATACGGCGTTCACGGAGGAGTAGGCAGGAGACGCGAGCAGGGCCCGATACGTCCGACTCCCGACTTCCAGGTGCCGCGAAGCCGGAAACCCTCAAGGAATGGTCGAGGGTTGATGTAGCATGGGGACATGGCACCCCATGATGAGCAGCAAACACCGGACATCGACCGAGACCTGACGATCACGTTCACCCCCGAGCGAGACGCCTCTGCCAGCGGCGCCTCGGGCAGCACCGTTGCCGGCGCTTTCGGTTGGGCGCTCATCGTCGAGACTGGGCCCCAAGCCGGGCTGACCTACGTCCTCGCCGACGGCGACACGATCGCCGGACGAGGTGCGGACTGCGACATCTTCCTCGGCGACGTCACGGTATCCCGTGAACACGCTCGTTTCAACGTCGAGGGTGGCTCGCTCCGTATCCAGGACCTCGGTTCCACGAACGGGACCTACGTCAATGGCGCATGGGCCGAGGCCTACGCTCTCACCGCAGGCGACGAAGTGATCATCGGAAAGTTCCACCTCATCGTTGCCCGCGGGAACATCTGATGGGCATGGTGCCGTTGCGAACCGCACGCACCCGCAGTATTGGGGAGGTCATCAATCTCCTCAAACCCGAGTACCCGGACGTCACCGTCTCAAAGTTGCGGTTTCTCGAGAGTCAGGGACTGGTCGGGCCGAGCCGATCGGCCTCGGGGTATCGAATCTTCACCGAGGAGGACGTCCGCCGCATCGAGTACGTGTTGAAGGAGCAGCGCGACCACTACCTGCCGCTGAAGGTCATCAAGTCGAAGCTCGCTGCTTGGGAACACGGTGACGAATCACCGGTCTCACCCGAAGCCGGGCCGCCGCCGGAGGCGTACTTCGCGACCTCTGGGGTCTCGCTGACACCGGCCGAACTGATGCGATCTTCCGGGCTGTCCGCTCATCAACTCACGGGTTTGATTGAAGCAGGCATCCTCGAACCGATGAAACTCCCGGATGGCACCGAAGTGTTCCGAGACCACGATCTCTCGATTGCACGGGCAACACATCGCCTGCTCAGCCACGGCTTGGAGGTGCGTCACCTGCGGTCTATCCGTCTCTCGGCCGACCGCCAGACCGACCTTCTCGGTCAGCTGGTCGCACCGTTGCTGCGACACCGCAATCCGGAGAACCGCCACCGCGCCGCAGAGACATTGGCGGACTGTGCTCAGGCCGCTGCAGTGCTTCAAGAAAGTATCACCCGGGGTAGGCTTCGGAGCCTTCTCGAACGATGATATCCACAGCCATCGCCACCCTCGTTCTCGCGCTCCTCGCGCCGATCGGATCGTTCACCACGATGCCGACAGAACCGGTCGCGTCTCCACCACCTCCGGTGGTGAGTGCATCCGAGTGGGCCGTGTACGACGAAACCGCCGGTGTGATGCTGGCGACGTGGAACGTCAACGAGCGTCGTTCGATGGCCTCGGTCACGAAGGTGATGACTGCCATGGTCGTTCTCGACGAGGCCCAACTCGACGAAATCGTGACGGTGCCCTCGACGGCAACGACGACCAGGGGATCGAGCGCCGACCTCGTGGCGGGGGAGCAGTGGACGGTCTACGACCTACTCGTCGCCATGCTCGTGCGGTCCGGCAA
Organism: uncultured Saprospiraceae bacterium; assembly: GCA_964195515.1. Classification (GTDB taxonomy): domain Bacteria; phylum Actinomycetota; class Acidimicrobiia; order Spongiisociales; family UBA5794; genus JAHEEL01. Next base: position 11,666 of record CAXMQO010000042.1, on the reverse strand, counting down.
CGATGCCGCGCTGACCCTTGCGTGGCACGTCGGCAATGGAAGCGTCGAAGCGTTCGTCGGCAAGATGAACGCCCGTGCCGCGGAACTGGGGATGGACGACACACACTTCGCGAATCCCAATGGTCTCGACCATGCCGACCACTTCTCGACCGCCAATGATCTGATCACGATGGCGGTTGCCTCACTTGACTACCCGGACATTCAGCGGATCGCCAGGATCAAGACGATCACGCTGCCAGAAGACCCGACGGGAAAGCCGCGACAGGTCGACAACACCAATCGACTTCTCGGCGCCTTCCCCGGCGTCGTGGGTCTCAAGACCGGTGACACGCCATGGGCGCAGAAGGTGTTGCTCGCCGTTGCCGAACGTGGCCCACGACGAATCGTGACCGTGGTCATGGGTTCCGACGACCACTTCAGCGACAGCCGCGAACTCATCGACTGGGCATATGGCACATACGGGCTCAGCGATCGATGGCTACGTCCCTTCTTCTCGGAACAAGGCGGCGGTGGGACCGTCGGCGTGAATCTCGACGTGACCGACTCCGAACAACGCAGACTCGGAGCGATGCAGAGAGTCGACGACGGACGCTGGCGAATGTCTGCGTTGACCGACCTTCCGAAGGCGGCGTTGATCACCGAATGGCTGAAGGCCGCGTTGCCGACCGTGGCCGGTGGCGACCGATGACCGAGCCGTTCCTCGAGGTCATCGATGCCGTGGCTCTTCAGCGACGAGTCGCGGAGCTCGGCGTAGAGATCACCGAGAGCTTGACCGATCCCGATCCGGTCGTGATCGGGGTGCTGAAAGGATCGGTACCGTTCCTCACCGACCTCGCCCGGCATCTCCCGCTGACGATCGAAGTGGATTTTCTCAGCTTGACGCGTTTCGGTCGAGAGGGGAGGGTCTCGATCGCGATGGACCTCTCGATACCGGTCGAAGGGCGGTCGGTATTGATCGTCGAAGACATCGTCGACACGGGGCTGACACTCGCAACGATGCGCAGGATGCTGACCGCCAGAGGAGCGAAGAGTGTGACGACGGTCGCGCTGCTCGACAAAGCAAGACGAAGGATCGTGGACGTCCCCGTCGAGCATCGCGGCTTCGAGGTCGGCGATGAATTCCTCCTCGGCTACGGCATGGACTGGCAGGGACGCTACCGAAACGTTTCATCGATCTGGGCCGTAATGGATCTCTCTGTGCTCACGTCGGACCCGGACTCGTTCGGTCGACGCACCCTCGGTTGAACGTCTCCCCATCAAGGTGACACGCTCGCCGGTGATAGGCTGATTGCATGAGCGATAGCGTTGCAATGGAAGTCGTCGGGGTGCGCGTGGAACTTCCCACCAACACCCCAATTCTGCTGCTCAAGGAACGCGACGGCACTCGGTACCTCCCGATCTGGATCGGTACGCCGGAGGCGACGGCGATCGCGTTGGCGCTCGAGGGAATCGAGACCGCACGACCCCTCACCCACGATCTGATGAAGACGCTGCTCGACGCTCTTGGCGCCGAAATCGAACGCGTCGACGTGACATCGCTCGACGAAGGGACGTTCTATGCCGATCTCGTCATCGAATCGGAGGGGGAGGAGTTGACGATCTCGGCCAGACCCTCGGACGCCATCGCTCTTGCCACAAGATCGGGCGCGCCCGTCTTCGCATCGAAGGCGTTGCTCGACGAGGCAGGCATCGAGATCCACGACGACAACGAAGAAGCAGAGATCGAGCGCTTTCGCGAGTTCCTCGATGATGTGACCCCGGAAGACTTCGAGCACGACTCCACTTCCTAGTCGGGTTTCCTTGGGGGCACAGACTTATCCACAAGGGTTGTTGACAACGCGCGTCTTCCACTCCTAGTTTCACCGTCGTAGTTCAGCTGGCGGAATTACGTTGATGTAAGCCGTGCGAACTGGGAGGCACTTGGAAATGAAGGACAGCAGGACTGATCAGGCTCTTGATGGGTATCGAGCCCCTCAGGTGTGCAGTCTGGTCGGCATCACGTATCGTCAGCTCGACTACTGGGCCCGCACGGGGCTCATCACACCGTCGCTTCAGAAAGCGACGGGTTCGGGGAGCCAGCGGCTCTACGCCTTCCCCGATATCGTGCAACTCAAGGTGGTGAAGCGCCTCCTCGATGCCGGCATGTCCTTGAAGAAGATCCGAAAGGCAATGGAGATCCTCAGAGGGGAACTCGCCTCCGAGAGCCCGCTCTCAGACGTGACGCTGCTCTCGGACGGCAGGACGATCTACGCGGCACATAGCCCGTCCGAGGTCGTCGACGTGTTCCGCGGCGGCCAGGGTGTCTTCGGGATCGCGGTTGGTCCCGTTCAGCAAGAGCTGGTCGGTGAGATCCACCGGCTGTTCCCGGATCGGGCGATCCCGGGCGAGCGCGAGGTGAAGACATCGACGGCATCGGCTCACTGATCGACGATCTCCTCGCGGGGCCGGCCGACCAGGTCGAGTTCGCCCACTCCAGCGAGCGGGAATTCGCGCGACTACTCGATTTCTACGTGGTCCCGTGGGAGTACGAGCCGAGAGCCTTCGTCATCGAGTGGGACGAATCGGGAACCGCCACGAGGCAATTTCGGCCGGATTTCTATTTGCCAGACGATGACCTCTTCATCGAGATCACGACGATGAGTCAGAAACTCGTCACCAAGAAGAACGGCAAGATACGGCGCCTGCGGGAGTTGTACCCGGACGTTCGGTGCAAGATCTTCTATCAGCGAGACTTCCACCACCTCTTGGTGAAGTACGACTTGGAAGAACCCGAGGATGTGGAGCTCCCGGAGGCACCTACGCGAATTCCCGGGCCGCCCGAAGTCACCAATCTCTCGGTCAGCTCACACGCGGTCTCGTAGGTTGTTCCGATCTGTGGACTGTCAGCGCGCCTCTACGGCGCACCTCTACGCACCTACGAGCCCACGGTTCGCACGACACCAGGGTTCGGCACGACACCAGGAGGCTCTAGCCTGAGCCGGTGATCGTCGAACGGATCGTTGAGGCCGCCGCTGGGGGATTGGCGGTTTCGCGCGCACTGGATCCAAGGCTGAAACGTGAACTGCTCGCGAGAGTTGGGACCAGCGAGCTGCCCTGTGTGCGGGGGCGAACGGTTGTGCCGGACACCTGTTGCGACACGGTCGTGGTGGGGTACCCGAACTACCTCGGCGTCTTCGATCGCGTCGGGGGAGGTCGAACCATCATGCTCACCGGTGCATGGACTCAACTCCGTCCGGTCCCGGAAGGGGTGTCGGTCGTCGCCGTAGAAGGCGCCGTGCCGGGCACCGTCGCACAGGAAACGCTGGCCGAAGTGCGCCGACTCGCGAAACGACTCCGGCAGCTGCGCGGCGTTCAGGTGGCGATCCAACCACAGAGTCCTGTGATCGTCGTGCTCCTGCCCTTCTCTCCCGGCACATACTTGCAGGCGCTTCCCGGCGTGACAGCTCTGGATCGCGATTTCCCCGAGTATCCCGGCGGTGTCAGAATCGAGCTATCGGTCGATGCGGTCGGATACAACCTCAACCGATATGCTGCGAACCTCGAGCGACTCATCATGGAGGAGGCGTAGGCGTGCAAGTGTTCGGTGTCGACGTCGGAGGATCGGGCGTCAAAGGTGCGCCCGTGGATCTTGAAACCGGCGCTCTGGTCGCAGAGCGTCTGCGCATTCCGACGCCCCAACCTTCCACTCCCTCAGCGGTGGCATCCGCCATTGTTGAGATCGTCCAGGCCCACGGATGGTCCGGACCGGTCGGCGTCACGATCCCGGGCGTCGTTCGCGCCGGGGTGATCGAGACCGCGGCGAACATCGACAACGGGTGGGTTGGGCTTGACGCGGCCGCAATGCTCAGTGACCGCCTTGAGATGCCGGCCACGATCCTCAACGACGCCGATGCCGCGGGCCTTGCCGAGGCACGATATGGGGCAGCTCGGGGTGTCGACGGTGTCGTGATCCTCCTGACGTTCGGCACCGGGATCGGGAGTGCCTATCTCCACAACGGACGTCTCATGCCCAATACCGAACTCGGTCACCTGATCTTCAAAGGACAGAAGGCGGAGCACTACGCCGCCGGACGTCTTGTCAAGCGTGGCGACCTCCACATCGACTGGTGGGCGGCCAGGGTCAACGAGCTTCTTGCCTACATCGAGGAACTCTTCTGGCCCGACCTCTTCGTCGTCGGCGGCGGGATCTCGAAACGATTCGAGTCGTACTCACATCAGTTCACAACGCAGGCGCGCATCGTGCCTGCCGTTCTCAGAAACCAGGCCGGCATCGTGGGTGCCGCCTTCGCAGCATCGATCGGAGCGAGACATGAATGAGACCACCGGTACGTTCACAACGCAGGACGGCCTGGCGTTGCATACGAGGACCTGGACACCGGATGGAGAGCCTCAACGCGGACTTCTCATCGTCCACGGCCTCGGTGAGCATTCCGGACGTTGGGATCACGTCGCCCGATTCTTCGTCGACCGGGGATACGCGGTCGCTTCATTCGACCTCAGGGGCCACGGGAAATCGGAAGGAACGCGAGCGTACGTTGGTTCCTTCAGCGACTACGTCGACGACGTTCAGGGCATCGTCGAGTCGGGCCTGGTTCGCACAGATATCCCCTGGGTGATGTACGGCCAGTCCCTCGGCGGGCTGATCGGCACGTACTATCTCGCTGAAGGTCGGCCACACCCCGACGCCGGCGTCCTCTCTGCACCGGCGCTCGAGGCCGACGTGCCCGGCGCCTTGCGGGTGGCAGCCCAGTTGCTCGGTAGGGTCACGCCGAAGCTGGCGATGGCCAACTCGATCAAGGGCGAGCAACTCTCGCGTGACGAAGCAGTGGGGGAGGCGTATTTCGCCGACACCCTCGTGTACACGAAGGCGACGACGCGCCTGGGAATGGAGATGTTTGCTGCGCAAGATCGCTCCCACGACGTAATCGGGGGGATCGATACACCGACGTTGGTGATCCACGGCGCCGAGGATCCGCTAGTGCCTCCTTCGGCATCTGCACCCCTCGCGGCGGTTGATTCGGTGGAACGCAAGGTCTACCCGGGACTGCGACACGAGATGCACAACGAACCGGAACAGGTTCAGGTGCTCTCCGAGATCGCTGCCTGGCTCGACTCGACACTGGCGTAGGCCGGACGAACCACCTCGTCGATCAGGCGCCGGCGCTCCGGCCAATCACCGAAGCCTGCTTCGAGCGCGTTCACAGTGATCCTTTCGAGATCGGCCGGCTCGAGGTCGAACGTGGTCGCAGCGAGTTCGAACTCGTCGGTGAGACTGACCCGGCTCATGAGCCGGTTGTCGGTGTTGATCGTCACCGTGAAGCCGCTTCGGTAGAGCGCTCCGAACGGATGTTCCGCTGCCGAAGGGAACGCCGACGTGTCGAGGTTAGACGTGATGGATATTTCGAGAGGGATGCGATGGTCACGGATCTTGCGTGCCAGTGGGGCAAGCGATGTGATCGTACTTCCGTCGAAGTCGGTCTCGTCGGCGATACGGACACCGTGGCCGACCCTCGTCGCCCCGCACTTCGCGACAGCCCTCCAGATCGACGACGCAGTATCGGCCTCGCCCGCGTGGATGGTCAGACCGAGACCCGCCTCCCGAGCGAGTCTGCAGGCTGCGAGGTGATCGTCGGCAGGGAACCGTGCTTCGGGGCCCGCGAGATCGAAAGCGACGAGACCCCGGCCGAGATAGGGGATTGCAGCTCGAACGACCTCTTCGGAGTCCGCTTCCTGGCGAAGCGCTGAAACGATGACATACAGCACGATCCCGGTCTCACGATGCGCTGCTGCGAAACCGTCGAGGACTGCCTCGATCGTTGCCTCACGGGTCAGTCCGTGGACGATGTGCAGGCTGGGGCCGAAACGAATCTCGGCGTAGATCACTCCGTCGGCAGCGAGATCGATCCCGGACTCGTATGCAATCCGCTGAAGGGCATCCTCGCTGCTCATCACAGCGATCGTGTGTGTGAACGCTTCGAGGTAGCGCTCCAAAGAACCGGACCGATCCTGGTTGAACCACCGACCCAGGCCATCGGCATCTGCGGCCGGCAGGTCAGCGTATCCCTGGGCGTCGGCGAGTTCGAGGATGGTTTCGACGCGGATGCCGCCGTCGAGGTGGTCGTGCAGAAGGGCCTTGGGGAGCGGTCGATAGTCCATATCGCGCAGACTACCCGGCGGCGGAGAGAACCGGATCGAGCCACCACTCGCGCCTAAACACGTCGTGTCCCGCGACGCGGTCCACGGTGACCTCTCCAGGGGCGAACCCCGCGGCTTCGTGGAAGTGTTCGTGCACCGTGTGGCCGAGAGCGACGCTTGATGAGATCGGGCCCACCCACCCCATGACGCGGAGAGCCTCCACAAGGGAACATCCATCGACGACTCGTATCGGGTGAGTCGGTACGACGACGGTCACGAGTTCGGTGTGGTCCGATTCGTCGTCGATCATCACAACGAGTTCGATGTGACCGGCCGAGTCGACACCAACAAGGAGCCGTTGGGACAGGAGATGCTCGGAGAGGACCGACTTGCGGAAACGCCTCTGAATCTCGGTGTCGACGACGGTTTCCGGCACCATCTCTCCGAGGGCCTCCGAGCAAGCCCAACGAGCGACCTCCTCGATTGCCGCAAGATCCTCATGTCGCGCGAGCCTCACATCCATATCAGCGAACCTACACGACAAATCGGACGGTGGTGCGACAAGCCGCCTTCAGGCCAGCCGTGGATTCAGCGTGTACGTACCCGTGATCTCGGCGGATTCGAGCACATGGCCCTCGATTGCAGCACGCGCATCTGCGCCGCCGAAGCGCTCGGGGAGGTCGAACGACTCCGTGTCGAGCGCGAAGATAGTGAACACGTAGTGATGCACGAGGCTGTCGTTCCAGGGCGGACAGGGTCCGTCGTAGCCGTAGTAGTCACCCGCCATGCCGGGATCTCCTGCGAACCACTCGGTGTAGTCGTTGAGACCATGTCGGCAACCGAACGGTGCCTCGTCGTCCTTCCCACCGGCGGTCACGCCGTCCGAACACGCCGCAGCCCCGATCTCCGTGATGTCGGGAGAGAGTCCGAAGAGCACCCAGTGGAAGAAGTCCGCGCGGGGCAGATCCTCCGGGACCTCTCGTCCCTCGACATTGACGTCATCCGGTTTCGTCGGCGCGTGGCAGTCGTGGCAGATGACCGCAAGACTGCGAGTCCCTTCCGGCAGGCCGGACCACGCCATATGAGGATTGCGATTCGGTCCGAAGGTCGCGTGCTGTTCTGCATCTGGCAAACAGAACGCGAACTCGCCTGGAATGGGGTCGCCTTCCGAGAGATCGTTGCTCCAGAGTTCCATGGGCACCTCCTGGAATCGACGATAGCGTCGACAGAAGATACTCCCGAATCGCCGGCAGGAGAGGCAAAGGACCCTCCCGGGTGGCGTGGGCGAAGCGTAGAATCGAACCAACATCCAGGGAGGACGGTTCCGATGAATCTGCACAAAGGCCAGCGAGTCAAGACCCTCACCAAGACCGTCGGACGCGAGCCGCGGCGTGGGGTGATCAAGCGAGTGGAGGCCGGGGCCGTCGAAGTACAGTGGAGCGACGGCCATGTCTCCATTCTGTCTGGCGGATCTCTCATCCCCGACACGGATCCCGCTCCTCGCTGACGGCAAACCCAAGGACAGCGGCAATCGTGGATTGAATCTGCCAACCTACGAGCATGGCCGATCTCCGTCGCGGCATGCTTCTCGTGGCTTCGCCCGTTCTCGCCGATCCGAACTTCTTCCGCTCCGTCGTTCTCCTCATGGATCACGACGGCGACGGAACAGTGGGTGTCGTGCTCGACCGGCCGCTGGAGATGGACGTCAGGGACCATCTGCCCGCGTGGTATGAGCGACTGGCCCCACCGGCACGCGTCTTCGAGGGTGGTCCCGTTCAGCCGGAGACGGCGATCGGTGTGGCACACCGGCCGGGTGTCGAGCCAGAGGGAACCTGGCAGCCGACGCCATACTTCGTCGGGTTCGTCGACGTGTCCCGCGATCCCGATGAATTCGATGGCCTCAAGGACTTGCGCATCTTCTCCGGATACGCGGGATGGGGCGCCGGTCAGCTCGAGATGGAACTCGCCATCGGGTCGTGGTTCCCCGTCGAAGGATCGGCAGACGACGTGTTCGACCCGGACCCTGCGACGCTGTGGAGACGCGTGTTGCAGCGTCAGGAACGCCATGTTGCCCGGTACGCCAACTACCCAATCGATCCGAGGAGCAATTGAGCAAGGCTGCGAATGACACGGAGGTATCCTCGTTTCGTGAGCTCAACCCGGCTACGTCCATCGATCCGCTCCAAGGCACCCGGCCTCGCCGTCGAGCGCGAGCTGTGGGCGAACGGGGATCGGGTGGTCGCAGGGGTCGATGAGGTCGGACGAGGATCCTGGGCAGGGCCGCTCACGGTGGCAGCCGCGGTGGTTCCCAACGGGAGGCGTATCTACAAGATCCGGGATTCGAAGATGCTGAATGAATCCGAGCGCGAGTACCTCTTCGAGCGGGTTGCCGGTTGGTGTACGGCGTGGAGCGTCGGCCACGCGTCCCCGGAAGAGTGCGATCGCCTCGGAATGTCCGCCGCCCAGCGGCTTGCCGCGACGCGAGCGATGGACGGCCTCGGTGTCGAACCTGATCGAGTGTTGGTCGATGGACGATGGGACTTCGTCGGCTCCGGCAACACGAGAATGATCGTGGGCGGGGATGCCACGTCGCTGACGATCGCTGCAGCTTCGATACTTGCGAAAGTGACACGTGATCGGATGATGCGAGCGATGTCGCCATCCTTCCCCGGGTTCGACTTCGACCGAAACAAGGGTTATCCCTGTCCCCGTCATCGCGCGGCGCTCTCCGCATCGGGCCCCACTGCAATTCATCGCACGAGTTGGGTGTTCATGGACGACATTCCGTGGTCGGGAGTCCGCCGGACCGCGACGGGCGGCCAGGAGCATCTGTTCGCCGGAGCGGTCACGTGAACATCCTGGCCCAGATACCGACCGCGGATCAGCTCGAGAGCTTAGTTAACGCCGACGAGTTGACCGTCTGGGACTTCGTGTGGGCGGCGCTGGTCGTCGTGGCAGCATTCCTCCTCGCCCGGTTGGCGCGGCGACTGTTGCGCAGACTCCTCCATCACTCTCAGCAGCTCTCCGAAGAGGCAGCCGACGTGATCGCGAGGGCCGCCGGTTGGGCCATCGTGTTCACCGGGATCATCTACTCCGTCATGCTCCTTGGAATCGACGTAGCTCCCGCGTTGCTGATCGTTCTCTCCATCGCGGTCATCGTGTTCTTGGCCGGTCGGCGGCTGATGGACAATTTCTCAGCCGGCCTCGTCCTCCAGGGCACACCGATGTTCGCCGCAGGTGACCAGATCACCACCGAGAGCGGAACCGGCATCGTGCAGGAGGTCACGGGCCGAACCGTCGTAATTGAGACGATCGACGGCGAGCATCTCCACATCCCCAACAAGACGGTTATCGACAACCCCGTTGTGAATCTGACGGATCTCGGCAGTCGCCGCTCGACACTCAAGATAGGTGTTGCCTACGGCACCGATCTGGATCACGCCAGACAGGTACTCGAAGAAGTCGCCGCAGCTTGCGAATTGACACGCCCCGAGCCACCACCCGAAGCGCTCGTGTCTGAGTTTGGTGACAACGCCATTCAGTTCCAGCTCCTGTTTTGGCACGATCCTCAGGTGCTCGACGGGTATCGTGCGGTCGATAGTGTTGCCCGCGCGGTGGCGCGTTCCTTGGCCCCACAGGGCATCGTGATTGCCTTCCCCCAACGCACGCTCTGGTGGGGCGATCCCGACAGTCGTGCAGAGATCCCCGACCTGTAGGCTCAAGGTCATGAGCACCGCAATCCGCCCCGGGGGCGAAACCCCGAACGATTTCCTCCAGATCGACGCACTTCTCAACGACGAAGAGCGCCTTATCCGAGACACCGTTCGGCAGTTCATCGGTGACAAGGTTCTGCCGAACGTCGCCGAATGGTTCGAGGAGGCAACGCTCCCAAAGGAGCTTGCCAAAGAGATGGGAGCGCTCGGACTATTCGGCATGCACCTCGACGGCTACGGCTGCGCGGGGACGAACGCCGTTAGCTACGGATTGGCTTGCACCGAACTCGAGGCCGGTGACTCAGGAATTCGGAGCTTCGTCTCCGTGCAGGGATCGCTTGCGATGTACCCGATCTGGGCCTTCGGATCCGAGGAACAGAAGCAGCAATGGCTCCCCGGTATGGCCGCCGGCGACATCGTCGGCTGTTTCGGACTCACCGAGGCCGATGCCGGCTCAGATCCGAGTTCAATGAAGACCCGGGCGCGGCTTGACGGATCCGACTGGATCGTCGACGGCACGAAGATGTGGATCACGAACGGCGGCATCGCAGACGTGGCCGTCGTGTGGGCCCGGACCGACGATGGCATTCGCGGGTTCATCGTGCCGACCGACACACCGGGGTTCTCAACGAACGACATCCACCACAAGCTGTCCCTTCGCGCATCGATCACGTCGGAACTCATCCTCGACGGTGTCCGAGTGCCCGGTGATGCGGTGCTCCCCAACGTCGTCGGGCTCAAGGGCCCGTTGGCCTGTCTCAATCAGGCCCGCTTCGGAATCCTCTTCGGCGCCGTCGGCGCCGGCCGGGCGAGCTACGAGGCAGCCCTTGCGTATGCGAAGGAACGCGTCCAGTTCGGTCGACCGATCGCGTCATTCCAACTCACTCAGCGCAAGCTGGCTGAGATGATGGTGAAAGTAAATCAGTCGATGTTGCTTGCCGTGCACCTAGGGCGAAAGCACGACGAAGGAACACTTACGTCGGAGCAGATCAGTTTCGGGAAGATGGAGAACGTGCGATCCGGACTCGAGGTGGCTCGCGAAGCGCGCAGCATCCTGGGCGCCAACGGGATCACACTCGAGTACCCCGTCATCCGGCACATGAACAATCTCGAATCGGTGATCACCTACGAGGGGACCAACGAGGTGCACACGCTCATCCTCGGTCAAGCCATCACAGGGATCCCGGCGTTCAACTAGAGCCCCAGACCGCGACCGATGATCTCTTTCATGATCTCGGTGGTGCCGCCGTAGATCGTCTGCACCCTTGCATCGAGGTACGCCTGTGCGATCGGATTCTCGGCCATGTAGCCGTATCCACCGTGCATCTGCACACCTGCGTCGACGACCCGCCGGAGCATCTCCGTCGTCCACCACTTCGCCTCTGCGGCCTGTTCGATCGTCAGAGCGCCCGCACCGTGCTCAGCGAGGAGTCGGTCAACGAAGACACGCCCGATGTCGACCTCTGTCTTGAGTTCCGCAAGCACGAATCGGTTGTGCTGGAAGCGACCGATCGGACGGCCGAATGCGGTTCGTTCTCTCGCGTACTCGATCGTAAGAGACAGGGCGGCCTCTGCGGCAGCCACCGCGCCGACGGCGATGCTGAGGCGCTCCTGGGGGAGATTGCCGACAAGCTGCATGAAACCCGCCCCCTCCGAACCGAGACGATTCGCGACGGGTACCCGCACATCGGAGAAGAACAGCTCTGCCGTGTCTTGGGCGTGCATCCCGATCTTGTCGAGGTTTCGACCCTTCTCAAAACCCTCCATGCCGGCCTCGACGACAAGGAGCGTGAGGCCCCCGTGGGGATCGGGCCCGGT
>CAXMQO010000041.1:0-85777 GCA_964195515.1 uncultured Saprospiraceae bacterium | reverse complement strand
GGCGTCTGGAGGATGTGGTCGTGGGCAAAGCCCAAGTGAAGGTGCGTGCTCTCGGGACGAGCGACGGGCTTGCCGCGGTGACGGTGATCAACACCGCCGCCAAGTGGTATGCAGAGTTCCTGACCCCTTCAGACGTTTGCGAGCCAGAGATGACCCTCGAAAGCTGGGCAGAGGAGACTCGGCGGATGACCTGGTACGGGGCATTCGACGGCGTTGATCTGGTGGGCGTGATGGGCCTCGAGTATGCCGGCGGCGCGGTTCTCTTCCGGCATGCCTACGTGCTGCCCGACCGTCAGCGGCAAGGCATCGCAGCGATGCTCCACAACTGTCTCGAACGAGAGGTCGACGGTGTCGACAAGATCATCGTCGGTACCTACGCCGCCAACTACAAGGCCCGAACTGCCCTCGAGAAGGCCGGTTATCAACCGTCCCCGGACCCGGAAGCGGTGCTCCGCCAGTACTACGACATACCCGAAGACCGGCTCCAATCATCGGTGACCTACGAGAAGCACCTCGATCGCGACCGATGACACCAGCGACGAGCACCCCACGCCGATCACCACATCCGGGACGGTAGTGCACGTTTCAGCGAGTGCTCGGGATCGGCGCATCCGGGATCGGTTGTCTCATAGCTGTTCAGGTTGTCGCGGTTGGCGGCTGCCGCCCCGAGACCGTCGGAACCGGTATCAGGGTCCTGGGACACGTTTTGCGAGACCTCAGTGGCGCTGTGCTCGCCTGTCCCGGCTTGTTGATTGGCTCCAAGAACTACTCCAGAGTACCGGTTCACGAGCGCGGCTCGCACGGGGTTCTCGATGGATCCGGCATGTGTCATGTGCGCTGGCGTCACCCGCCCCGGTTGAGCGATCTGGGATCGTCCGGCCCCGAAAGCGGAAGAGCTTGGCCTACTACTGTCGGGACCACGTGACGGCCCAGGGAGTATCAGATGAAGGCGATCGTCCAGGACAAGTTTGGGTCACCTGATGCTGTCCTGGAACTCAGGGACATCGACAAGCCGGTGGTCGGGGATGATGAGGTGCTGGTACGAGTCCGCGCCGCCTCAGCCAATACGTATGGATGGGACATTCCGGCGAGTCTGCGGTACATCGGACGCATAGCTGTCGGGCTGCGCAAACCAAGGAACAGTATTCCCGGATTGGATTTGGCCGGGCAGATTGAGGCGGTCGGCAAGAACGTGGGGCAGTTACAACCAGGTGATGAGGTATTCGGATGGTGCAAGGGCAGCTTCGCCGAGTATGTGGCTGTTTCCGAGGACGCGCTGGCGCCGAAGCCGGCCAACCTGACGTTTGAGCAAGCCGCGGTGGTACCCATCTCCGGGTTCACCGCTTTGCAGGGTCTTCGCGACAAAGGACGGCTCCAGGCAGGGCAGCATGTCCTGATTGTTGGTGCGGCGGGAGGCGTGGGCATCTTCGCTGTTCAAATCGCCAAGTCGTTCGGAGCGGAGGTGACCGGGGTGTGCAGCACGGGGAACCTGGACCTGGTGCGGTCGATCGGCGCCGACCAGGTTATTGATTACACCCAAGTGGACTTCACCCAAACCGGGCAGCGCCATGACCTGATACTCGACATGGCCGGGGACCGTTCGTTGTCGGATCTCAGGCGCGCCCTGAGCCCCCAAGGAACTCTCGTGATGGTCGGACAGTCGAGCATCGCAGCGTCGGACCAGAGCTACTCCAAAGCCGTCGGTCGTTGGCTCGGAGCGCTCGTGTTGTCATTGTTCATTCGCCAGAAGCTGCGCGCGTTGATTCAAACGAGGAGCCAAGAGGACCTGGTTGCTCTCAAGGAGCTCATCGAAGCCGGGAAGGTCACTCCGGTTATTGGCGCGCACTACCCGTTGAGCGAGGTCTCCAAGGCGATCCGGCATTTCGAAGAGGGGCATGCACGCGGGAAGGTGGCCATCACCGTGTGAGGCGCCGACCGCCACTCAGATCACCAAATACGTCGCCATATCACGCATTTCGCCGACTGTCCGGGAACGGCACATCCAGGATCGGCTATCTCATAGCTACTCAGGTTGTCGCGGTTGGCGGCTGTCGCCGAGGGACCGCATCATTGCCGGCCTCTCCGCGGCCGTTGTCGTGGTGGAGGCGGCCAAGATCGGAGGGGCGTTGATCACCGCGGTAAGGGCCGCCGAGTACGGCATCCCGGTGTTCGCGATGCCGGGAGACGTCGACCGGCGAACGTCGGAGGGAACGAACCGGCTGTTCCGAGACGGCGTGTTCCCGGTCCTAGATCCCGACGACCTCGTCGAAGAACTCGATCTCGTGTACCGCCTGACCCACCGCCAGCGAAGGGAGAGTCCGGCCGAATAGGAAGTTGCCGAATGACGTGTCTTGCTCTGGCCGCTCCCAGTTGGGTAGTTGACCTTCATCGACGATGCCACGACCATGACGGGATGCGCAATGGGGGTATCGACGCGGCCGTCGACGACTACCTGGAGCGGCTCTCCGCTGAGCGAGGGCTGTCCGGGCACACGGTCGATGCATATCGTCGTGATCTCAGTCAGTTCACGACGATGTGTCATCGGCTCGGTATCGAGCGCCTCGACGGTGTCGAACGCCGTACCGTTCGTCGATTCCTCTCCCAACTCACGACGCTGCATTATTCGCGAAGGTCGGTTGCGAGGAAAGCCTCAGCTGTTCGAACATTCCTCGAAGATGCCGCACGTCGAGGAACGATCTCCGCGAACCCGGCTTCCGGTGTCCCGCAGCCGAAACGTCCCGGGACACTTCCGAAGTCCATCCCGGCCCCAACACTCGAACGATTCCTCGATGATCTCGATGGTTCCGATCCCGTCGATCTTCGCGACCGCGCACTTCTCGAAGTCCTCTACGGAACCGGGATGAGGGTCTCCGAGCTCGCAGCGATGACCACGCGCGACATCGGCGAGGGACATTTCATCACGGTACACGGGAAGGGCAACACGGAGCGGGCGGTACCGGTCGGTGACCAAGCGAGGCGAGCGACCGCGACCTATCTCCAGAGAGCACGTCCCGTGCTCGCCGGGCCCGCCAGCGGAGACGCTCTCTGGGTCGGCGTTCGGGGCGGGCCGCTCGACCCGAGAGGCATCCGCCGCGTCGTCAAGAATCGCCTCGGAACATTCCCCCATGCACTCCGTCATTCGTACGCCACGCATCTCCTCGAAGGGGGCGCAGATCTGCGAAGCGTCCAGGATCTTCTCGGACACTCTGAACTGGCAACCACGCAGATATACACTGCCATCACCCGAGAGCATCTCAAGAAGACGTATGAGCGGAGCCACCCACGTGCATGAACGCCGAGACGATGAACTCGCAGGACTCTGGGAGACGTTCAAGAGCAATGGCGACCAGCGTGCCAGAGAAGGTCTGATTCTCCACTTCTCGCCGCTCGTCAAGTTTGTTGCGGGCCGGCTCGGCTCCGGTCTGCCCCGCAACGTCGATCCGTCGGATCTCGTGTCCTACGGAACATTCGGGCTTATCGATGCCATCGACAAATTCGAGCCCGAGCGCGGGTACAAGTTCGAGACGTACGCGGTGAATCGCATCAAGGGAGCGATCCTCGACGAACTCCGCGCGCTCGACTGGGTTCCCCGATCTGTTCGAGCGAGAGCCCGCGAGATTCAGCGCTCGATGGCAGAACTCGAACACAGTCTCCAGCGCACAGCCACTGATGACGAGTTGGCCGACCACATGGATATCCCCGTCGATTCTCTGCGTGATCAACTCGGTGAGCTGTCGACCTTGGGCTTCGTGGCTCTCGACGAACTCCTCAATCCGGACGAGCGCGACTCGTCGTCAGTGCGCGATGTTGTCCCGGACTCCGGTGCTCTCGATCCGAGCGGATCGTTCGAGAGGGAAGAGACCCGGTACCTCCTGGCCGATTCGATCAACCGACTCCCCGAGCGGGATCGGCTCGTCGTGACGCTCTACTACTTCGAAGGTCTCACCCTGGCCGAGATCGGTTCGGTGCTCAACGTCACCGAGTCTCGGGTGTGCCAGATCCATACGAAGGCAGTGCTGAGTCTCAGGAACCGATTCATCGAGCCTTAGTAGGCGACGAGTAGCTGAGTAGCGGAGTACGAGCTACCAGATTCCAGCTTCCGGCTTCACACCCATCGGATTCGGGCCTTGCCGGTTGTCGGCGGCTGGTGGCTCGCAGCTTCGGCATACCCGGTTTCTCCCTACGCGGACCCCACCGGTACACTCCTGGCAAATTCGCACGTTCACTACAAACCCCTGAGGTCGGATCGCGCAGGCGGTCTGTGGGGTGTTCCGGGTGGGCGGAGGCGTGAACCCGAACACAGGAGGAACCACATGTCCGTGGTGAGTATGCGACAGCTGCTCGAGGCCGGAATGCACTTCGGCCACCAGACCAGTCGTTGGAACCCGAAGATGCGTCCGTACATCTTCACGGAGCGCAACGGCATCCACATCATCGATCTTCGACAGACCCTCGAGCAGATCGAGAAGGCGTACGCCCTCGTTCGTGACGCCGTGGCAGACGGTGGAACCGTGCTGTTCGTCGGAACCAAGAAGCAGGCCCAAGGCGCAGTCGAAGAAGCGGCCAACAAGGCCGGTATGCCGTACGTCAATAATCGCTGGCTCGGCGGCATGCTCACGAACTTCCAGACGATTCACAAGCGGATTCTCTACATGCTCGAACTCGAGCAGATGGAGAGTTCCGGAGAGATGGAGTCACTTCCGAAGAAGGAACGCCTCCGCCTCCGTCGCGAACTCGAGAAGCTCCACACCGTGCTCGGCGGCGTGCGCGACATGAAGCGCCCCCCGGACGCAGTGTTCGTGATCGACGTGCTCACCGAGCACATCGCCGTTCTCGAAGCCAAGCGTCTCGCAATTCCGCTGATCGCGATCGTCGACACGAACTGCAATCCGGATTCCGTCGACATCGTGATTCCCGGCAATGACGATGCCATTCGCACGATCCTCCTCATCAGCGATGTCATCGCAGAAGCAGCGAAGGAGGGACGCGAGACCAGGGAAGCGAGCCGGAAGGATGCACCGGCCAAGGATGCACCGGCCAAGAAGAAGGCCCCGCCGACACCGCCACCGACTGAGGTCGTGGTGCTGGACGAGATTCAGGCAGAGAGTGCGGCGGCCGAAGGCAGCAGCACCGAACAGGCAGAGACCACGGAGGATTTGGCGTGAGCGACGTTCCCGCCAAGGATGTTCAAGCCCTTCGCCAATCGACCGGCGCAGGGATGATGGACGCAAAGCGAGCCCTCGCCGAGACCGGCGGGGACATGGGTCGTGCGAAGGACCTGCTTCGCGAGCAGGGACTCGCAGATGCAGCCAAGCGTGCCGGTCGCAGCCAGACCGAAGGAGCCATCGGCTCGTACCTGCATCGCCAGGCCGATCGCCCCGTCATAGGGGTGCTGATCGAACTCGCGTCTGAGACGGATTTCGTCGCCAAGAGCGCCGAATTTCAGGAGATCGCGAACGACATCGCCATGCATGTGGCCGCGGCTCGACCGAGGTGGATCAATCGCGACGATGTCCCCGAGGATGCCATCGCCGACGAGAAGCGACTCATCGCCGCTCAGGCGGTCAACGAGGGGAAACCGGAGCACATTGTTGAGAAGATCGTCGAAGGGCGCCTCAACAGCTTCTTCGCCGACAACGTGCTCTACGACCAGGTGTTCGTGAAGAGCGAGACCTTCGATGGCACCGTGGGCGAGCTGGTCAAGCAACTCGCGTCGAAGATGGGCGAGAACATCAGCGTCTCGAAGATGGCCAGGCTGGCCGTCGGCGAGGAGAGCTGATGCGCCGGGTCGTTCTCAAGCTCTCGGGAGAGGCCTTTGCCGATCCGGAGATGCAGTATGGGATCGATCCGACGATCGTATCGCGCGTCGCCGAGGAGATTTCGGGCGTACACCATGAGGGGTACGAGATCGGGATTGTCGTCGGCGGCGGCAACATCTTCCGCGGCGTATCTGCGGCGGCGGGAACCATGGACCGTGCGAGCGCGGACTACATGGGCATGCTCGCCACCGTCATCAACGCGCTCGCCCTGCGTGATGCACTCGAGCACGCCGGTTCGCCAACCCGCGTACAGACGGCGATCTCGATTCAACAGGTCGCCGAGCCCTACATCCGTCTCAGGGCGATCCGACACCTCGAGAAGGGTCGGATCGTCGTATTCGGAGGGGGCACCGGCAACCCGTTCTTCACAACCGACACGACGGCCGCGCTGCGCGGGGCCGAGATCGGGGCCGCCGCCATCCTCAAGGGCACGAAGGTCGATGGTGTCTACGATGCCGACCCAACGACGACACCGGGGGCCCACCTCCTCGGCGACGTCACCTACATGGAGGCAATCCAGCGGCAACTTGGGGTGATGGATGCGACTGCCATTACGATGTGCATGGAGAATCACCTTCCGATCCGCGTGTTCAATATGAACCGACCCGGTGAGATTGCAGGGGCCGTGCGCGGAGAGGACGTTGGAACCCTGGTTCACTGAGGAGGCGCCGTGATCAACGATCTGCTGAGAGATGCCGAGCACAAGATGGATCAGACGGTCGTACACGCGAAACAGGAATTCGGCGGGATCCGGACCGGGCGTGCGAATCCCGGGCTCTTGAGTCGCATCAACGTCGACTACTACGGCACCCAGACGCCTCTCCAACAGATAGCCGGATTCACGGTCCCGGAAGCCCGGCTGCTCGTCATCCAGCCCTACGACAGAACCGCGATCCCCGCTATTGAACGGGCGATTCAAGAGGCAGATCTGGGCCTCAACCCATCAAACGACGGCAATGTTATCCGTCTCTCCTTTCCATCCCTCACCGAGGAACGGCGCAGGGAACTCATCCGCGTTGTGCGGCACCTTGCCGAAGAGGGACGCATCTCGATCAGGAACGTGCGGCGTCATTACAAGGACCTCCTCGAGTCGGAGGACATGTCCGAGGATGACATCCGCCGAGCCGAGAGAGTGCTCCAGAAAAAGACGGACGAACACGTCGAGCGGCTCGATGGGATCCTTGCGACTAAAGAGGAAGAGCTCCTCGAGGTATAGGGGTGCTCTGAGCAATGCCGACAGACAACGATCGCCCGCCGGAGGATGAACCGTCGCCCGAACACACCGTCACATCATCCGAGAGCCATGCTGCCGTGGCCGGCTTCGAATCGACAGATGCGCCGCTCGAGCCGTTCGGCGAAGTACTCTCAGGAGCTATGGACCGACACGACCCCGATGCAACCGGTGAACTCGACCTGCCGGGAGAGAACGAGAACCTCGCTCCTCATCCGGCCGAAGCCGACCCGGGCTTCGATGGATGGCTCGATGACAAAGAGATCTCGGCGCAGAGCGAAGATCCATTCGCCGCGTTGACCGTACCCGAAGAGGGCGACGACCCCGCCGCGGAGATCGCCGACTGGATGGCGTTCACGAGCGCTGTGGCGGACGAGCCATCCGTCTCCGACGAAGTCGAGGTCGTTGTCGACGTCACCGACACGGTCGTTTCCGAAGAGGGGACACTCGAGGTCGAGCCCACAGATTCGATCGAGGAAGGCTCGGATGCCGGAGACCCTCCATTCGTCCGGATCTCCGATCCGGAAGGTGACGATCCTCACGAGGACACCGTCGAACTCTTCCTCGGAGACGCGGTGGCCGAACAGGACGATGGGCCGCAGGGCGCCCCCGCGGACGACCTGATCGGCGCAGTCGCGGATGACCCGGACGATGAGTTCGGACATGTCGAAGAGGCCGCTGCCCCCGATCCGCCGTTCGATGAAGTCGGTCAAGTCGACCCACAGAGGCTGACGGTATTGCCGATAGTGTCAATCGGCACCGCAGCGATGGGAAGTGATCGGGCACCCGACACGGTCAGCAGTGAGGCACCCGACACCGACGATGACACGGGTGAGTTGCCGATCGTCGGATTCGCGGAGCCGGGCATCGAACCCGAGGGCGGATCGACCGTTTTCGATGTGGAGGACTTCACGGAAGAGCACTATCTCGACGCCGCCACGCGCGAGCACCATGACCTCGCGGCGGCGATCACTGCCGCGGAATTCGAGGACACCGAGCAGGTGGCCCTCTCTGCAGCAATCCCCGGACTTGAATCCGGCGTTTTGGGATTCGACGACGTTGTCAATCCCCGCACAGATGGTTCCTCGACGCGGGTCGCTCCGCCGAAGTCGTCGGATCTCGTCCTTCGCGTCGGTACCGGAGTGGCGCTGGTTGCCGCTTTCCTGCTCTCGCTGCTCTGGCGCCCCGCGATCATCGTGCTCGCCCTGGCAGTGTTCGTCATCGCTGCGGGGGAGTTCTACAGCGTCCTGATGCACCGCCGGTACAAGCCGCTGTCGATCTTCGGATTCCTGGGAATCGTCGGTGCAGGCCTCGGAACGGTCGTGTGGGGGGTAGTCGCGATCCCGATCGCGTTTGCTCTGATGATCACCGTCATCCTGCTCTTCGATGCCGTCAGCCAGCGTCGCCATGGCGCCGTCACGGGATTCTCACTCACCATCCTTGTCGCGGTCTGGATCGGTGGTTTCGGAGCATTTGCTTTCCCGATTATCGCAGCCGACAACTACCAGGCTCTCGTGCTGACCGTTGTGGGGATGGTCGCTCTCGTCGACATCGCTGCGTACTTCGTCGGCAGAACGATCGGCCGCCGCCCCTTGGCTCCCGTGATCTCCCCGAAGAAGACGATCGAAGGGTTCGTCGGCGGCACGCTCATGGCTCTCCTGGCCGGAGCCGTCGCCAGCTTCTTCGTCGAGGGGATCGATCTCCCCGCTGGTCTCGTCCTCGGTGTCGTCGTCGCCGTCTTCGCACCGCTCGGAGATCTCTCCGTATCGGTGGTCAAGAGATCGCTCAATATCAAGGATATGGGTTCCATCCTGCCGGGGCACGGCGGTCTCCTCGATCGGATCGACGCCATCATCGCGGTCGTCCCTGCGGCCTGGGCAGCATTCGTGTGGATGGGTCTGCTCTGACCCCGATCGTTGTCCTTGGGGCCACCGGGTCGATCGGACGCCAGACACTCGACGTAGCCGACCGTCTCAATCGTCCCGTTTTCGGGCTTGCAGCTGGATCGTTGTCGGACGAGATCGTCGATCTGGCCGGCCGGTACCCGGGAGCACGTGTCGCCGTGGCCCACATACCCAAACGACCGGTTGATGGGGCGCTCGGGCGTCGGATCGAGTTCGGGCCGGAGGCTGTCGCCGCGCTCGCTCGACTGCCGGAGACCACGGTGGTCAACGGCATCGTCGGAGCGGCCGGTCTCGAGCCGTCACTTGCGGCCCTCGAGAGCGGAAACCGGCTGGCTCTCGCCAACAAGGAGAGCCTCCTGACGGGCGGATCCCTCGTTCTCTCGGCGCTCGCATCCGGTGGCGGTGAGCTCGTTCCCGTCGATAGCGAACACTCGGCCATCTGGCAGTGCATCGAAGGCGAGTCCGTGGAAGAGATTCGTCGGGTGATCATCACCGCGTCGGGCGGCCCATTCCATGCTCGTCCCGATGTCGATCTCGAACGAGTCTCCGTTGCCGATGCCCTCGCACACCCGACGTGGGACATGGGGCAGCGGATTTCGATCGATTCGGCGACACTGATGAACAAGGCCTTCGAAGTCATCGAAGCGCACTTCCTGTTCACACTCACCTACGACCAGATCGATGTCGTTATCCACCCCGGGAGCTTCGTGCATTCGCTTGTGGAGTTCATCGACGGTGTCGTCAAGGCCGAACTCGGCTCGCCCGACATGCGCAAGCCGATCCAGCGTGCGTTGACCTGGCCGGAGCGAGCCCAGGCACCCACGGAACCGATCGACCTGGTGGGAACCGCTCTGACCTTCTCTGCTCCTGATCGAACGCGTTTCCCCGCCCTCGATCTCGGCTACGAAGCCGGAAGGCGAGGCGGAAACGGACCCGCGGTTCTCAACGCCGCCGATGAGGTGGCCGTGGCCGCATTCTTGGATCGTCGCATCAGATTCACGGACATCGTCGACGTGGTAGCAGGCGCCCTGGACGCCGTGCCGCCGGCACCGATTTCGACGTTGGCCGACGCGCTTGCCGCCGACGCAGCCGGACGGGCAGCGGCGACCGAGTCGATCGTCCGGCGGATATCCCGGTAGTCGGGAGTGGCAGGTACCGTTGATCACATGAGATCGACCGTGGGCACCAACTGATGGGCACCACCGTGATGCTGATCGGCATCGTGCTGATGATCGTCATCCACGAGGGTTCCCACTTCGTCGCGGCGAAGGCATTCGGCATGAAGGCCACCGAGGCGTTCTTCGGCTTCGGCCCCCGCATCTGGTCGACCACTCGAGGCGAGACCGAGTACGGCATCAAAGCCATCCCGCTCGGTGGATACGTGCGCATCATCGGGATGAATCCACTCGAGGAGATCGATCCCGACGACGAGAGCCGGACCTACCGGACCGCGGTCTTCTGGAAGAAGTCCATCGTGGTGCTAGCTGGGATCTTCAGCCACTTCGTCATGGCGACGCTTCTCTTGATCACGGTCTTCTTGTTCTGGGGTGCCGTGTCGACGGATGACGCCGGTGATCCGATCCCAACCTTGTCGCTTTCGGTGGTCGCGCAGACCACCCCAACCGGCGACGTTTCGCCGGCGACGATGGCCGGATTCGCAGCCGATGACCTCCTTCGCACCTACGGGGGGATCGCGATCGTGTCGTGGGACGACTTCGTCGAACGGGTGCGAGCCGACGGCGGGGAGACGGTTCTGATCGGGTACGACCGCGGAGGCGTAGCCGTCGAAGCTGCAACGACCCTTGCATTCGCCAAGATGCCGGTCATCGTCGACGATGCGGTCGTCAAGGATGAGAACGGCGACGTCGTGTACGAAGAGGTCGGCTACTTCGGAGCAGCACCCGAGATCGCACGGGACCGCGTGGGAGTGTTCGGTGTCGTGGGTGCCGCTCTCCGCGGCGTCGGCGAAGCTATTGCCCAGAGCATCAAGGGACTCGGACAATTGATTGTCGGGTTCCCGAAGCTCGTCATGTCGATCTTCGGAGGAAACGAAGAGGTTCTCGATGAGGTTCGCCCGATCAGTCCGATCGGACTCGCCCGATTGGCTGGACCGATGGAGAGCACGTTGATGATACTGGCTCTCGTCAACGTCTTCGTCGGGGTCTTGAACTTCATTCCTCTCTATCCCCTCGACGGCGGACACTTCGCCGGCGCCCTGTACGAGAAGATCCGCGGACGCGCCCCCGATGTCAACAAGCTGATGCCGGTCGCCGCCGTCGTGGTCGTCTTCCTGATCACGATCGGCCTTATGGGTGTCTACCTGGACATCTTCAAACCTCTGGAGCTCTGACCGGCTTCGCCGGCGTTTTCGGAATTCGGGCTAGGGCCTTGCTGGTAGCTGGCAGCCGGTAGCTCTCGGCTACTCCGCTACTCGGCTACTTCTTCCTACCATGCCCGCCGTGACCATTCCGCGCCGTGACTCTCGACAGTTGATGGTCGGTGCCGTCCCTGTGGGCGGTGGCGCTCCCGTCAGTGTTCAGTCGATGACTACCACCAAGACTGCCGACGTCGACGGCACCCTGGCCCAGGTGTATGCCCTGAGCGGTGCCGGAGCGGACATCGTTCGGATCACGTGTAATGACGTCGAAGCCGCACAGGGGCTGGCAGAGATCGTTCCGCGGTCGCCGGTTCCGATCATCGCAGACATCCACTATCAGTACCGGCTCGCGTTGGCGGCTCTCGAGGCGGGCGTGGCAGGGCTGAGACTCAACCCTGGGAACATCCGAAAGGAAGAGCACATCAAGACCGTCGCTCGAGCCGCAGCAGACGCGGGAGTGTCGATCCGGGTGGGGGTCAACGCCGGCTCGCTCGACAAGGATCTTCTCGAGGAGTTTGGTGCTCCGGTCCCAGAGGCGCTTGTTCGGTCGGCCCTGGTCGAGATCCGATACCTCGAGGACGTTGGATTCCACGACATCAAGATCTCCGTCAAACACTCGAACGTGCCGCGCATGGTCGAGTCGTATCGTCTGCTCGCAGAGAGGGTCGAGTACCCCCTCCATCTCGGCGTCACCGAGGCCGGACCGCCACCCGGTGGCTTGATCAAGTCGGTCGCCGGGATCGCCACACTGCTCCTCGAAGGCATCGGGGACACGATTCGGTTCTCGCTCACCGCAGATCCGATCGAAGAGGCGAAGGCAGGTCGACAACTCGTCGAGTACCTCGGCCTCCGGGAACGCACCGGACTCGATCTGATCGCATGTCCATCATGCGGACGTGCTGAGGTCGACGTCATCAAGGTCGCCGCGGAGGCGACCGCAGCGCTCGAGGCCGCGAATCTGCCGATTCAGGTCGCGATCATGGGATGCATCGTGAACGGGCCGGGTGAAGCCCGCGAGGCGGACATCGGGATCGCCGCCGGTCGTGGCAAAGGGCACCTCTTCATCAAGGGCCAGGTCGTACGTGTCGTGCCGGAGGACGAGATGGTCGATGCATTACTCGACGAGGCGCGCCGGCTCCTTGAAGAGGGGGTTGAGGCGAGGCTCGCCGCTGCGGATGTCTCAGCAGCGGATCTGGCGACAGAGGAGCGGATCGAACTGATCGGACTCCAGGGGGATGCGAACCGTGCGGCAGAGCGCCGTGCCGCCGTGGCGGACATCGTCTCCGGGAACGACAGATGATCGCGACCCGGGTCGGAACTGCACTGGCGGGACTCACTGTGGTCGCGGCCGCATGCACATCATCCGTCTCACCGCCACCCGAAACGACGGTTGCCGCAGTATCCGGTGACACGATGGCGGTGAGTCAGCCTCAACTCACCACGGCCGAACAGGTCTACGAGTTGGTTGCTCCGTCAATCGCCTCGATCAGCACGGATATCGCGGGCGGCAGCGGCGTCCTCATCGACAGCGGAACCGTTCTCACGGCAGCCCATGTTGTTTGGCCGTACCGGTCTGTTCGCGTCGTGTTTCCGAATGGTGGGGAGGTCCAGGATGCCCCGGTCATCGGCTGGGACCCGTTCGGAGACTTGGCGATCATCGACGTATCGGGAGCCGCGAACCTTCCTTCACCGGCGGAGATCGGCGACGGGGAGGATATTCCTCTCGGTCGACCCGTCTTCCTCGTCGGGTACCCGGGCGAGTCGGAGGAGTACCCACAGCCGACGATCACCGAGGGAATCCTCTCTCGCACTCGCGAGTGGGAGAGCGAGCAGTGGACATTCCTGCAGTCCGACACAACCGTCGTCGGTGGCCAGAGCGGCGGGGCGCTTGTCGACGAACACGGAACGGTCATCGGCATTACGAACTTCAGTTTCCTCGAGGAATTCGGGCTCTCCGGGTCCCTCGCAGACGCTGCGAGCAAAGTCGAACGGATGCGGTCCGGGGAAGACCTCGGTGGCCTTGGTGACCGACTGCCGGCGTGGGGCAGCGGCACGGACGTGTTGAGCGTCTCTTTCGAGAACGCCTGGCAGGACCACGTTTTCGTCTTCGAAACTCCCCTGTACTCGGATGTCCGGTTCGAAGCATCGAGTGACGCCGACGTGTCCCTCATGTTCGCCACTATCGACGGGCTCGAAATCGCTTCTGCCGACGAAACGGTCGACGGCGAGGAAACGATTGAAGAGCTGATCACCTACCGGGGACCCCACCTGCTGCGCATTGAGAGCTTCTCTGGAGTCGGAGATGCGCAGCTCCGATCGAGTGTCGACCTGGCGGAGTGGCCCGATCCCGACGACGGGCGGTTGCTCACGCGTGATACGACGATCATGGGCAACGCCGACTACCCGGGCGATTTCGACTGGTACCTGGTCGAACTCGGCAAGGGCCAGGCCATTACGATCGATGTGGACTCGATTGCCTTCGACCCTGTGCTCATGGTGGACGGTCCCGAAGCACTCGGCTACGTACTCGCTGTCGACGACGACGCGGGAGGGGGATTGTTCGGCACCAATCCCAGGATCGTTTTCACCGCCCGCGAAACCGGCACGTTCATCATCGTGGTCGCAGACAGCGGCTCAACCGGACCGGGCGCCTACCGGCTCACGGTGGACTAGCGCCGGCTGACGCCGGGGATGAAAGCTGACAGCCAACAGCTGACAGCGAAGACCGTCGTGGACGCCCTGGTCTGGCTGTCTGCTGTGGTCTGTCTCCCGTGGCCTGTGGCCTGTGGCCTGTTTGCCTGTGGCATGTTGCCTGGCCCTTGTCTCCTGTCACCTGCCGCCCCGCTATCCTCCGGCCACCCCGAGATCACTGGAGCTCATCCGTGCGTTGGTCACAGGCGTTCATCCCCACTCTTCGAGACGACCCGACAGATGCCGAGGCGGCAAGCCATCGTTTGCTCGTCAGGGGCGGCTACATACGGCAGTTGATGTCCGGTGTGTATTCGTTGTTGCCACTTGGCTATCGGGTCAGGAGCAAGATCATCGCGATCATCCGCGAAGAACTGAACGCCATCGGGGGGCAGGAACTTCTTCTCCCCGCCCTGCACCCTCGCGAGATCTGGGAGAAGACCGGCCGGACCGAAGCGATGGCCGACATCCTGTTCACACTGAGCGACCTCAGGGGTGGTGACGCGATCCTCGGACCGACGCACGAAGAGATCTTTGCCACTGTGGCCGCAGAACTCACCTCCTACAAGCAGCTTCCTCAGCTGTGGTATCAGATCCAGACGAAGTTCCGCGACGAGGCGCGACCCAAATCGGGCCTGCTTCGTGTGCGTGAGTTCACCATGAAGGACTCCTACAGCTTCGACGCCGACACCGTCGGTCTCGATCAGCAGTTCGATCGGCACTTTGCGGCGTACACGCGCATCTTCGAGAGGCTTGGGGTTACCGCCATCGCAGTTGAAGCATCGTCGGGAGCCATGGGAGGCTCCGATTCGATCGAGTTCATCGTCCCCTCTCCGGCCGGCGAGGACGACATCGCTCATTGCCCCGCGTGTGGCTACGCCGCCAACGTCGAGCGAGCCTCCTCCACGATCCCGCCGGTCCACGACGAGCCGGGCCCCGACCGGCCCGAGCGATTCCCGACCCCGGGTGTGCGGACCATCGTCGATCTCGTGGAGTTCGAAGGCGGCGCATCTGCTGAGCGTCAGATCAAGACGCTGGTCTACGTACTCGACGGCGAGCCGACGCTTGTGCTGCTTCGTGGCGACCACGACCTCCACGAACAGAAACTCCAGGATGGGACTGGAGCGATCGACATCCGGCCCGGTCAACCCGACGAAATTCGGGCGTTGCTCGGGGCCGACGCGGGAAGCCTCGGGGCCGTTGGGGTGGCGGGTCCTCGGATTCTCGCCGATCTACAGCTTGCCAATCGATCGAACATGGTCACAGGCGCCAACCTCAACGACCATCACCTTCGCGGTGTCGACGCCCGCCGTGACATCGCCGTTACCGACTGGCTGGACCTCCGTACCGTGGTCGCGGGTGAGGGCTGTCCCGAGTGTGGCGAGCCCCTCGAGGTGTTCCGCGGCATCGAAGCCGGACACATCTTCAAGCTCGGAACGAAGTTCTCCGAGGCACTCGGTGCAACCGTTCTGAATGCCGAAGGAGTGCCGGTTCCGCTGGTGATGGGATCGTACGGTATCGGGGTCGAGCGGAACATGGCTGCGGTCGTCGAGATGAACCACGACGACGCCGGGATCGTTTGGCCCGTCTCGATCGCCCCCTACAAAGTGGTTATCACTGCCGTGAAGATCGACGATGAGGCCACGATGGTCGTCGCCAATCAGCTCTACGACGACCTGAGCGACGCCGGTATTGACGTCCTCATCGATGACCGAGCTGAGCGGCCCGGCGTCAAGTTCAATGACGCCGAGCTGATAGGCATCCCGTATCGCATCACCGTCGGTCCACGAGGCCTGGCGAACGGCGTGGTGGAGTTGTCGGAGCGTCGTTCGGGTGAACGATGGGATCTGCCGGTGGAAGAAGCCGTCGAGTTGATTGTGAAGCGAGTAGCTGAGTAGCTGAGTACTCCGCTACTCCTCTCGCGTCATGGTCGGCCCTTGCCTATACTCGGTCCTGCAACCGGATTTACGCGTCGAGGTGGGCCTGGCCCGCCTCGTTGTGTGATGTGGTTATTGAGGAGCACCGAGCGTGGTCGATGTCGCCGAACAGATCTGGGGCCTTGTGGGCCCGTACGTTGCCGCAGAGGGTATTGAACTCGACGATGTCGAGGTCCTCGGTGGCGGCAGATTTCTGCGCGTCGTCGTGGAGGGCGATGGGCCGCTCGAGGTCGACCGAATCGCCGACCTGTCACGTGGTATCGCCCGGCTGATCGAGAGTGATGATCCGTTCCCTGGTGCCTACACGCTCGAGGTGACATCGCCCGGACTCGAGCGGAAGCTCCGGAGGCCTGCGCAGTTCCGCAAAGCTGTTGGCAGCGACGTCCACATCAAGACATTCACGAAGGTCGCGGACGAGAAGCATCACCGGGGCCTGCTCGCGGCGGTAGAAGATGATGCGATCGTGGTGTCCGTCGATGGCGACGAACGTCGCATCGAAACGGCGGAGATCGCATCTGCGCGTACCGTGTTCGTTTGGGAAAAGGGTCCGAAGCCCGGCAAGAAGTCGTAGGAAGAGGCAGCGATGGACTACAACCTGTTAGACGCGTTGGAACTCTTGGAGCGGGAAAAAGGTGTCCCTGCGGAAACGATCCTCGACGCGCTCGCGAACGCACTCGTCTCCGCCTACAAGCGCACTCCAGGTGCCGCGGAGGAAGCACGCGTAACGATCGACCCGGATACCGGAGAGATCCTCGTGTACGGCCAGGAACTCGACGAGGACGGAAACGTCGTCGAGGAATGGGCTGATACGCCTGACGACTTCGGGCGAATTGCCGCCCAGACGGCCAAACAAGTCATCATGCAGCGCCTTCGCGACGCGAAGCGCGAGCAAGTCTTCGACATCTACGAAGGCCGTGAAGGCGATCTCATCACCGGAATTGTTCAGCAGTCCGATCATCGATACGCCATCCTCGATCTTGGCGACGCAGAGGCGATCATGCCGTCGTCTGAGAGGATTCCGTACGAGCGGCTCGAGCGAGGGAACCGTGTCAAGGCATACATTCTCGAGGTGCGCGGCGAGGGCAAGGGCCCGCAAATCGTCGTGTCGCGGAGCCATCCGGAGTTCATCAGATCTCTGTTCGAACTCGAGGTGCCGGAACTAGTCGACGGCGACGTGGAGATTCGCGTCATCGCCCGGGAGCCGGGCCACCGCACGAAAATCGCTGTCGCGTCGAACGACCCGAACGTGGATCCCGTCGGGGCATGCGTTGGAGCAAGAGGTTCTCGCGTCCGGCAGGTCGTGAATGAGCTCCGTGGCGAGAAGGTCGACATCGTTGAATGGCGCGACGACACGGCGAGTTTCATCGCTGAAGCCTTGAGCCCCGCACGCGTCAAGGAAGTGCGTCTCGACGAGGACGAGAGGACCGCGGAGGTCGTGGTACCCGATCATCAGCTGTCGCTTGCCATCGGCAAAGAGGGGCAGAATGCCCGCCTCGCCGCACGGCTCTCCGGCTACCGAATCGACATCCGATCCGAGAGTCAGGATCTCGGCCTCGACCTCGAGGAAGAGGAAGAAATCGGCGCTGTTGCGGTTGACACCCCCGCCGAAGTGACCGTCGTGGATGCGAGCGGTGCGGAGGATGTAGAGCCAACAATCGAGGTTCCGGACGACGCCGACCCCGACGCCGATACCGATACCGAAGAAGTACCCGCGCCGGCCGAGACGGACGAGACCGTACCCGATGCCGCCGCCGAGGACGAGAACGAGGAGAACTGAGTGGCGAAGCAACGGGTCTACGAACTCGCACGGGACCTTGGCTTGGATTCCAAGGACGTGCTGGAGCGAGCCCAGGAACTCGGAGTCGAGGTGAAGACCGCCTCGTCCGGACTGGACGAAGACTCGGTCGTGCTCATCCGAATGTCCTATGAGAAGAGCGCGGTGGAGGAAGTCTCCAGTCCTGAGCCTGAGCCGGAAGAGCAAGCTTCCAGCGACCAGCTACCAGATGCCGGCTCCGAACCAGAAGAAGAGGTTGGGACAGATTCCGAGGTTGAGTCGGGCGAGGAGAAGGTGCTTCTCGTCGAGGCGGGCCTCACGACGCACGAACTCGCGCGTATGACCCAGACCCGGACGGTGCTCATCGTCCAGGCACTCATGGAGATGGGGGAGATGGTCCCGGCGGACGGGACGATTCCAACCGACGCGATCGAAGCACTCGGCCGCAAGTTTGGATACGACCTCCTCGTAGCCGAGAGCGACGAGGAATTGGTCGAAGAAGATCTGGGGCCCACACATCACATCGTTGAGTACGAGGACGATCCGGCGAGCATGAAGCCGCGACCCGCCATCGTCACGGTCATGGGCCACGTCGATCACGGGAAGACCCAACTGCTCGACACGATCCGGAGCGCAAACGTCGTCGAAGGTGAGGCCGGTCGTATCACTCAGCACATCGGTGCATACCAGGCGAAAAGCGGGGGCAACTCGATCACCTTCATCGACACCCCCGGTCACGAGGCGTTTACGGCGCTTCGGGCACGGGGGGCGAACGTCACCGACATTGTCATCCTGGTCGTAGCCGCAAACGACGGTGTCATGCCTCAGACGGTCGAGGCCATCGACCACGCCAGGGCAGCGGATGTTCCGATCGTCGTCGCCATCAACAAGATGGATCTCGAGACGGCAGACCCGTATGCCGTGCGGGGTGCGCTCACGCAGCACGGCATTGTCGTCGAGGATCTCGGCGGTGACGTACCGGCCGTCGAAGTGTCGGCGCTGAATGGCACCGGCGTTGCGGACCTGCTCGAAATTGTTGCACTCGTCGCGGAGGTGGAAGAACTCACCGCCAACCCGAAAGCCTCTGCCGTGGGGACCGTTATCGAAGCACAACTCGAAGTCGGACGGGGACCGGTGGCCACGGTAATCGTGCAGCGTGGAACCCTGAAGAAGGGCGACGCTGTTGCCTGCGGCACCGTGTCCGGGCGTGTGCGGGCTATGTTCGATGAGCAAGGCAATCAATTGAAGAGTGCCGGTCCGAGTACACCGGTACTCGTATCCGGATGGGGAGAGATTCCGCTCGCCGGTGACATGTTCCAGGTTGTCAAGGATGAGCGCACGGCGCGCAAGATGGCAGAGGGAGAGGTCGCCAGGAAGCGGTCGGAGGAGTTGACCGTACCGAGCGCCACGGAACGACTCACTCAGCTCCTCGAGACTCTGCGAACCGCCGACCATGCCGAGTTGCGGATCATCGTGAAGGCCGACGCCCACGGATCGCTCGAAGCCATTCGAGAGTCCGTCGGGAAGATCGCCCGCGAGGACGCTTCGGTGTCCTTCGTCCAAGGCGCCGTCGGTGGCATCACAGCGAAAGATGTCATGTTGGCAGAGGCGTCGGAAGCGGTGATCTACGGGTTCAACACCCGGCCGGACGCGTCAGCGCGAGCCGCAGCGAAAGTGGCCGGGATCGAAGTCAGGACCTTCGCGATCATCTATGAGCTCCTCGATGACATCGAATCGATGATGGTCGGCGAGCTCGCACCGGACGAGGTCGAGACCTTCCTCGGTGTTGCTGAGGTCCGGGCGACCTTCCGTTCCCCGCGTTTCGGGTTGATCGCCGGTTGCTACGTCACGGAAGGATCCATCAACCGCAACGCCCGCGCCCGTGTCGTGCGCGATGGTGTCGTGGTCCACGACGGGAGGATCTCTTCGCTGCGACGGTTCAAGGAAGACCTTCAGCAGGTCCAGACCGGCTATGAGTGCGGTATCGGGATTGCGAACTTCCGGGACGTGAAGGACGGCGACACGATCGAGTCCTACGTGGTCAAGGAGATTGCCAGAACCTGATCTCGCCGTCACCGATCGAGGAGGCTCAGGATGCACGTCGGAGCTCAGCGAATCGAGCTGCGGATTCGAGACGTGCGGTCGCTCAAGGAGAAGCGCAAGGTGGTGAAGGGCATCATCTCCGACATCGGGCGGGCATACCCGGTTGCCGTCGCCGAGGTCGATCACCAGGATCTCTGGCAGCGTGCCGACCTCGGGGTTGCTGTGGTATCCGGCTCGCCGGGCCACATCGACCGGATGCTGACCGCTGTTCAGACCGATCTCGACCGTCGCGCCGAGATCGAAGTTCTTGGTGCCACCCGCTCGTATCTCGAGGAGGAGGAACGATGAGCCGTCCCGACAGCCCGCGGATGCGCAAGGTCAACGAACTGCTCAAAGAAGTCATCGCGGATGCAGTCAGAGATCTCAAGGACCCGGGTGTCGGGTTCCTCACGATCACAGGGGTCAACGCGTCCCCCGACCTCCGGAACGCGTTCGTGTACTACTCGGTGCTCGGTTCCGACGAGGAGGTCGCGGCGACCGGGGAAGCTCTCGCCAGGGCTGCTCCGCACATCCAAGGTGTCGTCGGCAGTCAAGTCCACATGAAGTACACGCCAAAGCTGACGTTCCGGGTCGACCCGTCTATCGGCGAGGGGATCAAGATCGATCGATTGCTGCATGAATTCGAGACGGCGAATGGGGATTCCGATGCCTCCGACTGAGCTGGTGTGGCAACAGGCGGTCGAGGAGATCGGTCGGGCACAACGGATCGGCATCGTGGGCCACGTTCGACCCGACGGCGATGCACTCGGTTCCATGATTGCCCTGGCCCTCGCCGCACGCAGCGCAGGGAAGGAAGCGGTCGCGTCGTTCGGGGAACCCTTTGTGCTGGGGGAGGAGTTCCGGTTCCTCGATCAGACCGTGCTCGTTCCGCCGTCCGAATTCCCCGATGATCTGAATCTTGCAATCATCTGCGACACCGGAGTCCTGGATCGTGTGGGCTCCGTGGGTCCCGCCATCCATGGAGCCGATCGAGTCCTCGTCATCGATCACCACGTCACGCCCGGGACGATCGGAGACGTCCGCATCGTCGACCCTCATGCTGCAGCCACGACGCAGCTTGTGTTCGAGTTGCTGCAACGTCTCGGTTGGGAGATCACTCGACCGATAGCCGAGGCGCTCTATGTCGGACTTGTCACCGATACCGGCCGCTTCCAGTACTCATCCACAAGTCCCGAGGTACACCGCATGGCTGCGGATCTCCTCGCTGCCGGGGTTGAACCGGCACCGATCGGCCAGCAGTTGTATGAAGAAGCACCGTTCGGCTATTTCACGGTTGTGTCCCGGGTCCTCGGTCGGGCGCGTCTCGAGGCGGGCGCAGGCCTCGTCTGGACGACGCTCTTCCGCGAGGACCTCCGAGTGGCCGGGATCCCCTGGGAAGCCGCCGACGCGTTGATCGATTTGGTCCGTCTCGCCAAGGAAGCAGGTGTTGCCTGTCTCCTGAAGGAGACGAAGCCTGGGGTCCTGAAGGGGAGCCTCCGCTCTCGCGGCGACGTCGACGTTGCCGCGATTGCATCCGCATTCGGGGGCGGAGGACATCGAAACGCTGCAGGATTCACCTCCGAACTGGGAGTCGATGACACGATCACCCGGATCGTCGGGCTTCTGACGTGAAGCGGCCCGGCATCGGAGACGGGTTCCTGCTCGTCGACAAGGAACAGGGTTGGACCAGTCATGACGTCGTCGCGAACGTGCGTCGCCTCGTCGGGGGGAAAGTCGGTCATGCCGGAACACTCGACCCGATGGCCACCGGTCTCCTCGTCCTCGGCCTCGGTCGAAGCACCCGGCTGCTGCGCTTCGTTCAGGGATTCGAGAAGGAGTACCAGGCGACAGCCCTGTTCGGAGTTGCCACCGACTCGCTCGACGCAGATGGGGCCATCATCGACCGCTCCCCGCTTCCGGTGGATACAGCGGAGTTGGAATCGGTGGCCGAACGGTTCCGCGGCTCGATTCTTCAGATCCCTCCCATGGTGTCGGCGAGGAAGGTCGAAGGGAAGCGCCTGTACGAACTGGCGCGAGCCGGTCAGGTCGTCGAGCGCGAAGCCCGCCAGGTCGAGATCTACTCTCTCGTCTTCACCGATCTGGCACCGTCCGACTACCCGGAAGTTTCGTTCGACGTGGTCTGCAGTACCGGCACCTACGTACGGACGCTTGCCGACGATCTCGCAAGAGCACTCGGGGGCCGGGCCCACCTGACGAAACTCCGGAGAGTGCGAAACGGGACCCTGGGCGTTGCCGATGCAGTGTGCGTCGACCAGATCGCGGAGGCCGCGGCCGACGAAGCAGTCGAGTCCCTTGTCCTCGATCCCGCTACCGCGCTCTCCGAAATCCCCGGCATCGAGGTCGAATCGTCCTACATCGCTGGGATCCGGAACGGTGTGGCCATGCCGACGGCCATGCTCCTGGACGGCGGCGACGGAACGATTCAAGGATTTGTTCGTCTGCTCGCCGACGGTGTGCTGCTCGGTGTCTACCGGATCGATGGGCCGTTGGTGAAGCCGGAAGTCGTCACCGCATGATCATCTATCAGGGCGACCCATCCGGGTGGGATGCACCGTCGGACGGCTCGGCGATCGCGATCGGCGTGTTCGACGGGGTGCACCTCGGGCACCGACGCGTTCTCGAATCGCTCGACGACGTCGACACGAATCTCACCAGGGTAGCGATGACATTCGGCACCCATCCCGCAAGTCTGCTGTCGCCGAACGGTGCCCCCTCGCGCCTGAGCACACTCAAGCGTCGCTTCGATCTCTTCGAAGATACCGGCATCGATCGGATTGCCGTGTTGGGCTTCAACGAAGAGATGCGAATCATGTCGTCGGAGGACTTCGTTCGCCGGTTCCTGGTCGAAGGTCTGAACGCACGATTCGTCGTTGTTGGCGTCGGATTCCGATTTGGTCGAGGCGCCGCCGGGAGCACCGAGACACTCGCCGAGCTTGGGCGGCGGTACGGATTCCGGGTCGAGGTGATCGACATCGCGTGCGACGACGGTACGGAGATTCGGTCAACCACGATCAGAGAGGCTCTGAGCGTTGGGGACGTTGAGCGGGCGGCGAAGATGCTCGGACGATCGTACGATCTCGAAGGAGTCGTCGTTCCGGGTGATGGACGTGGAAGACAGATCGGGGTCCCCACGGCGAACTTGTCGTTCCCTGCGATGCTTACGGTTCCTCGTCACGGCGTGTATGCCGCAATCGCGGTCATCGACGGCGTCGACCATCCGGCGGTCGCCAATCTCGGAATCCGCCCCACGTTCGGTGGGAATGATGAAGTCCTCGAGGTCCACGTCCTCGAATTCGATCGAGATCTCTACGGCAAGCACCTCAGCATCAAATTCGTCGCACGGATCCGCGACGAGATCCGATTCGATTCGGTCGATGCTCTGCTTGCCCAGATCCACGATGACATCGCGTCTGCCACCGAGACATTGGTCAATCACACCTCTTGACGGCCCCTCGCTGCCCGTGCATCGTGGTGGCGTCGCCCGCACTCCCCGGGATCGGATCCCATCGTGCCGGGTGTCCTCGTTGCCGCCGGTTTCGCTATCGCATCGTTCCTCTCCGTTGTTCCAACGCACACCGTTGTCTGGGCGTTGCCCGTGTCTACCGCCGCCGGCGCGATCGGCGAATCCGTCGCGCCCGGCGACGGACTCGGACTGGCCCCGTCTCCGACCTCGCGGTCGGGAAGAGCTCCTGGACGGTCTCCGTTCGTGCCGATCGGCGGTGCGGGCCTCGGCGGAGTGGTGCTTGCCGGCTCGGTCCTCGTCCGTCGCCGCGGTGGAGACTCTCGCCGCGACACGGGTCCCCTCTTCGTGTACGTTCCAGGACACGGGGGTGATCCAGATGGCTTCGGCGATCTGGCCCGGCGGATCGGTGTCGAGCCGCGCGACGTGCGCGTCTTCGACTATCGGTGGGCGTGGGCATCGAGCGACCCGGTCGAGGCATCCCGCTGGGCACCGACCGGAGACGCTGCAGACGCCCTCGGTGCGTACCTCGCGACGCTCGGCTCTGAAGGGAGAGCGATCTATCTCGTCGGGCACAGCAAGGGAGGAGCGGTGATCACCGAGGTGGTCGGTCGCTGGGACGCCCGTCCGGAGATCGGAGTTGACGCGGTGGTCGGCGCGGCGATTCTCGATCCGCCAATCGCCGCAGGCCCGCTCGGACTGCTCCAGAGCATCGGCTGGCTCCACGGTGACACGGCGGATGACGGTCTCTTCGACCCCGTGCGATGCGGACGGACCGGTTGCCGGGATATCAGGGACGGGCTCGGAGAGCGTTCGGGCGTGGAGGTAGTCGTCGTCCGGAATACGGATGCCGGATTCACGAACTTCTGGGGCCGCCCGGACGACCTGCGGATCTACGACCTGAACGACGGCGGTGGAAGCATGTTCGGGCGTTTCCCCGACCTGGTCGGCATGTGGCAGCGTATGGGCGAGGCACACAACTCGGTGCTGCACAACGACACGGTGGCCGACTGCATCGCCTCGGAAGCTCAGGTTGTCGGTTCCTGTCACTGGCCGGAGCCGCAAGGCCTCGGCGCCCTGTGGGGAAGGGGGAGATCCGGTACCGGGCCGCTCCTTCGGTAGCAGCCCATCGGCCCGGGAGGCACCGCAGGCCGGCACGCCCACATGATTCGACGGGCTTCGCTCGTTACGCCACAGCGTTGCTATCATCCCGTTTCGGGCAATCGCCCGCGTACTCTGTCGCGAAGGAAAGAATCCTCGTGAACGACACTCAAACCGTCGTCGATGATTTCGGCACGCACGCTACGGACACCGGTTCGCCGGAAGTCCAAGTGGCGCTGCTCACCGAACGCATCAACCATCTCACCGAGCATCTGAAGGTCCACAAGAAGGACAACCACAGCCGTAGAGGGTTGTTGATGATGGTCGGGAAGCGCAGGCGACTCCTCCGGTACCTCCACAATCAAGATGTGGAGCGCTACCGGTCGCTCATCGCGAAACTGGGATTGCGCCGATAGCGCAGGCGAAGGCGGCTTTCGGGCCGCCTTCGATGTAGTCGGCGTTCCCCCGCATGTAAGCGCGGATGTTCCAGTTGTCAGTGGATGGGCCTCGGCTCCGTCGAGACCCGCCCACTGCCAATTGGTCTCCGCATCAACGAAGGAGAGATCCAATTGGCTGAGACTGCCATTCGTGGGCTCGTCGGAGACGTGGAAGTCGAATTCCGCTCCGGTGAACTAGCCCAACTTGCCGACGGCGCCGTTACGGTGCGCGTCGGAGAAACAGAAGTCCTCGTCACCGCAACCGCATCGACGCGATTGCGCCAAGGCGCCGACTTCTTCCCCCTGACCGTGGATGTCGAAGAGCGTATGTACGCCGTCGGCAAGATCCCCGGCTCGTTCTTCCGCCGTGAAGGACGTGCAACGGAGAAGGCCATCCTGACGTGCCGGCTCATCGACCGTCCACTCCGTCCCAACTTCCCCGACGGCTACCGCAATGACACTCACGTCGTTGCGACCGTGCTGTCGGCCGACCTCATCAACGCCTACGACCTACCTGCGCTCAACGGCGCATCAAGTGCGTTGACGCTGAGCTCGCTTCCATTCGATGGACCGATCGGCGCCGTCCGACTGGCCCTCATCGATGGTGCATGGATTGCATTCCCGACGTACGAACAACTCGAAGACGCCGTCTTCGACCTCGTCGTCGCTGGGAAGCGCAACGACTCCGGTGATGTGGACATCGCCATGGTCGAAGCCGGGGCCACCGAGAACGGGTACCGACTCGTCAAGGACGGCCAGCAAGCCAGTGACGAAGCAACCGTCGCCCGCGGCCTCGAAGAGGCGAAGGGCTACGTCGCGACATTGATCGACATGCAGCTCGAATTGCTCGAGGCGGTCGGTCCGGCCGATGCCGTCGAGTGGCCCGTCAACGAGCCCTACTCGGCCGAGATGTATGGGCGCGTCGAAGCGATCGCCAAGCCGAAGCTCGAAGCTCTCGGCACGATCGCCGACAAGAAGGAGCGGCTCGAAGCCGAGGCAGCGACGAAGGAAGCTGCTTTGGCGGAGCTCGGACTCGAAGAGGACGACGCTGACGGCATGCAGGCCGCCAAGAACGCGTTCCGGAGCGTCCAGAAGCAGGTCATGCGCTCGCGTGTCGTCGCCGAGGGTGTCCGTCTCGACGGTCGCGGCCTCACCGACGTTCGTGAGATCGACGTCAAGGTCGGAGTGATTCCCCAGGCCCACGGGTCCGGGTTGTTCCGTCGTGGCGAGACCCAGGTGTTGAACGTCACCACGCTCGGCATGCTGAAGATGGAGCAAATGCTCGACACGATCTCCATCGAAGACTCGAAGCGGTACATGCACCACTACAACATGCCGCCGTTCGCGACCGGCGAAGCCGGCTTCATGCGCGGCCCGAAGCGTCGCGAAATCGGCCATGGTGCGCTCGCTGAGAAGGCGCTCCTGCCCGTCATCCCGAATGACGAGGAGTTCCCCTATGCGTTCCGGCTCGTCTCCGAGGTTCTGATGTCGAACGGTTCATCGTCGATGGCTTCGGTCTGCGGATCGTCGCTCTCACTGATGGACGCCGGCGTTCCGATCGCGGCCCCGGTCGCTGGAATC
The DNA here is from genome assembly GCA_964195515.1 of uncultured Saprospiraceae bacterium. Taxonomy (GTDB): domain Bacteria; phylum Actinomycetota; class Acidimicrobiia; order Spongiisociales; family UBA5794; genus JAHEEL01. The sequence goes on along the minus strand of CAXMQO010000041.1, from coordinate 59,365 downwards.
GCCATGGGTCTCATCAACCACGACGGCCAATTTGTGACGCTGACCGACATCCTCGGTGCAGAGGATGCGCTCGGGGACATGGACTTCAAGGTCGCAGGGACCGAGGACATGATCATGGCGATGCAGCTCGACACCAAGATCGAATCGCTCCCCGCTCAGGTGCTCATCGATGCGATGAACCAGGCGAGGGATGCCAGACTGTTCATCCTCGGCAAGATGACCGACGTTCTCCCCGCACCCCGCGATGAGCTTGCGCCGACGGCACCGAAGATCGAATCGGTCACCATTCCGAAGGACAAGATCGGCGAGGTCATCGGGCCGAAAGGCAAGACGATCAGGGAGCTCGAAGAAGAGACCGGTGCCAAGATCGAGATCGAGGACGACGGAACCATCCGCGTCGGCGCTCCTGATGCAATGTCACTCGAACTCGCAAAGGAGCGGATCCTGGCCATCGGCTACCCGCCGGAGGCGAACGTCGGTGAGACGTATGTGGGCGAGGTCGTGAACATCACGAAGTTCGGCGCATTCGTCAACATCCTGCCCGGACGCGACGGTCTGTTGCATATCTCGAAGATCGGTGGCGGAAAGCGCATCGACAAGGTCGAGGACGTGTTCGCCCTCGGCGACAAGGTCGATGTCGTGGTCCGTGAGATTGACGATCGTGGCAAGGTCAGTCTTGATCTCGCGAATGCCCCGGCACCGTCCGACGACGGAGGCTCGGAGCCGAAAGGCGACGACCGTCCTTCCGACCGCAGCGAGGGACGCGGCGATGGCAATAGCGACCGCAATCGTGATCGTGGCGGACGCGATCGCGGTGGACGCAGCCGTCGAGACGATCGCGGGAGCGACCGTGCAAGCGACGGCGGTGGCGAGGCCAAACCCGGTCGGACCGTTGTGTCGTTCGAAGACGACTTCGAGGACGGCGCCTCCTAGGAGCACCATCTACGAACGAAGAGAGGGCCCCGGGCGGATGCGCTCGGGGCCCTCTCTCGTTGAGGGACGGGGGGTTAGAAGCACACGCTCAGTCGTCGAGCAGGAAGGTGAGCTTCATGTCGACGCGGAAGTGTTTGATCGTTCCGTCTTCGGCGAGTTCGACCTTGTGTTCAGAGATCCAGGCTCCCTGGATATTGTCGATGGTCTTCTGCGCCTTGGCGATCCCCTTCCGAATAGCGTCTTCGAAGCTCCCGGGGGATGTGGATGTGATCTCAATCACCTTCGCAATCGACACGTACCTGCTCCTCTCGTTGCTGTCTTCCGGTAGTCTACCGCACTTGCGAATCGAACATATGTTCGATAAGGTATTTGGCCCGAGAAGAGAGATCCGAAACGTGAGATCTGAGATATGAGCTTCCAGCTTCCAAAGCAGAGCTCGCAGCTGATAGCTCGGGGTGTTGCATCTCCGGCCGGTATCTGGCAGCTGGAAGCTGGAAACTCAGGGCCTGGTGCTGACCAGAGATCACAGCTCCCCACCGTCGGTCCGGGTCAGGTGGCTGTGCTCGCCGGGGAACCGGGATTCGGTATGACACGGCTGGGGCTCGTCATGCTCTCCGGATACACCGGGGGGACGGTCGCCTATCTCGACGTGCGCGGATGGTTGAGTCCGGTCGCGGCATGGGAAGTCGGGATCGAACCCGACCGGTTGGTGATCGCACGCTGTCATGAGGTCGTTCGGTGGGGGCGAGCCGCCGCTGCGCTCCTCGACGGTGCGACGGCCGTGCTGGCCGAAGTTCCCGCCGGGGTAAAGGATGCGTCGATTCGAAAGCTCGCTGCACTTGCCAGAAATCGGGGGACCACTCTGCTGCTTCGCCCCATCGGCCGTGCGGTGCCCATTGGTGTCGCTCATCTTGTGCTCGAAGCTCGCGAGACCGCGTGGAGGGGCGCTGTGAATGGGCACGGTCGAATCGAGCAGAGGAAGACCCGGATCATCGCTTCTGGAAAGGCCATGAAAGGGATGACCCGAACGATCGAGATGGAGGACGATGGCTCGAACACTCTGCGTGTGGTATCCGGAGTGGCCGCTACGGAGACCAGGAGCGCCGCAGGATGAGCCCGGCCAGGCGGTAGGCGCCGACGGTCGAGTCGAGGCGATGAACGCTGTGGCGTACGCTGCCGGGATTCGCCGCGGGATGCGAAGGGGTGAGGCGGAGGGGATCTGTCCCCTGGTCATGACGGTTGAACGAGACTATTCGGCGGAGATGGTCGCGTTCGAACGGGTCGTCGCCGAGATCGAGGCTCTCGTTCCAAAGGTCGAAGTCGTCGAACCAGGATTGGTTTTCGTCCCGGTGGCCGGAGCCGTCGGTTACTACGGCGGTGAGGGTCCGCTTGTCGAGCGGGTCGTGAAGGAGATCGTTCGGGTGGCCGGTGAAGGGTACCGGATCGGGCTCGCCGACGGCCCGTTCGCCGCGAAACATGCCGCTGCCGGAGCCTCCGGTGATGCTCCGGTCAACATCGTCGAGGACGATGCGTCGTTTCTCGCATCGCTCGATATCTCGACCATCGGCCGTGAGGAGGTGGTAGCGACGTTCCGCTGGCTCGGGATCACGACGCTCGGTGAGCTCGCTCGCCTCCCCGGCAGCGCCATCGCTTCCCGTTTCGGTGCCGTGGGTCTTGATGCACATCGTCTTGCTTCTGGTCGGGATCGCCTCCCGAATCCTCGAGATCTCCCCGTCGATCTGACGGTTGTGGAGCGGTTCTCGCCTCCACTCGAAGACCTCGAGCAGGCAGCGTTCGTTGCGCGTGCGATGGCGAGTCGGCTGGTCGATGCTCTCGCGTCTGTCGGAGCGGCGCCGTTCCGGATCGTGGTCGAAGCAGAGGCCGCGGACGGCACGATCCGGTCGCGAACGTGGAGAAGCGCAGATCCGCTCGACGACCGGGCGATCGCCGAGCGGGTGAGATGGCAGCTCCGCGCCTGGATCGACGGCGTTGGAGCCGGTATTCGGGGTGGGCTTGCGGCGCTGAGGATCGAACCAGCCGATCTTTCGGGGGTGGGAAGGCAACTCTCTCTCGGAGAGGACGCAAGAGCAGCGTCTGAGGCTCATCGGGCGCTCGCCGAGACCCAGGCGATCGTAGGTCTGGACGGGCTACTCCAGGCTCATCCGCAAGGAGGGCGTGAACCTGGCGAGCGGGTCGCGTGGCACCGGTGGGGTGAGACACCGGCCCGGCTTCGGGATCCCGAGGCGCCGTGGCCCGGGCGGGTGCCCGGACCCTCTCCGGCACTCGTACCGCCGGATCCGCAACCGTTCCATATCGAGTGGGACGGAGGGATGCCGGTGCGGGTTCGGCTCGGGAGCCGGTGGGTGACGGTCCGGTCCTGGGCCGGTCCGTGGCGTCGGGTCGGACGCTGGTGGAAGGGGGAGGAGCCGGGAGACCAGTATCAGATCGTCACATCAGCCGGAGCATTCCTCTGCGAGATTAGGGAAGGGCAGACGTGGCTGGTTGGGATATACGATTGAGAAACGAGTGAATCAGTAGATCAGTAGATCAGTACTGCTCTATTCATCCACTGAGCGGAGCTCTTCGTAGGCGGCGCCCATGTCTGTCCGCATCTGGTTCGTCACTTTTCGAATGTCGCCCGGCTCGATGTTTGCGCTCGGCACGGCGGGGAGGATCCTGACTCGCACGCGACCGGGGTAGATCAGCGGCGATCCGGGCGGGTTGATATCGAACGATCCGGAGATGACCACCGGCAGCAGGTCTGCTTCGTTGTCGCGAGCGATTCTCACGGCGCCGGTGCGGAAGTCGGCCATCTCTCCGGTTCGGCTCCTGGTCCCCTCGGCGAAGACCATCAGTGAGTACCCGAGCCGGTACGACTCGCGTGCCGCCGTGTTGATGGCCTCTCGAGTCGACCGGGCGCCGCCACGGTCAACCTTCACGATGCCGGCAGCGTCCATGCCGGGACCCATCAATGGGATCTTGTATAGCTCCTTCTTGGCAAGGAACCGGATTGGCGTTGGAATCGCGAGAAAGAGCACGGGGATGTCGAAATTGGACGTGTGGTTCGACACGATGACGTACCGCTGGCCCGGATCAACGTGTTCGCGGCCTTCCACCTCGATTTCGACGGGCGGGATCCGAAGAAACCGCCGTGACCATGTCTGGATCGTCTGTTCGATCTTCGGGGACTCCCGATTTCGCCTCCCGATCCAAGCCACGTATCCGGCCTTGACGATCGTGTACACAAAGAACAACGGGACGAGCACGAATGTGCGGACTGCGGCGCGGAGTATTCGGACCATGGCCGGGTAGCGTAGCGCTCGCGGAGGAGCGCTCACGATGAAGATTCGTAGGTTGACGAACGATCAGGCACGCCGGATCGCGCTCGGCGCTCAGGGTTTCGCCACACCTCACCCCACCGGGCGCATCGACGTGCGTCACTTCCGTCGGGTGTTGGAGCGAATCGGGTTGCTGCAACTCGACTCGGTGAATGTTCTGGAGCGATCGCACTATCTCCCCATGTTCTCCCGACTCGGCCCGTATGACCGCCCCGCCTTCGATCGATGGACCGCCTCATCCGGTGAGCTTTTCGAGTACTGGGGCCACGAGGCGTCGCTGATTCCGGTCGACCGGTACCCGACGTTCCGATTCCGAATGGGCGAGATGAAGCCGTGGGGGAGTGTTCGGAGACTCCTCGACGAGCGCCCGGGCTACATCGAAGACGTGCTGGGACAGGTCGCGGAGCGTGGACCACTGACGGTGGCAGATCTCGAAGATGCCGGTGAGCGCGGTGGGCCGTGGTGGGGATATGCGCCGGGTAAACACGCCCTCGAGTGGCTCTTCGCCTCCGGCCGAGTCACCGCCTACCGATCCTCATCGTTCGGCCGTCGGTACGACCTTCCGGATCGTGTGGTCCCGGCGTCGATCCTTGAGGAATCGCCGCCGGACCGGGCTGAGGCGTACCGCACGCTGCTGGTCGACGCCGCGCGGCACCATGGCATCGGCACGGTGGCCGACCTCGCCGACTACCACCGACTTCACAAGCCCACTGCTCGCCCCGTCCTCGAGGCCCTCGCTGTCGAAGGCGCTGTGGTCCCGGTGGCCGTAGAGGGGTGGCAACATCCTGCCTATCTCCATCCCGAGGCAGCGACTCCTCGCCGGCCAACAGGCACCGCTCTCCTGAGTCCGTTCGATTCACTGATCTGGAATCGCGATCGGGTCGAGAGAATGTTCGGATTCCGGTACCGGATAGAGATCTACGTGCCAAAGGAGCAACGGCAGTACGGGTACTACGTGCTGCCGTTCCTTCTCGACGGCGAACTCGTGGCGAGAGTCGACCTGAAATCCGACCGAAAGACACAGCGGCTCCTGGTCCAGGCAGCCCATCTCGAACCCGGCAAGGACGATTCACGGGTTGTTCCGCCGTTGGCGGCCGAACTCCAGGCGATGGCATCGTGGCTGGGGCTGGACAAGACCGTTGTCGCTGACCGCGGTGATCTGGCCCGATCGCTCCGCACTCACCTCTGATGGCGTCCTTTCTCAGAGCAATAGAACGTAACCGGTGGCAACCCCGCTGCGTCCAACGCGGTCGGCGTGATCTGCCTTCTCTTCGCCGTGTCGAGGACATTATCGGAGAAGCGAACAGCAGGGGGGTTACCGACCGGCGCGATTCAATCAGAGATCGACGGAGACGAAATCACCGGTCAGGCCGGAGAGGCGGTAGTGAGATCCGGTGCGCCAATTGACGAACAGCAACTCACTCGATTCGGCGTCTTGCATCGCGAGATGGGTGCCGTCGGCGACGAACCCGATCGGGTGAGCTACCGAATCGATTCGCACGGTCCGGAGGGTGTCCACCGAGCGGTCGCGAATCGTTACCGACGTGCCGCCGGTATTCGTGAATGTCGTGACTGCGATCTGGAGGCCGTCGGGCGAGATAGTCACGTTCAGGCTGCGCGCATCGGCGCCGGGGAAGAGGAAGATCGGCTCGAACATCCGGTCGAAGATCCCGACTTCAGACTCCGGAACCACAGCTACCGGGGCAAGCGCAGATGCTGCTCCGGTTTCGTCGAAACCCTCTCCTGTTGCATCGACGAGGATGGCATCCCCACCCGCCGAATACGCGACTCCCGGCATGGCGCGTTGGGCCTGACCTCGCGGATCAAGGATGACGACTGCCGGCGATTCGGGATCGTCGATCGACACGGCGTATCCCCAGTCGCCCCACGTCAGGAGGTGTGCATGCTGGGGGAGCGTTGCGACCAACGTAGATTCGAGTCCGCCGAGAATCCCCGGGGTGACGTGCACTCGGTAGACGCCGGTCGCCCCGGACGCCGCGACGGGTGCGGTGTAGGCGAGTTCGGCGGTCTCGGTTGGATGAAAACGTGCTGAAGAAACCATCGCCTCGACCTGAGAGGCAGCATCACCGGGCAAGGGCCCAGCGAACAGGGTCGACTGTGCGTCGATGAATGCAACTGACGCTCCGGTCGCGTCGAACCAGGCCAAGCGAGGCTCGTTCTGCAACCGATACGACCGAGCGAATCGCTCGGATGGGAGCCACAGCACCGTTCGGGGGTCACCAGATCGGGAGATTGCCGAGAGTCGGTCCGTCTCGATCGGAACCATCTCCGAGAAGCGCACCGGGAGCGTTGTGGTGGTGACCTCGATATTGGAAGCATCCGCGGCAATCATGCTCTGATCTGAATCCGAGCCGGCGAGCTCATCGCCTCCGCCCGCCCCAAATACGACGAACAGCAACGTCAGAACCACCGCTCCTGCTCCGATCGCGAATGAGATGCCCGGTGGCCGCCGAACCGGCGTGCTGGAGCCACCGATATTGTCCGGCGTCAATGGACGGACGCGCGATGGTTGGTCCGGTCGTGGCACATCCTCAGGCTAGTGCTCTCGCTCGTGCGATTCACGACGTCGGGGGTCGCTATCGTTGCAGACATACCATCGGCAAGGAGCAGTCAGCATGATCGACTTCCAGGACCGGGTCGCGGTCGTCACCGGGGCCGGTGGTGGCCTCGGGCGTGTCTACGCACTCCTACTGGCATCGAGAGGCGCATCCGTCATCGTGAATGATCTCGGGGGATCGGTGCACGGCGATGGATCCAGCACCAACGCAGCGGACGCCGTCGTCGAGGAGATCACGAACAGCGGTGGCGCCGCCGTGGCCGATTACAACTCCGTAGCGGAGCCGGATGGCGGTACGGCGGTCATCGAACACGCCGTCGAGGCCTTCGGGCGGATCGACGTCCTTGTCTCGAACGCCGGGATTCTGCGTGATCGAACCCTCCTCAACATGGACGTCGACGATCTCCGGTCGGTGCTCTCCGTCCATCTGGAAGGTGCGTTCTACGTCACCAAGCCTGCCTTCCGGGTGATGAAAGAACAGCAGTACGGCCGTATCGTCTTCACATCCTCGGGTTCCGGGATTTTCGGAAACTTCGGCCAGACCAATTATGCCGCGGCGAAGGCCGGCCTTGTCGGCTTCATGAACGCGTTGAAACTGGAGGGAGCCAAGTACAACGTCCTCGTCAACGCGGTCGCCCCGATTGCCCAGACGAGGATGACGGAGGAGATTCTGGGAGAGATGGCCGACAAGTTCGATCCCGAGTCGGTTGCCCCGGCGGTTGCGTATCTTGCCTCGGAGCGGAATCGGCGAACCGGTGAACTCTGGTCGGTCGGCGGTGGGTCGGTCAGTCGTGTGTTCACAGGACTCTGCGAGGGCTACTTCAAGCACCCGGATCACGAGGGCCCCCTCACGATCGAAGACGTTGCCGAGCACGCCGACGAGGTGCGCATCGAAGATCACTACATCGTGCCCTTCTCATCTCGCGACGAGTTCGCGAAACTCGGCCCGATGCTCTTCTCATGAAGGATTGGAAAGACAGCACCGCACTTGTCGTCGTTGACGTCCAGAAGGGCTTCGACGGCGCCCAATGGGGAGAGCGGAACAATCCTGATTGCGAGAGAAACGTCGGTCGGTTGATCGCCGCCTGGCGTGATCATGGGTGGCCTGTGGTCTTCGTTCGTCACGATTCGGCGAGCATCGGTTCGCCTCTCGCTGCGGGGACGCCGGGAAACGAGTTCAAGGATGTCATCACCGGGAAACCCGACCTTCTGGTTACCAAGTCCGTGCACTCGGCGTTCCATGGATCTCCCGATCTGGGAGCCTGGCTGACGGAGCACGGCATCGCGGGGATCGCCGTCTGCGGTATCCAGACGAACATGTGCTGTGAGACGACGGCGCGAATCGGGAGTGACCTCGGATTCGAGTTGATGTTCGTGCTCGACGCCACTCATACGTTCGACATCGTGGGTCCGAACCGTCACATCTACCGCGCACGCGAGATCGCCCGATACACGGCATTGACCCTCGCCGCGGACTTTGGGCAGGTCGTATCGACGAGCGAACTCGTCGACTGACGAGGGGCCAGGAGCACGCTGAGCAATACATGCCGCCCATCTCGACGACCAGCGCATCACCAGGCGCTGTGGCTTCGGCTCCGTCATTCCGACACAAGGAGTGACGGAACCGCATCCTTGCGCCTGGCGCGCCTGACCGCCGACTTGGGCAACGGCATTACTCAGCGCACTCCTACCCTTCGAACCAGCTGATCCGGGTTGTGTCGACGTCGAAACGAGCAAGCGTTCCCGCCTCGATGCCGACCGGCGACCATGTGATGAGTGACAATCCTGCGTCGAGGTCGAGTTCGATTCGGTAGAGGCCGCCGCGGAAGAAGGACCCGGTCACGGTCGCGGTCTGCGAACCGGTGGGGGAGAGAGTGATCGCCTCGGGTGGGATGACACCCGTCGTTGTTGCGACGGACGGAGAAGGAACGGCCAGTTCGGCGAGCGTGGACGCCGCGCAGAGGTTCTCGAGTCCGATGAATCGAGCGATCCAGCCGTCCGGCGGGCGGTGCCAGAGGCCCTCCGGCGTGTCATCGGCGACAATGCGTCCGTCGCGGATGATGGCTACACGGTCGGCAATCGTGAAGGCCTCCTCGCGGTCGTGAGTCACGTAGAGGACGGTCGCCTCGACTTGGTTGAAGATCGATCGCATCTCGACGAGGAGGTGTTCGCGGAGTGACCGGTCGAGCGCCCCGAGCGGTTCATCGAGGAGCACGAGACGCGGGCGCGCTGCGAGTGTTCGGGCCAGGGCGATCCGTTGCCGCTCACCTCCCGAGAGCGTGCCGACACTGCGGTCTCCATACCCGGGAAGGCCGACGAGTTCGAGGACTGCGTCCACCCGATTGTGGATGATCGCTGAATCCAATCCCTGCATTCGGAGGCCGAATGCCACGTTCCCGGCGACGTTCCGATGGGGGAACAGCGCGTAGTCCTGGAACATCAGGCCGAACCCTCGCTTGTGGGCGGGGACACCCAACACGGAGCGGCCGTTCCACGCGATCTCGCCGATTTCCGGATTCTCGAGACCGGCGATCGACCGAAGCATGGTGGACTTCCCCGACCCGGATGGGCCCATCAAGACATGGATCGACCGATCCTCAACACTGAGGTCTGCACCGTCAAGTGCCGGTGTTCCGTCGAATCGGATCGTCAATTGGGAGACCTCGAGCATCACACACCACCCGAACGGGATCCGCGCATCGACTCGATTCCCATCGCGGCGATCCCGGTGATCGCCATCAGCAAGACCGCCATAGCCATCGCCTCGCCGAAGGTACCCGGTCGGCCGAGCAGACGGAAGATCGCGACGGGGATCGTGGCGGTTGCAGGGCGTGCGATGAAGGATGTCGCGCCGAACTCGCCAACGGATATCGCGAAGGCAAACAACGCTCCCACGGCCAGTGCGCGTGAGACGAGTGGAAGATCGACCTCACGCCACACCTGTCGTGGTGATGCACCCAGCACGGCCGCTGCCTCCCGAAGGCGGCGCTGCACCGACTCCATCACCGGGACCGTGCTCCTGATGACGAACGGAATCGCTACGAGCGCGTGAGCAATGGGGATCAGTACGAGAGAGGCCCGCAGGTCGATCGGCTGGTCGAGAGCTACAAGGAACCCGAAACCGATGGTCACCGCCGATGTCCCGAGAGGAAGCATGAGCACCGTGTCGAAAATCCGACCGCCGCGCCCCCGGGTGGACACGATGACCACGCCGGCCATGAGTCCAATCCCGGCGGCGATGACGACCGCAGGGATTGCGAATCGGAGGGTGTTTCCGATCGCATCGAGTGGTGAAACGAATATGGCGGAGGCCCGGGGCGGATCGAAGAGATTCGCGTAGTGCGTCAGCGCCAGGCCGGTCGGGGTGCTCAGGGATCGGGCGACCAGTACGACGATGGGCGTGACGACGATGAGGCCGAGCATGCCGAGGGTCGCGGCGATGAACAGGCGTTCACCGACGGTTTGTGGGCGTCGAGCGACCTCGGCGGGCGGACGGAGCGGGAGTTCGCCGGCAGTCCTTCTGCTGGTTTTCCCGTAGATCAGGAGGATCACCGTGACGCCGACGAGTTGGAGCACGGCGAGGGCCGACGCGAGGTCGAGGCGTAGGAATGCGGTTGCCTGTCGCCAAATCTCGACTTCGAGTGTCGTATGGTGGAGATCTCCGAGGACGAGGATCACGCCGAACGACGTGAACGAGAACAGGAACACCAGAGCGGCGCTCGACAGGATCGCGGGTCGGAGCAACGGGAGAGTGATCTCGCGGAAGACGCGCCACCGGCCGGCGCCCAGCGACCGGGCTGCGTCCTCGATGTGAGGATCGATCTGTTCCCAGAGAACGCCAACGCCGCGGATCACGATGGCGAGGTTGTAGAAGACGTGAGCGATGAGAATTGCCCAGATCGTGCCCCGTAGGTCGACGCCGAACGGACTCCCCGGGCCGAGGACGGCGAGGAAGGCGACGCCGACGACGAGCGTCGGAAGGACGAAAGGGATCAGGGTCAGGGAACGGAACAGCGACCGGCCGGGGAACCGGTAACGGGCGAAGATGTAGGCCGCGGGAAGGCCGAGGATGACGGTGAGCACCGTCGACAGGAGTGCCTGCCAGAGCGTGAACCACGCGATAGATCGCATGGTCGGATCCGTCACGATCTCAGCGAATGCGGAGGTAGCGAACTGACCATTTGGAACAAGGCCGGTATACAGGATCGTGACCAACGGGTAGACGAAGAAGTACGCAAGGAACGCCGCGGGAACCACCGCGAGCAGCAGGACCCACAGCCTCGTTCTCATCGCACCACGGTCGCCCACTCGGCGAGCCACTGCTCGCGGTTCTCGTCGATTCGTGCCGGGTCCATCAGGATCGACCCGGTCGGGATGACGGCGTGATCGGCGAACACGTCGGGGAGAGATGTGTCGCTATTCGCGGGGAACACGAACATGCTCAACGGCACGTCCTCCTGGAAGGTGTGTTCGAGCAGGAAGTCGACGAGGCGCCCGGCAGCGGCTTCCGCCTTCGTGCCGTTGAGGATCCCGGCATATTCGACCTGACGGAAGCAGCCGTCCTCGACGATGGTGGTGGGCGCGGCCTCGAGATCCCCGAAATAGACCTCGGCCACCGGGGAGGTGGCGTAGGAGACGACGATTGGGCGATCCCCGCTCCCTGAACCTCCTGAGAACTCCCCGTAGTAGGCCTGGTCCCATCCAGGGACGATCCGGACATCGTTGGTGACGAGATCTCGCCAGTACGCCTGCCAGGGGTAGGTGCCGTCCTCGCCGAACGTGGCGATCGTGGCGAGGAGGAATGCCAGACCCGGTGACGACGTCGACGGATCTTCGACAACGAGTGTGCCCCGGTATGCGCCATCGGCCAGATCGACGAGCCGATCCGGTGATCCAAGCCCAAGGCTTTCGAGTCCGTCCGGATCGAGATTGAGACAGACATCGCCGAAGTCGATGGGCGTGACGAGATCGCCTTGTACCCGCAGCGTCTCCGGCACGGTGTCGATCGCCGCGGCCCGATGGGGGAGGAACAGGTCCTCGTCGATCGCTCGTGAGAGGAACGTGTTATCGATCCCGTAGAGGACGTCGGCAACGGGGTTGTCCTTCGTGAGAATGGCCTGACTCACCATCGTTCCGGCGTCGGCAGATTGGAGCACACTCACGGTGATGCCCATCTCTTCTGCGAACGCCTCGAGAACCCCATCGGAGACTACGAAGGATCCGTGCGTCATCAACACGATCTCGCCGGTCTCCGTGTCTCCGGCGCTGCACCCTGTCGCCACCAGAGCGATCACTGCGATGAGGAGTCCGGCCAAGGGTCGGTTCACGATGGGGTCCTTTCGTGAACGACCAGCAGTGTCCCCGTCCCAACCGTGACAGATGACGGCGTCGTTTCGATCACATTGCTGATACCCCGGGTCGAACCCGCGGGTAGTACGTCATCGATGAGTCTCCATCTCAGACCGTCGGTACTGATTCCCGTCACGTCCATCGAGGCGGGGATGAGGGAGATCCCGTCGCCAACCCGACCGTTGACGCTCGCGGGATGACCGGGCACGCAACCGTAGACCTCTGTCAATCCGTCGGTCCAGACGATCTCGTCGACCTGCGCTGCGGTGGCCGCGAACAGCCCCATGGCGCCGAGGAGATGGTCGAGGCGGCCGGTGTGGGCCCCGACGATCAACAGCTTCCTGGCCCCAAGGCCGAGGGCCGCATCGATCGCGAGTTCGAGATCCGTGCGATCCTTATCCGCTGGATGACGCTCCGTCTGGGATCCTCGGCTGACGGCAGCGGCGAGGGTCCCCGGGTTGACGGAATCCATATCGCCGACGACGAGATCAACCACGATGCCGAGCACCGCGGCGTGATGGAGGCCACTGTCGGCAGCGATGACGTAGGCGTCGTCGGGGAGAACGATCTCTCGATCGGCTTCGAGCGGTTCTCCTCCCGAGAGGATGATCGCCTGATTTGTGGGCGGTTCCACGCGCTCCCTCCGCTGGCATGATCCAGATCAGGTTCCGCGGGTCAGCGACATTCGCAGCAGTGCTACACCGGCCGCCCTCTCAGTTCGGCGTACCCGAACTCCCCGGAGTGGTCAGTCCCATGATAGCCGGTGCCTGAGGCTTGATCGAAGAAAGGTTTGACAAAGTGACAGCAGTATGACATCATGATGCTGTCAGTGTGACGACAGGGAGATATCGAGAGGAGTGCCGATGTTGTGGTACAACAGTCCAGAGGCCGTCAAGGTCATGAGAGAGACATCATTCGGGCGGGACGATGAAGTGATCCGCCGGTCGCGGCTGCGCCTCATCGGCCGCATCGTTGGACATTGAGGGAGAAGGCGAACGTGGACGCAAGCATCGTGACGACCGAGATTGAACGGGCTCTGAATGTCCAACTGCGATTCGCCGGCGAGGACTCGGCGGTCGCAGATGCCGCAGAGGCGATCTTGATCGGTCTGGAACCGGCCATCGAGCGTGCCGTCATGCGACTGGCCGAGCAGGCAGCCGGTGAAGCCGAGGCACAACTTCCCGGAAGGAACGTCGGTGTCGAGTTACGCGAAGGTGTACCCGTGCTCGTGGTCCGGGAGGCGGAAACCTCGGTAGCGATGGACACCGACGATCTCGAAGCGAGGATCACGCTCCGCCTCTCCGAGAAACTCAAGGCTGTGCTCGAGGACGCAGCCGACGATTCGGGGGACTCGATGAACGCGTTCGTGGTCAAGGCGCTGGCCAGCAAGGCGAGGGAGAGCGGCGCAGGACGGCGTTACACCGGGACGATCGAAACATGAGCGGCGCCATCAGGGTGTTCACCGTCGGGGACCGCCCGGAGATCGTTGTCGCAGTGTTCTCGACCGACGTTGGTGTCGTCGAGGGCGGCGACGGGTCGATCGGGGTTGAGATCGACGGACCCAAACAAGAACTTGAACTTTTCGAGATCGTCCATACCGGGGACATCGTGACGATTCGGTCGCGCAAGGGGGTGCGTCGGCGGGTCGGGCGAGGAATCTCCATCCGACTGACCGTTCCGGCATCGACGTCGGTTACCGCAAGGACGGCTTCCGGGGATCTCAGGTTCTCCGTTCCGATCTCGGATGCGGAAATCGACGTGGCATCCGGTGACGTCCACCTGGCATCGCTGAGTGGGCGTGGCAGGATCAAGACCGCGAGCGGGGACATCACTGTCGGCGACATCGCGGGCGGGATCCGAATCTCGACCGCGTCGGGTGACGTGCGGATCGATGAACTCGGCGGCGACGCTTCGATCAATACCACATCGGGTGATGTCAAACTGGGGACAACCCATGGCTCGGTCGAAGTGAGGACGGCGAGCGGGGACGTCACGGTCCGACGGTTCTCGGGTGTGATGTTCGAAGGGGCAGCGATGTCGGGCGACTTCGATATCGGCCTCATGCCGGGGATGTCGATCGAAGCGGACATCCAGACACGGTCGGGGCGGTTCAGGAATCTCTCCTCCTCGTCGTCCGGGGAGGACGAGCCGTCGATCAGCGCAACGATGCGGCTCAAGACGATGTCCGGTGACGTAACGCTCCGCTGAAGCAGCGGGGCTTCAGGTTCCTTGAAGAACCCCCTCGACGTTGGTCGGGTCGTTGGGTGGCATGTCCACTTACTGCCCATCGATCGGTCTTGGTATCGGCGCCCTCGCCGTGACCGACGCACGCGAACGATGGGCGTGTCGCCCTACGTCTCGTGGGAGTGTGAATCCTGGATCCTCCGGACGGAATCGGACGAGGTAGTGGGCGGCGGCCGCGAATCGTTCGGTGTTGGATACCTCGCAGTCGGGGAACTCCGACTTAAGCTCAGGCCCGCCGATGCCGAATTTGAGGGTACGCCAAGCGATGGAGGACCTATGGGATCCCGCAGCGTTCAAGAGTTGCCTGTTCCTATTCTGACGGACGACGAGCTGATCGGAGAGTACGGCCGGACGTTTGTGACGGCAGGTGCTCAGCGACCGCACAACGGATTCGCTCCGCGCTCGGACGATGTGACGATCCGGCGCAACTCGGCGGTCATGGGGGAGCTCCTGCGCCGGGGATACACATCCGACGTCCCGGTGTGGTTGAAGACCGGCGCGTCCTAGAGCATCGCCCGCTCATTCGCGCCGAGATCATCCTCCGCGTTGCCAGATCTCTCGGCTACGAGACCTGCAGCCTCGTGACCGGCCTCTTCCTCGCCGTTGAGCACAGTCGCCGCTTCTGCAGTCCGCGGGGTGCCAATGAACGCGTACCAGCACCTCGTCATCCTTGATCCCAGGCTTGTCTATCTCTTGGCGCTCTAGGACGTCGGGTGAGCCGCACTCGTGTTGGACAATCTCCTCCATCGTCTTGTCCCCTGGTTGTCGGCGCGACCGGCTCACAGGGGGAAGTCCAGTGGCTGGCGTGGAACGGCGTGACGAGTGCACCTTCTTCCCGCGTCCTTGTCATCTATGCGCTTGCCGCGACATCGACCGCGTGAACGGCACCCGACGCGGCACTAGGATTGAGATCCATGGCGTTCGACCTCGAAACCTACTTCGGCCATGCCGCAGCCTGGCCACACGGCGAGGATCCGGAGCATCCGCTGATCATCGCGATCGCCGGCGGCTCAGGCTCCGGGAAGTCGACGATTGCCCAGAGTGTCGTGGACATCGTGGGCGCAGACGTTGTTGCCCGACTCCCGCACGACGCCTACTACCGACGCCAGGCGCACCTTTCCTACGAAGAGCGAACGAAGATCAACTACGACCATCCGGATTCTCTTGAGACCGAACTGTTGGTCGAACACATCCACGCTCTTCGCTCAGGTCGGGCTATCGAGCGTCCGGTGTACGACTTCTCCACCCACACGCGAGCAGCGGAGACGGTACACGTCGAGCCTGAACCGGTGGTGCTCGTGGAAGGGATTCTCGTACTCGCCGAGCCGGAGATCCGTGAGCAGATGGATCTTCGTATCTACATTGACACCGACGCGGACCTCCGGTTGATGCGTCGCCTCCAGCGTGACATCGTTGAGCGGGGAAGAACGGTCGATTCGGTGCTTCACCAGTATGAGGCGACCGTGCGACCGATGCACCTGCAGTTCGTTGAACCGTCGAAACGCTACGCCGACATCATCGTCCCGGAGGGCTACAACCCGGGTGTGATCGGCACCGTCACGGCGATGATTCGCGACTTCCTGGCAGAGCGGAGCCCGACCGTCTGAGGGCCTCTTCGACGAGGGGAATCGCTGCATCCGCGTACATCGCGTGTCCCACGGCCGACGCGTGGAAGAGATCCCCGGCCCAGACGGCGGGATCGGACTCGAATGGCTCGAATTCGGCACCCCACGCTCTGGATTTCGGGACGTCATGGCGACGGGCAACGCGACCGATGGCATGGTCGACGGCGCGAGCGCGAACCCGGGCGATACCCCTGGCCATCGCCGGGAGTCGAGGGATCGTCCCAAGGTCGCCGACGCCGCACACGGCGACGGCCGGGAACGCTGCGGCGAGGACCTCGAGCATCTCGTCGTAGGCGGTCTCAAATCGATTGATCGGCGTTGCTCGAAGAGCGTCGTTGCCCCCGACGCAAACGATCGCGACGTCACCGCCGGCGACGATTGCCCGATGCATCTGCTCGTTGCGCACGTCTGCGACCTTCGATCCCCCGACGGCGAACGAGATGAGTTCGACGCGGTACCGGTCAGAGAAGAACAGGGCTGTTCGTCGCGCCCAACAGGCGTCGAGGGGTTCCACCCCGGGAGCGGTAACGGTGCTGTCACCGAGGACGATCATGCGAAGCGGCGCCAGATTGGAGTCGCCGAAGACCCCCGACGGGTCTTGATCGGTGAAGCTCTCGAGATCCGGGCGTTGAATCGATTGGGCCATCTGCGCGGTGAGCACGCCGCCGACCGCCAGCGGTCGCTTCGCCACGGTCCAGAGTCTCCCTGCCATGTCCATCAGGGTACCGCGTGTCGTCACGCTTTCTGACTGTGGGCCCACCACAGGGCACCTCTACACATCTGCGAGCCCGGGGTTCCCAGGCACCTATACATTGAAGCGGAAGAAGATCACGTCACCCTCCCGGACAACGTAGTCGCGACCCTCGAGGCGCCACTTCCCGACCTCTTTTGCTCCGAGTTCCCCGCCGTACTCGACGAAATCGCTGCACGACACCACCTCGGCGCGGATGAAACCCTTCTCGAAGTCGGTATGGATTTCACCTGCCGCCTTGGGAGCGGTTGCCCCTTGTTTCACCGTCCATGCCCTCGCTTCCTTCGGGCCTGCGGTGAAGAACGTTCGGAGACCGAGCAGGTGGTATGCCGCCCGGATCACCTTGCTGAGCCCGGGTTCCTCGAGGCCGTACTCGGCGAGCATCTCACTGCGATCCTCATCCTCGAGGAGCGCGAGTTCTGCCTCGAGATTGCCGGAGATCACGACGACGTCGGCCCCTTCATGGGCGGCGTACTCGCGAACTGCATCGACGTAGGGGTTACCTTCGAGACCGTCCTCGGAGACGTTCGCGATGTACATCGCCGGTTTTGCCGTCAGGAGGAACAGGTCGCGGACAATTGGGCGCTCGCTGTCAGAGAGATTCATCGATCGAACCGGTCGGCCCTCCGAGAGGTGCGCCTGAATTCGCTCATAGACCGCCACCTTGGCCGCGGCATCCTTCTCGCCGGCCTTGGCCTTGCGCCCAGCCTTCTCGATCGCACGATCGATTCCGTCGAGGTCGGCGAGTGCGAGTTCCGTGTCGATCGTCTCGAGATCCGATACCGGGTCGATCTTGCCTGCGACGTGCACCACGTTGGGGTCGTCGAAGCAACGCACGACCTGCGCGATCGCATCGGTCTCGCGAATGTGGTGGAGGAACTTGTTGCCCAGGCCCTCGCCCTGGGAAGCACCTTCGACGAGTCCGGCGATGTCGACGAATTCCATGACCGTCGGGACGATCTCCTCCGGGCGGACGATGCCTGCGATCCTCGCGAGTCGTACGTCGGGTACCAACGCAACGCCTACGTTCGGTTCGATAGTGCAAAACGGGTAGTTCTCCGCCTGAATCTCACCGCGCGTGAGCGCGTTGAACAGCGTCGATTTGCCGACGTTCGGGAGACCGACGATGGCGCAGCGAATACCCACGAGGACCTTTCCAAAGGAGGAACCGTGAGGTTAGGGCAGCGCGGCCTGCATCAGCCGTCGGTTCGTCGGTTGCGGTCGCCGTCACCTGATGGCCTAACGTCCTTGTCGTGAACACCGTTGCTCTCGTCGCGCTGATCGAGTCGAGTGATCTCGACGGTCTTGTTCGGTTCGTCGACGGCTTGGTCACGAGACGTGACTGGGATGGCGTCGAGGAGACGCGGAGTCGATGTCGCGAGGCCGTCGAGAGAGGGAAACAGGTGTGGGGTCCCGCCGAGTATGCCGAATACCGGCTCGCCCTTGATGCTCCCGCCGACCGAGCGGCGACTGTGCTAGGCGACGGCAAGGGTCGGTACGGACCGGGTCCGCTGTGGGAGGTGGCGGCGTCGCGTCACAGTTGGAGCGAGATGGAGCCCCTCGTTTCGCTCCCCACCCTCCGAGCGATGATCGGCCACGAGCGGGCCATTCGGGGCGACAGGGTCGATCCAGGCTCGATCGACTCGAACATCGTCGAGATCCCTCCGGTGCTCCAGCCGTGGGAACCGATCTATCCGGTGGCCGTCTACCGAGAAGACGGAGTCGACTTCCCCGAGGGCGACCGTGTGCCGCTCGAATGGGTTGATCTTCCTGAGGCCGGGACGCCGCTCGACGACGACGGACCTGGGGAGGCGCTGCTCGCACTTGTCCGGCCATGGTGGGACGAGTCCAGCGGTCATGCCGACGCGGTCCAGGTCGAAGGGGACGCGCTCACAGCTATACGGACGATGGGGCCACACCGGGCCCGACTCGCCGACGTGACACTTGGCGAAGCCCTGTCGGCGATGGCATGGACCGGATCGAGTGGCGGGGCGTACGGCAGCCGGCGCGGCACACCGATCGGACGGTCCTTGGCCTGGTGGGTCCTCGCGACCCTCCTCGGCTACGACGAGATGCCGGACGACCCGTCGGAGCTCGAGGAAGCAGCCGAGCTGCGGTGGGTGCTGTGGGATCCGGGTGACGCCGTCGGGGGATGGGCATTGAATCTTGCCATCGAGGACCCACAGGACGGCATGGCGTGGGCCATCAGCGCGATCGACATGGCGTGACCGCGGATACGTCGTTCGCGATCGACGATGGGCGGCGTACCGTACGGGTATGACGGGGCATCGCACACGGGGGAGTGCCGGGGAGAGATCGCCGATTCTCGCCGCCGTCTTCTCCGCCCTACTCCCCGGCGCCGGGCAGTGGTACGCGGGCCGTCGGCTGCGTGGCGCCGCCTTCGCCGCCCCCCTCGCGGCATGGCTCACACTGTTAGCTGTCGGAGCACTCACGGGAGCGATCGGCCCCCGCTCCGTTCTGACATGGGCCGTCCAACCTTCTCTGCTCCGTGTCTCGCTCGTCGTCAATCTCGCGATCCTGGCCTGGCGAATCGCTGCGGTTGTCGATGGATATCTGGTCACCGGCGGTCGGAGAACCGGCCCACGGTTTGCCGCCGCAGTCGTCGCAGCGTTGCTGCTGATGGTCGCGGCCCCACAGGTCGTCGCCGGCGCCTACGCGGTTCGCGGTATCTCCCTGCTCGAAGAAGTCTTCGTGGCTGAGGTGGAGTCGGTTCCATCCAGGGTCACCGTTCAAGCCCCGGAGCGTGAGCCGCTGGTCCCCGATCCTGCGTCGATCCGGGATGGTCCCGTTGGGCTCGGGTTTGAGCGGTCAACGCGCAACCTGGTGTTCCGTGAGGGCGTCGGCGATCCCGATGCGATCGCTGCCTGGGCCGACATCATCGCGCCACCGACCCTCGACGCTCCGTTCCTTCCCTTCGATGAGCGAATCGGCGCCGATCGTCTCACGATCCTGCTGGTCGGAGCCGACGAAGGGCCCGGTCGAGAGGGCCTCCGGACCGACTCGATGATCGTGGCGACCGTCGACGTCGCGTCTGGTGAAGCCGCCCTCTTCGGTCTGCCACGGAACTTCAAGCGGGTGCCGCTGCCGCATCGATTCCGGGACTCGTTCGTTGAACTCCAGAAGAAGGCCATCGAGAGAGAGGCGGTCGACGAGGACGAAGATGGTTTCCCGGACGACTGGGTCGACGAAGACGGTGACGGTATCCCGGACGAACCCGAGTTCGTCCCGTGCGGGTGCTTTCCCGAGATGTTGAATCGCGTCCACCAGTACACGCAGGATTGGACCCGCAGCTACCCCGATACGCCGGACCCCGGGCTGGCCGCGCTTAGCGACACGATCGAACATCTCATCGACCTGCCGATCGACTACTACTTCATGGTCAACATGGCCGGATTCGTCGACGTCATCGATACGATCGGCGGCGTCGACCTGATGGTGAAGGAGCCGTTCCACGTGGCAGTCTCCGCACCTTCGGAGGATTCCCCCAAGGCCCGAGTCGATGTCGAGCCCGGCATGAATCGCCTGAACGGTCTCGAAGCACTCGCCTATTCGCGGTGGAGAATCGGCTCATCGGACTACGCACGGATGCAGCGGCAGCGGTGTCTCATCCGAGCCGCAACCGACCAGGCCGACCCGCTCACCCTCATCCGCTCCTTCCACACCCTGGCCGACGTCGTGGAGCGATCGGTCATCACGGACATACCCCTGATCCTGCTGCCCGACCTCGTCGACATCGTGGGACGGATCGACCTCGACCGAATCGCCACCGTCGGACTTGTGCCCCCGACGTATAACGACGGACGAGCACCGGGGGGGTATCCGATTCCGAACGTGAGTCGCATCAGGTGGAAGGTGGATCAGGTCCTCGAAGGAGGCGTCGCCGAACAGAGTTCGAGCGGCGAGAGCGAGTGCGGGGTGTAGTCGGCCGACTGCGCATCTCGGTCGATTGAGCGAAGTCGGATCCGTCTCGCCGGTTCCGACGGTCTAGCGGAGCGGGCAATTAGGGCAGGCTGGCGCGAGCCGCTTCGGGGTCGTCCACGGTTACGGCGAAATGGAGTCCTTCGGCGTTCGAGTGGAGGAGGTAGATCGAGTCGATATTCACACCCGCGTCGGCCAGACGCTGAGCCACCTCGGCAAGCGCTCCCGGTTCGTCCGGGAGGAAGGTGTCGAGTACCGGACGCTCTTCGAAATGGAGTCCCGCTTCTCTCATGACCCTTCGGGTCGCATCCGAATTGTCGGTCATGACCCGGACGAGGCTCTCTCCATCCGACCCGATCGCCGCGAGGGATTCGATGTGGACGCCGGCGTCCGAGAGGCGACGCGCGAGGGTGGCCAACTGACCCGGCTGGTTCGCGAGGGTGACGGAGAACTCTTTCATGAATCCATTGTACGACATGGGACCTCCACCCGCATAGCTATCACGGTGTCGGGTTCACGAGGTGCCTGGACGATGCGGACGATCACGGGGAAGAGGAGCGTCGCGACCATGGCCAGGACGACGGCGACCACGATCACGGCCCGAACGAGGCGTCGGCGCCGGATTTGTTCGAGTTCGTCTGGTGTGAGTTCGTCATCCACCCCCTGATTCTGGCGCGTTTGTGCGACTCTGAGAACATCGAACATACGTTCGATTACGATGAGTCCGTGACACGATACGCGGAGCTCCACGCACACACGAACTACAGCTTCCTCGACGGGGCTTCCCACCCCGATGATCTCGTCTCCCGCGCCGCCGAACTCGGCTACACGGCCCTCGCCGTCACCGATCACGATGGCTTTCGAGGGGCGCCGAAAGTCCACGTTGCCGCACGCGAGATCGGTCTCCCGATCGTCTACGGAACCGAAGTGGGGATGCCGAGAGGGGGGACGGGGGACGGGGGACAGCTACCGGCTACCTCCGCCTCGCTGCACTCGGCGCCTCCGAAAGAGGAAGCCCCCCTGCTCGGTCGCTCCGCTCCCTCGCGTCCCCCCGCTTCGCAGGGGGACGGTGCTGGTCTCTACGCAACAGACGTTGATCCTGTCCCACCGGCCGAAGGACGGGGGGAAGCGGAGGAGCGCAGCGACGACGCAGGGGGGCGGCCCAGGAAGCGGATGCATGGGAGCAAGCCGATTGGGCTTCCCCCATCGGATCATCTGGTCCTCCTTGCTCCCGATCCGGCGGGGTACGCGGCCTTGAGCAGGTTCGTGACGAGGGGCCAGTTCCGCGGAGAGAAGGATCGGCCGGTCTACTCGTACGACGACCTTGCCGCCGCATCGCGCGACGGGAGTCTCATCGCGCTGACCGGATGCCGCGACGGGGCCGTTCCCGGTGCCGCACAAGCCGGCGACCTTGCGGGGGCGATGGCTGCCGCGGCGAGACTGCGCGAGGTCTTCCCCGGTCGTTTCTTCATCGAACTCACCCACCACGGCATGCCGGACGATGACGCCCGCAACGACCTCCTCTTCGAGGTTGCCCGCAGGCTTCAGATCCCGTACGTCGCGACGAACAACGCCCACTATGCCCATCGCAGTGACGCGGATCTCGCGGAGGTCCTCGCCGCCATCGCAGGACGACGCGATCTCGAGACCGCCGATGGGTTCCGGCCGGCGACCGATCTCCGGCACCTCCGGTCCCCCGATGAGATGTCGGCCATCTTCCTCCGCTATCCCGGTGCGGTCGAGCGGGCCGCAGATCTCGCGGCGTCCCTGGCCTTCGACCTTGATCTCCTCGCTCCAGAGTTGCCCGACTTCCCGATGCCGGGTGCATTCACGACCGAAGACGAGTACCTAAGGCACCTCGTCGACGAGGGTGCCCGCACCGTGTACCCCGGTAACGCGGGAGGGATGGATCCGGCCGCCCTCCGCAGGATGGATCACGAATTGTCGGTGATCTCCGAACTCGGTTTTGCAGGGTTCTTCCTCGTTGCGTGGGACATCGTCACGTTCGCACGGTCACGGGACATCTACTGCCAGATCCGCGGGTCGGGAGCGGACTCAGCGGTCTGCCGGTGTCTTGGGCTGACCCGCGTCGACCCGATTCGCCTGAACCTCCCGTTCGAACGGTTCCTCTCCTCCGAGCGCGGTCGGCCACCGGACATCGACATCGACTTCGAAGCCGAGCGTCGCGAGGAGGTCATCCAGTACTGCTACCGACGGTACGGGCGGGAGCGGGCCGCGATGGTCGCCAACGTCATCACCTATCGTGCCCGATCGGTGCTCCAGGACGTCGGCAAGGCGTTCGCCCTCACCCAGGCCCAGGTCAACGGTCTCACCCGCTATCTCGATACCCGCGATCCCGGGGCGATCGGTGACGCCGTCGATCTCCCGGACGGGCTTACCAGTGATCTCATCGTCGACGTGTGCCGCCGCCTCGACGGGTTCCCGCGCCACCTCGGTATCCACTCGGGCGGCATGGTCGTCGCCCGGCGACCACTCTGGGAGACGGTGCCGATGGAGTGGGGGAGGATGGAGGATCGCTCCGTTCTTCAGTGGGACAAAGAGGACTGCGCGACGATGGGGATCGTCAAGTTCGATCTGCTCGCACTCGGTGCGTTGAACGGCATGCACCTGACCGTCGATCTCATCGCAGCAACACACGGCATTGACATCGACCTCGCCACCGTCCCACAGGAACCCGTTGTCTACGACCTGATGACCCGGGCGGACACCGTCGGTATCTTCCAGATCGAGTCCCGGGCACAGATGGCGACTCTCCCGAAGCTGAAGCCAAGGACCTTCTACGACCTGGCGATCGAGGTGGCGCTCATTCGGCCCGGGCCGATCCAAGGGCAGTCCGTACATCCGTTCCTTCGACGTAGGAACGGGGAAGAGGCCGTCCGCTATCCGCACCCGTCGGCCGAACCGATTCTGAAGAAGACCCTCGGTGTCCCGATTTTCCAGGAGCAATTGATGGAACTCGCGAGGGTCTGTGCCGGCTTCACCCCCGGCCAGTCCGACCGACTGCGTCAAGCGATGACACACAAGCGGGCATCGGAGGCGATGGATCGACTCCACGTTGAAGTGTTCTCCGGCATGGCCTCAAACGGCATCACCGGCGCTCCTGCGGATGAGATCTGGGAGAAGCTCCAGGGGTTCGCGTCGTTCGGGTTCCCGGAGAGCCACTCCGTCTCGTTCGCCTACATCGTCTACGCGGCCGCATGGTTGAAGTACCACTGGCCGACGGAGTTCTTCACCGGTCTGCTCAACGCTCAACCGATGGGTTTCTACACGCCGAACTCCCTCGTACAAGATGCCCAGCACCATGGCGTCGTCGTCCTCGTTCCGGACGTGAACGCTTCGGTGTTCGATTGCACGATCGAACCGATCGAGACCGATCGCGACGACGTCGCCCGATATCTCGATGGTGCATGGCGGCGGGGGAGAGGGCCGGTGGATGATCCCGTCCGTCCCGCGGTCGCGCTGAGGATCGGTCTTCGGTACGTCAGGAGCCTGGGCGAGGCCGAGATCGTACGAATCGAAGCCGCCCGCATCACGGGAGGTGCATTCACCACCCCGGAGGACCTCGCACAGCGAACCGGTCTTCCCCTCGACGCCTACGAGAGTCTCGCTGCATCCGGGGCGCTTGCGCCGGTCGGTCTTGGTCGACGGGAAGGGATATGGACGGCGGGGACGCTGATCGAGCTTGGCCCGGATCGACTCTCGCTCCCACCCGGTGGCGAGGTTCCGTCGCTCCCCGAGATGAACGGTGCCGAGTGCGTGCAGGCTGACCTCTGGTCGACCGGCATCTCAACGACGCATCCCGTCTCCCTCGTACGCGACATGTTGAACGGCCGGGGATGCCTCCCGATCGTCACGATCCTCGAGGACCACCGTCACGGCACCCGAGTTAGCGTCGGCGGAATCGTTACCCACCGTCAGCGGCCGTCGACGGCTCGTGGTGTTCGGTTCCTGAATCTCGAAGACGAGACGGGTCTGCTCAACGTGGTCGTTCTCCCACAGGTATGGGAGGCGCATTACGAGGTTGCACGAAAGGCCGTTGGAGTTGTGATCGACGGAGTTGTCGAACACGTCGACGGGGTCACGAACTTCGTTGCCCACCGATTCGCCCTATGGTCGGTCGACGGTATCCGGTCGCGGGATTTTCGATAATCGGCTTCACTTTGCAAGGGTGGCGTGCCGATGCAGAACGTGTACCCCGATTTGGAGGATCGATGACCAAGACGTTCACCGGAGATGTGCTGCTTCCGGGCGACGCAGGTGGTGGGCTTGCTGCAACATTGTGCCTTGATCCGGAACGCGTGACGCTGACATCCGGTGACAATCAGTTGGGTTCTTGGCATCGCAGCGACTACCTGATTACCCCGGAGCAGAATGGGTCGTTCAACCTGACGCTCGGCGGTGAGTCCGTTCTGTTCCGTCCTGATTCACCCTCGGAGTTCGCCGGCGCAGCTGCGGTCCCGTTTGCCGAGACGGTCTCGTCCCGCGCCCAACCGATCCGACCCCTGGTGAAGGATGATGACGACTATCTCGACGAACTCGTCGCCAATGTCAAACCGATCCGGAACCCACTCGACGATGGGGGCATCTCCAACGCGTTCGTTGTGGTGATGGTGCTTCTGGCCGCTGTGATCTCCGTCGCAGCGGTCGTCACCGCCGCCCTCATTTGACCCCTACCACGGTCGCCGAAGCGAGGCGTCGGCGAACTGTGGGCTGGAAGAGACACCTCTACGCATCTATGACACCTCTACGCCTCTACGAGCCCAGGGTTCGCAGGGTCTCAATCGCCTGAGTCGTGTCGGAATCTGATACGTCGAGGTGGAACACCGCGCGAATTCGGGTCGGAGCGAGCGCAAGCGTGTCGACACCGGCGGAGCGGAGTCGCTCGGCGAAGAGGGGAGCATCCGCTACGTCGAAAAAGACGATGTTCGTCTGGACCGACGCGAGGTCGACGGTGACACCACCGAGTTCCGCGGCGGCCTCGGCGAATCGGCGGGCGTTCGTGTGGTCGTCGACGAGACGATCGCGGTTGTGCTCGAGGGCGTAGAGGGCACCGGCGGCGATGATCCCCGCCTGTCGGAACCCGCCGCCGTACATCTTCTTGAACCAGCGGCCACGATCGATGACATCGCGTGGCCCGACGAGCGCCGACCCGATCGGGGCGCCGAGGCCCTTCGAGAAACATACGTTCACCGTGTCTGCCGCAGCGGCGTACTGGTCGAGATCGACGCCGGTCGCGGCCGTCGCGTTCCACAGTCGCGCCCCGTCGAGGTGAACGGCGAGTCCGAGATCTCTGGCGACTTCACTCACCGAACGCATGGCCTCGAGAGGCCAGATCGTCCCTCCGGCTTCGTTGTGGGTGTTCTCCATCGTGACGAGCGTCGTCCGATCGAAGAGTCCCGGTGGAGAGTCTGGTGACCGTCCTGGAGCCGCCTCGATGACCTGATCTGGTGTGAAGATGCCGCGGTCGCCTTCGAGAGGAACGATCGTGACGCCCGCAAGGGCGGCGGGAGCGCCGCTCTCGTGCACCCGGATGTGCGACTCGCGGTCCATCACGACCCGGTCCCCGGAACGTGTGTGAACCCGGAGAGCGATCTGGTTCGCCATGGTGCCGGATGGGACGTAGACGGCATCCTCCTTGCCTAGGAGTTCGGCGACTCGCTCCTCGAGGAGGATGACGGTTGGGTCGTCGCCGAGCACGTCGTCCCCGACGGGAGCCGAAGCCATCGCCGCTCTCATCGCCTCGGTCGGGCGGGTGACAGTGTCCGAGCGGAGATCGATCACAGGAGATCCCATTCGCCGCCGCCGAACATGCGGGGATGGACGGCAAAGGCGAGTGATCCGCCCGCCCGCCCGACGTTCGTCCACGTCGCAGCGTTGAGATCGAACGCAAGGACGGTCCCGGTCTTCACCGCGATTCGACCGCCGGTAATCCGCTCCGCCAGGAGAGACCACGTCGGTTCGTGACCGACGAGCATGAGACGGTCGGTGTCCATGCCGCAACGGGCTGCCACCGCCAGCGCCGTTTCGGGGCCGGCGCCGTAGAGCTCGTCGGCGATCTCGAGCCGACTGCCCCACCCTCCGGAGATCCGGGCCAGGGCCGCCGTGGCCTCGGCACGCACCGCGGGCGAAGACACGACGAGGTCGGGAATCTCCCCCATCTTCCTGAGCACGAGCCCCATGGTTTCGGCGGATCGTTCCCCGCGGGAGCTGAGGGGTCGGTCGCGGTCACCACGAGTGGTGGTATTCCAGTCGGACTTGCCGTGGCGGAAGAGCATGAGACGAAGCATGAGGCGAGGATAGTTCCCAGGTTCAGTTGGTGGCCGAAAGAGCGAGCAGCACCTGGGCGAAGTAATAGAGGGGGAGACCACAGACGCGGTTCACGGTGCCGCGTACAACGAACTGGTTCCTGGCCACGAACAGGTCCGACACGAAGAAGAGGGTCGCTCCGACCGGGATCAGCCACGTGGCGCCGTCGCCGAACGTTCCGAATGCGAGGACAACCATCACTGAATTGACCACGACGTAGGCAACGACCGGCGCCGCCATCTCGCCGACGTGTGGCGCGAGCCAGTGCCAGACGAAGACGGCGATGGTCGCGACCACGACCGCGGAGATCGCAACCACAAGCGGGCTCAGACCAAGCGTGCCGAACGCGATCGAGTAGGCAACGTGTCCGAGCAGGAATGCGACGAGGCCGCCGAGAAATGCTCGCCGTGACGCGAACGTGAGCAGCAGATCCCCGATCCACGACAGCACCAGTGCGACGAGTACGACCCTCCCATAGGACGTGGGGAGCGCACCGACCGACAGCGCGACCGCGATGAATCCGGTCGAGGCGAGCATCTTGAACCATCGGAGCGCCGGTGAGTTCGCGACCTCTGCCCACACGAGTGCAGCGGTGAACGCAGCGGTGAAGAGAACGGCGAATGTGGTCATCACCGACGAGCCTATCGTCTGAATTGACAGCACCTACATCCAGCCGAGGGGACCGTGTATGCAGATCAACGAGACCATGAACGCAGCGTTCAACGACCAGATCACGATGGAGCTCCAGGCGGCACACAACTACCTGGCGATGGGGGCATGGCTCGAGTCCGCCGGCTTCTCGGGGATGGCGGCATGGATGCGCGCACAGTCGGCCGAAGAGACCGCGCATGCCTTGAAGTTCTACCAGTTCGTTCTCGATCGCGACGGACGCGTCGTGCTCGGCGCCCTCGCAGCACCGGCGGTCGAGTTCGTCAGTGTCGTTTCGGTATTCGAGGGTGGACTCGCCCAGGAGCGGGATGTCTCCGCGTCGATCAACAACCTCTACGCGCTTGCCATGGAGGAGAAAGACTTTGCGTCCCTCCCGCTCCTCGACTGGTTCGTCACCGAGCAGATCGAGGAAGAGGCGACCTTCTCGCAGATCCTCGACGACCTGGCACTGTCGGGTGGGGGTGCTCAGGCGATGCTGTTCCTCGACCGGGAACTCGGTTCACGGGGCGCCGGCGCCGAGTAGCAGGGGCGGGGAATCGGGGACGGGCGACCTTCGATCTCTGGGTCTTCAGTTCAGCGGCGGTTTCCGATCTGCCCACGGCTGTGCCCGCTCAAGCTGTCCCGCGAGGGAGAACAACGTCTCCTCGGCACCGAATCGACCGAGGAAGTGTGAGCCCACCGGGAGTCCGTCGCTCGTCCAATGGATCGGGACGGACATCGCCGGCAGTCCCGCAAAATTCCCGAGCGGTGTGAACGCGACGTAACGGAAGATCATCTCGACAAACTCGTTCCATGGCAGGTTCTGGTCGATTCGGCCCAGCGGCACCGGCGGTGATCCGAGTACCGGGGTGAGGAACAGGTCGTAATTGACCAGGTACGCTCCGGTCTGGTGCGCGATGGATTGCAGCGCAGCCTCCGCACCAAGGAGATCCACTTGTGATCTGGATCCCGAACGTTCGGCGAGTTCGAACGTGAACGGTTCGAATGCAGGCTTCCCCGACTCGCGCTGGTCGAAGCGGCTGATCAGTCGCATCGTCCTGCGATCACCGACAGAACGACGGATGTGTCCAACGGCCGGCTTGAGCTCTGATGCCCCTTCGAGCACGAGGCCGAATGCAGTCGCAGCGAGCGCCGCCCAGATCTCGAAGAATGCGTCGGCGAGCAAGTCGCCGTCGACATCCGGTTCGGCCTCGACGACGTCGTGCCCGAGTTCCTCGAGGAGCGTCGCCGTTTCGAGAACGGCAGCTTCACACTCTGGATGGACTCGGTTACCTCGGAAGTCTCTCGTGCTGAATGCGATCCTGAGGCGTTCGGGATCGCGGGTGGCCGCCTCGGCGAACGGCGCCGAAGGAGGCGGCGCCCAGTATCGATCGCCCGGTACGGGGCCATGGACGGCATCCAGAAATGTGGCGCTGTCCCGCACCGTGCGAGTTAGGGCGTGCTCCACCGACAGGTAGTCGATCGATGATCCGGGGCGCCGCGGGTTCCGTCCGCGCGACGGCTTAAGACCGAACAAGCCCGTGGCCGACGCAGGAATCCGGATCGAACCACCCCCGTCGCTGCCCTGGGCGAGCGGCACGATCCCAGCAGCAACGGCCGCGGCTGCGCCACCGCTGGAGCCTCCTGCTGATCGGCTGAGATCCCACGGGTTCCTCGTCGGACCGTGAAGCACCGGCTCCGTCGTCGGTAGCAGTCCGAACTCCGGTGTGTTGGTTCGACCGAGATCGATGAACCCTGCTCCGTTGATGCGGTGCCGGAATTCGGAGGTCGTATCGCCGACGTAGTCCCGGAAGAAGACCGATCCGAACGTGACCGGTATCCCTCTTTCGACCACGAGGTCCTTGATGAGGATGGGGACACCGGCAAACGGACCCGTCTGGTCGGCGGCTTCGGCTTCGAGTCGCGCAGTGTCCAGCCGATCCCAGATCACGGCGTTGATTGCAGGGTTGATCTCATCGATACGCGACGCGGCGGCTTCGACGAGTTCGAGGGGACGTACGGCGCCTTGGTTGACGAGTTGTGCGAGGCCGACAGCGTCGAAGGATGCGTACTCGTTGAATGGTTCCATGGGCGCAATCTATCGCATGCGCATCGAAGGACGAACCGGAATCGTTGCACAGCAGCGGCGTGTGTATCGTGTGGCGTTCCCTCTGCAAAGGCGAACATGGCAATCTCACGATCATCAATCTCAAGGCGTGCTCTCAACGTCAGCGAGTCGGCAACGCTGGCGATCGACGCAGAAGCCAAGGCGTTAGCCGCTGCCGGCGAGCCGGTGATCGGCTTCGGGGCGGGGGAGCCTGATTTCCCAACGCCTGCCTACATCGTCGACGCGGCACGGGAGGCAGTTGACGATCCCGCAACCCACCGATACAGCCCTGCCGCGGGACTTCCCGCTCTGCGCGAGGCGGTAGCAGCGAAGACCCTCCGAGACTCGGGCTTCCCCGTCAAGCCATCACAGGTAATGATCACGAACGGCGGCAAGCAAGCCGTCTACCTCGCGTTTCAGACGCTGCTCGATCCCGGCAACGAGGTGCTGCTCCCGGCCCCGTACTGGGTGACCTTTCCCGAGGCGATTCACCTCGCCGCCGGTGTGCCGGTAGCGGTACCGACATCGGACGAGGCGGGTTTCCAGGTGACCGTCGAACAACTCGAGGCAGCAACCACGAGCCGCACCAAGGCTCTCATGTTCGTGTCGCCGTCAAATCCGACCGGCGCCGTCTACACCAGGGAACGGATCGCCGAGATCGGGCGATGGGCGGCCGATCGCGGGATTTGGATCGTTACCGACGAGATCTACGAGCATCTCGTCTACGGCGACGCACGATTCCACTCGATGCCGGCCGTCGCACCGGAGATTGCCGATCGAACGATCGTGGTCAACGGCGTGGCGAAGACCTTCGCCATGACCGGATGGCGAGTCGGCTGGTTGATCGGGCCCCCGGATGTGACGGCTGCGGCGATCCGTCTCCAGAGCCACATCTCTTCCAACGTGGCGAACGTCTCGCAGCGGGCCGCATTCGCGGCCGTCACCGGTCCGATGGATGCTGCCGAGGAGATGCGCGTTGCGTTCGACCGAAGGCGACGGACGATGGTTCGACTCCTCAACGAGGTTTCCGGCGTCCAGTGCAGTGATCCGGGCGGCGCGTTCTACACGTTCCCGAACCTCACAGGTCTCCTCGGACGAGATCTTGGGGGCAGGACGGCAGAGACGACGATGGATCTTGCGGCACTTCTTCTCGACGAGATCAAGATCGCGGTGGTTCCCGGCGAAGCGTTCGGTGCCCCGGGGTATGCGCGGCTTTCGTTCGCCCTCGGGGATGAGGATCTCGAAGAGGGGTTGACGAGACTGATCCGATTGGCTACCTGAGTCGGTCGATCTCTTCAACGACCTTCGCCCACGCTCTGGTTGCCGGATCGATGAGTTCGTCGTGGCCGACACCCTCGAGTTCGTGGTAGACCACGGTGTCGCCCTCATCGGCGGCTCGGCCGGCGAACGAGCGGCTGATCGCCGCCGGAACCTGGTCATCCTCGTCGCCGTGGACGACGAGCAGCGGCACACCGATCGGTAGGTTCCTGATCGGCGAAGCGGCGGCGTAACGCTCGGGTGATTGCTCGGGGGTTCGTCTCGTGAATGCGTTCACAGCATCGGAGCCGATACCCGCGCGATGAGCAGCCTCGAGATCACCGATTGGCGCGAGTGTCACGACGGCGGAGATCGGAAGCTCTTTGGCTCCTGCGGCGGCCTGCAGGGCGAGTTGACCGCCGGAACCGTGGCCCACCGCAATGACGCGTTCGAGATCGAGTTGGTGGCCTTCGGCGAATTCGGCCAGCGATCCGACCGCAGCCGCAACATCCGCCGTTGTTGCTCTCCACCCTCCGCCGCCTCCTACTCTGGCGAATTCAACGTTCCACGTCGCCCACCCGCGTTCGGTCAGATCGACGGCTGCTGCGTCGAGCAGATCTCGAGCGGCGGTGTTGCGCCAGAAGCCGCCGTGAAGAAGCACGGCGACCGGGTGCGGTCCCGGTCCCTCGGGAATCCTGAGGTCTCCCACGTTGTCCGAGTCGGGCCCGTATGTGATGGTCTCGACGGGCCAGGCGGAGCGTGCGGCGAGGTGGCGGATGGCATCCCGGTACCCGGTGATACCGCGCCCGAAGATGGTGGCCACACACACGTCGGAGACCACCGAGATCCACCTCCACGACTCGCGATCCCGCACGTTCGAGATGTGGACTTCGACGGTGGGGATGCGGATTGCTTCGATCGCGTCACGGATCGCATACGAGTAGTGGGTGAAGGCACCGGGATTGATGACCACACCGTCGGCATCGCGGGCTGCATGGAGGCGGTCGATCAGGTCTCCTTCGTGGTTCGATTGGTAGGTGTCGACGGAGGTCCCCGCGTCGGCGGCCCAGGATCGGCACGCACCGTTGAGTTCTTCGAGACTTGTCGAGCCGTAGATCTCGGGTGAGCGCGTCCCGATCAGATTCAGATTGGGTCCGTTGATGATGACGATCCGCATGCCCGGTAGTTTCGGCCGGGTGATCAGCTGATGCAAACTCAAGCGCCCGCCGGCCTACCACGGCCCACCAGTCCGGCCAACAGCGAAGCACGCATGGGTGCAGTCCACGCTGTCCGCTACGGCATCGCTCACGATGACCTGTTGATCGTCGATGCTGGAGCAGCCGGCTTCCGGCGCCGTCTCGCGAGGCTCGACGAGGCGTGGCGGCACGTCCTTGCACTGCGCACTGGCGCCGATGTGGGCGGGGTCAGCCGGCGGTTCCGGTCGGTTGGCTCTTGTCGAGGAGTGCCGCGAGTTGGGTGGCCTGATCGTCAACGCTGGATGAGAAGTCCGATCCGAATCGGGCCCACGCGTCGCCTCCGGGATCGGAGAGGCGCATCGTAAGGCGAGTCCCGTTCTCGAGGCGGTCCAACTGATACGTCCAGGCCCAGTTCTCCACACCCGCGACGTCGTAGCGAAGGGTGATGTAGGTGAAGGGCCTCCAGTCGGCGACGTGTTCAACGATGACCTCCGGGCCGTGCATGCAATGATTGACCGTGCCAATCCCTCTGCGTCCTTCGGTCATCGTCAACACTTCGTCAACGAGGTGCTGCCATTGCGGTCTCTTGGTCGGGTCGGTCAGATGGTCCCACACCGTTTGCGGCGATGCAGACGTCTCGAACGACGCCTCGTGGACGGAATCGGCACTCGTGACGTAGTCGCGATTCCGCTCCTGTTCGAACGTCCAGCGAACGGCAAGATCCTGGACGAAGACGTCGACCTCACCGATATCGCCGAACACCTCCTTGTGCGGCAGGAAACCAAGAATGGCTGGATCCATTGTCATGGATTGAAGGGTCGCCGCCGTATATACGGCGTACGCGGGCTTGTTGATCTTCGCTCCTGCTGTGCCCTTCGACAGACGATGGATGAGGATCACGTCGGGCCCGGTCAGCTCCTCGGAACGGGCAATCTGTCGTAGGACGTACTCTCCATCGTGGACGAAGAACTTCAGATCCAGGCTCGGGATCCGGATGCATGCGTTGCACTCACACGTCGTCGAGTGAGCTACGTCCCTGAGCCGTTTCTGGAATGCAAAGTACGCCGACTCGACGGTGTCCATCATCATCGACGGGTTGACCGAATCTGCGCTCGCGTAGGCGAATGCTGCGTCGCCCTCGAGTTTGGAGAGCTGAAATGCGGGTTCGATGGCGCCCACAATCGTTTCGAGAAGATCGGCGACCACGTCCTGTGCATGAGAGAGTTCGGTGTCGCCCATGTACCGCGTGTAGCCGGTGATGTCTGCCAGCAGCAGACAGCCCCGTTCCGGTGTTCCCAAATTCATGATCATGGGTTTCGACCCTACCAGAGCAATCCTGGCAATCTTGGGGCCATCGTGGCATCCACACTCGCATCCGTCACCCAGGACCCAGGACCGCGTCCAGCGTTCGGTCCGCGGATCAGACGGTCACAGCCGTGGCGTCAGGAGCGGAGACGCTGTGTATGTGTTGGACCCTGGTCACGGCAGGTGCAGCGGGGCCAGCGAGCACGCCAAATCCAGCGTCTCCTCGTCGAGCGCTGATTCTGTGACGGATACGGTTGTGGCGAGCGCTTCGATGAGTGCATCAGCAACCGCGGATGTGTCGAGCGCCGGGAGGACGTCGTCGAGAGCCCCGACCGTCGATGGTGACCAGTCGATGTCGAGGGCATTGTAGACGGGCACGAGGACGTCGCGTATTCCCCCGGCGTCGCCGACAACGAGCACCCCGCCCACATGAGCCGCGCCTCTTCCCAGGCGTTGTCCAATCCCAGCGAGCTTGATCGTCCCGGCGTGGTTCACACTGAACTCGCCGGGGCAATACTCGCCTGGAATCTCGCCAACCGACGTCTCGATTCCAATGCCGGCCAGCGCTGCGCAAAGGACCGCGACGGTCTCCGTGAAGCGTTTGCGAATGCCGCGAATCGGATCCGGTTCGGGGACCGTCCAGGAGAAGGAGATGGTCTGTTCGTGGAACACGGCAGCGCGACCTCCCGGCAAGCGCACGATCGGCGCGAATCCGAGCATCTGGGCAAGGGTTGCTGCGCGGTCGAACCCCGGTGCGATTCGGTCTTGTTTGCCAAACGCCACCACGCGACCGGGAGTGGAGATCCGGAACGTCTCGGGGAGGGCGCCGTCGGCGACGCGTCGGAGCAGGGCGTGCGAGACTCCGGTATCGAGCCCTTCGGTATCGTCATATCCCTGACGGACGATGGCGACGGTGCGT
Source organism: uncultured Saprospiraceae bacterium (assembly GCA_964195515.1). Taxonomy (GTDB): domain Bacteria; phylum Actinomycetota; class Acidimicrobiia; order Spongiisociales; family UBA5794; genus JAHEEL01. Next base: position 24,849 of record CAXMQO010000041.1, on the reverse strand, counting down.
TCGGGCATCGGGCGAGCGTAGAGCGATGACCGACGATATTCGCCGAACGGTGGCACACTTGGAACGTGTCGAAGGCCCGTTTGATGTTCATCGTCCTGGTCCTTGCCGTGATCGCCGTCGCGTGCGGCGAATCCGGCCCGTTCGAACGCGTCGGCGAGGCGTCGAGCGGATGGGTCACCGCAGTGACCTTTCCCACGACGACGAACCCGCCGGTGGTCATCGAGATCGGCAACGAAGGGCTCGTCGGGGCCGGTGACGTGCTGTGGGTCAACGATGACGTCGGACCGGTTTCTCCGAGCAGTGACCCTCGTTCCGCAATCGTCGCCGTCTGGGATCGACAGATCGGAAGTCGATTCATCCAAGCGAGCAGAGCCGAAATCGCCGCAGCCCTACCCACGATCCGGTTCCCAGGAACAGTGCCAGAGGATGTTCGATGGATGACCAGCCAACTGGTCTTCGATCCAGCGTCCGGGCTCCTTGACGTCGACACCTCAGCAGCGTTCGGCTTCTGGACCGTGGAGCCATACACGGTGGAGAATGGGCGACTCGCCGTGCTCCGGGTCGGTTCGGCTCCCGAGGGGATCGGTGCAGCGAAGAGCGACGTCGTCCCGATCATCGTGTCGGACGGACTGAGTCTCGGATGGACCGACGCGGGCCTCCGCTACGAACTGTTCTGCCGGGCCACGATCCCCGAGCTGGTCTGCAACGCAATCGTCGACTCATTCGTTCCGCTCAACGGACTCCTTTCGACGTGAAGCGGTTGTCGTGCCTTCTGATCGGCGCAGGAGTGTTCCTGACAGCATGTACGACCGCCGGCGTATCGATCGCCGATTACGCGACGGCGGTGGAGGAACGGGCGGCAACCTACGGTGCCGAGTCGGACGCCCTGAGAGAGGAGCACCTTGCGATACTCGAGGACACCGTCACCCGACTCCAGCGCGAGTTAGACGGCGAAGCGCTCGTCAAAGCAGCGATCGGTGAGACGGCGCAGGAGTCCACGAAGCTGTTCGCCGGGATCTCGGACGCCCTCGATCGGTACGTCCGGGACCTCGATGCCATGGACACACCCGCCGCCGTCTCTGATGATCACCGTGAGTACATCCACGCGTTGGATACTTCCCGGACGGGACTTGCGCCGGTCCTCGAAGATCTCCCAAGCGCAACGTCCTTCGAAGAGATCGACAGGGTGATCGCCGGATCAGGATTCGCTGACGCGCAGCACCGCGTCGCGGCGGCATGTCACGACCTCGAGCGTGCCATCGAATCGCAGGGTCCGGAGGTAGATCTCAGATGCGAGGCCACACGATGATGGGCGACCACGCCACCACGCGGGAGTCGGGTGAAGCCCGGCATCCGGAACCCACGTCAGAAGCGAGACCACGCTGGTGCATGGCGCTCGTCGCCCTCATCGGGGTGTTGGTGCTGACGTCTTGTGCGTCGTCCGGCGAGTCGGAACAGACCGCGTCGACGGTCGGTACCACGACGTCGATGGTCGCCGGCTGCGCGGATGTGATTGAGGCAGCAGTCGACTCCTCAGGAGATACCTATCGGGTATCGGCGACGATCCTCAGCTCCGACACCGGATGGGAGAAGTACGCCGACGCGTGGGAGGTGCGCACTTCCGATGGAACGGTCCTCGGTACGCGTATCCTCGCTCATCCCCACGTCGATGAGCAACCCTTCACCCGGTCTCTTGATGACGTCGATATCCCCGCAGGGGTGACGGACGTGGAGATTGCCGCACGCGATCTGGTCGCGGGATTCTGCGGCGAAACCGTGAGTGTCCCGGTTCCGGGACGCTGAGACACAAGCAGGGAACCACGTGCAAGAAGGGCGAAACGTGAGCTATGGAGTGTCGACGTCCCGGTCTTCCTCGACGTCATCTCGCGGCTCGGCGCTTGCATCGTCTCTCCGCGGGGCCGGAACGACGAGAACCGGCCGGCTGGATTCGAGCATGACCCGAGCGGAGACGCTCTCCCAGGCCTCGCGGTTGAAAATTGAGCGTGTCGCCCCCAACACGACGATGTCGGCATCAAGGGCATTGGCCGCATCTGAGATCGCCGTTGCGGCATCGTTGCCTTCGACGAAACGGACCTCTGACGGGATACGCGCCAACTCGAGAGCTACTCGAATCGGTTCGACGATCTTGCGGCCCCGTTCCTCGAGGTAGCCGGCTACGGCCTCCTCCTGCTCGTCGCCCGAGGCGGGTCCTCGACCCTCGGAGACATGGAGATCTTCGAGAAACACCCGCGGAACTTCGATGACGGTGATCAGCGTGACGCGACCGTTCTGACCGAGGAGGTGGCGAGTGAAGCCAATGACCGGATCGGGACTCAGAAGGCCCGATGTTGCGATGAGCATGTGCATGGAGTCATCCTAGGGTGGGCGCACTGGCGAAGACTCGGAGATCAACCGTGGAAGCAGAGACCCTCAACGCAGTCACCTGGACGATCCCGAACGCGCTCTGTCTCGTCGGTTCGCGCTCCGGCGACGAATGGAATGGGATGACCCAGTCCTGGGTGACCCAGGTCTCTATGGACCCCGTCCTGATTGCGATCGCTGTTGATCGCAAGGCCATCACCAACAGGCTCGTGCGAGCGGGTGAAGCGTTCTCCGTGAACCTCTGGGACCGTGAGGACACCCGCGTCTTCCGCTCGTTCTCCAAGCCTGCGGCGCGCGTGGGCTCGATGCTGAATGGACGCCCGGTTCGCGAAGGCGCCACCGGCGTGCCGATCTTCGAGGAGGCGGTCGCATGGCTCGAGTGTCGCTTGTGGCAGACGGTGGAATTCAAGACGCACGATCTCTTCCTCGGCGAAGTCGTTGACGCCGGCTTTCGCGACGGAGGTCGAGACGTTCCGGTTGCACGGATGGAGGACACGCGGATGAAGTACGGTGGCGTTCGCCGTGGTGGACACTGAACGGAGGACGCATGGAGATTCGATTCGACGAGCAGGTAGTCCTTGTGACCGGTGGGAGCCGAGGGATTGGCGAAGGGCTCGCCGCCGAGTTCCTCGCATCGGGGGCTCGCGGAGTCGCCATCACGTCGCGCAGGGCCGAGAATCTTGTGGCCACAGCCGAGCGTCTCGGAGAACCGGATCGACTTCTCCCGATCGAGGCTCGCGTCGACGATCCGGACGCCGCGGCTTCCGCCATCACGGCGGTGATCGGTCGGTTCGGCGCTTGTGACATCCTCATCAACAACGCAGGGACAAATCCCTCTGCCGGGCCACTTACCGACGTGGATCTTGGTGCGATCGATAAGACCTGGGCGGTGAATCAGCGAGGGCCCCTGGTCTGGTCCCGCGAGGTGTGGCATCAAGCGATGCAGAAGTCGGGCGGTTCGATCGTTAACGTCTCGTCGGTCGGGGGGATGCAACCCGGTACAGCCCTCGGGGCTTACAACGTCTCGAAAGCCGCGCTCATCCATCTCACCCGTCAGTTGGCGTTCGAGATGGCCCCGCGCGTTCGCGTCAACGCAGTGGCCCCTTCGGTGGTGCGTACGAGGCTGTCATCCATGCTCTGGGACGGGATGGAAGAACACACCGCCTCGCTTCATCCACTCAAGCGGATCGGCGAACCGGCCGACGTGGCGGCCGCTGTCGCGTTTCTGGCATCGGAGGCGGCGTCATGGATCACCGGCGTCGTGTTGCCCGTGGACGGCGGAGTTACGGGAGCGAGTCCGGTTCCTGGGATGTGATCGCGGGATCGAATCCGGGCAGGCCGGCTTCGATCCACTCCTCGAACGCAACCCCGCTCTCGGTGTCTTTCCCGCGAGCCGAAGCGATGGAGTATCGGAAGTTCAGGAAATCGCAGAAGCCCTGGATCGGGTCGATTTCCGGCTTGATCTCAGCGATCCGTCGCGTGAACGGTTCGAATCGGTTGATTCGCCAGTGCATCGTGGCGACCGCCTTGCCGGTGACGGATCCCTTTTCGCCCTTCTCCCCATGCTTCGCATCGTGGTATCTGACGTCGCTGAGGACCTGCTGTGCCTGATTCTCAGCGGCGTCGATCCCGGTCAACTCACGGAGTCGTTGCGAGTGGAACGTGCGTCCCCCGACGCTCACCGAGATTCGGATCCGACTCGACGATCCGAACGGGATCACGTCGACGTCGTCGACGGCGAAGCCGAGGTCGTTCAAGCGACCGACGCGCTCGCGGATGCGGTATCGCTCATGTGGAGTGATGACGAGATCGGTCGTCAGTTCCCGCCAGAGAGCGACGTAGCGTTCGGTGATGTCGAAGCCGAGTTCCAGGTCCGCCGAATCGAGGTCGTAGCCTTGAGAAGCTGCGACATCGGCCATGTCCCCGGCGAGATTGATCTGCATGATCTCGATGTCCTCACGGCGCTGGCCATCACTCAGGATGTCGTACAACCGGGACGTCTCGGCATCGACCATGACGGCTTCGATCAAACCTGCGTCATACCGGTAGAGAACGTTGGAAAGAGAGCAGTCGCCCCAGAAACAACCGGCGAGGTGGAGTTCAACGAGCAAACCGGCGAAGGCGTCGAGCATCTGCGTGCGTCGGGCTCCGAAACCACCACCGGAGACCAACTCGCGATAGGGGAACGCGTAGTCGACGAAGCGCGTGATGATGGCACCGGAGTACTCCTCGTGTGGGTCGGCCCACGGCCGAATGACGAGTCCAGCGGGACGTCCGGATCGAGTCGTGCGCTCGGACAGGGTTCGTAGTGTCTCGAATTCGTGAGTGGCCAACCGCACCGGGAGTTCCTTGATGGCGTAGACACCCTCATCGAATGCGACGAACACGACGGGGTGGCGGTGAATCCCGGTCGGCATGTCGACGAGATGCGGGTCGTCCCAATCCGAGATTGCTAGATCCCACGGAAGATCCAGAAAGTCTGGATTCCCGGGACGGATGTGAAGTTGCGGTACGGACATGCCGGTCACGATAGGGGGCTACTACGGTTTCAGCCATGGATCACGAACCGGAACGGATCAGTGTCGACGCAGACTCGGTGACGATCACGTGGACGGATGACATCTCAACGATGATCCCGAGCGATCGGCTGCGTGCATCGTGTCCGTGTGCCGAGTGCCGAGAGCATGAAGCGAAGGCACCGTCGATCATCCAGATCGGCAACCGCTCGTCGATCGTCGACGCGCACCTGATCGGCGGCTACGCCGTGCGTTTCACGTTCGCCGACGGACACGCCGACGGGCTCTATCCGTATTGGACCCTCCGCCAACTGGGGGATCCGTAGGCCGTGGCCGCCTCACGGCGGCGTACTCGGTGTTCGCTCGCGGGGTGGGGGAGCTTGCGCACATGCGGTATTCGGTGTTCCGTTCGATGGACCCATCGCAGACCCTTGTCGCGAAACGGGCCAGAGCGGCAACCCTCATGGGCAAGTCGAGACTTCGCTGAATCCCTCAACCGATGGGGTTGGCGGCCGAACCTTCAATGTGAAGTTGAGGTGTCGGTGAACTACATAATCGTCTTACGCACGCCCTGGTGTGTAAGAAGTCGGGCGACGCCATTACTCCGGCGGTGGGGTAGAACCGGGGTTCGGGCACGGCGGTAGACGGCCAACATGATGTTTGTTGTCGGTTGAGGGACGGGTCGGCTGCGCGCAGCGCGTCGGGTAGCTCAGATCCCCTTGCCCGATCTTCCTCCACGTCTGCGCCGAGTGTGCCTTCTCAGTAGTCGAACGGCTCGATCGATCCGTCGTGGTTGATGAGCACGACGGGTTGGGTGTTCCACGTCTCCTCGTTGCCACCCATGCCGGGAGCGTCCGCTGGCATCCCCACAAGTGCGATGCCGACTGCTGCTGGTTGTTCGTCGAGCAAGGCAACCAAGGCACGCACGGGGACGTGGCCTTCGACGACGTAGCCGTCGACGAGTGCCGTGTGACACGAGCTTGCTTCAACCGGGACACCCACTTCTTCCTTGAATGCCGCGAGGTTCGGCTCCTCCAACTGGTCGACTTCCGCTCCGTTCTCCTGCAGGTACCCGACCCACTGTGTACAGCATCCTCAGCCGGGCGCTTCGTGGACCTCGATGCGTAGTCCGATGAGGTCACCGGGGGCCGGAGCAGAGCGCGGGGGTGCCGACTGGAGTCCGCTGCAGCCGCTGCCGATCGCGAGGATGACGAGCAGCATGGCGAGACCAGTTCCGGTCCGGATCCTCATGCAATCCACCACATCTCGGGCGCTGCCGGGGCGGCAAGCACCAATGGTCGGCTGACACGCATAGACATTCGTCTACCTCCGCCGCAACCGTAGGAGGAACAACCTCCGGCCCGGTAGGGTCATAAGGCTCCTAAATCGTTGATAGACGATGATACCCCGGAGATCGTCAGTCCGATTCGAGGAGTTGATGCTCGATGGCTGTCCCTGGACGTCATGACAGGGTTGCCGTTTCGGAGCAGCGACACAGGATGTCAATCGCGTGGCCAACCTCACCGCTGTCCTCACCAATGCGCCGCACCCCAGCCGAGTCATTCCACCACTCGTTGATTTGTGCCGTTGGCGCTGTGCCTTCTCGCCCTGCCGGTCGAGAGCCTCCTGGTGGAGATCGATTCCGGGGCGTAGGGTTGGTGCGGCCACAGAGCGAGGGTGTGGAGGTGCCCCTGAGGTCGTAGGGCACCGTCGTCGGCAGGAGTATTTCATGCCGATACCGGTTTCCATGGAGCAGACTGAATTCGGGTTCCAGAAGTGGACCCATGACCGAATCGAAGAGAACCGATTCACACCGTGAGGACTGGGGCATAGTCTGCCCGGTATTGGAGACATGGACGATTCATCCCGCGATGACGACCTGAGTCAATTCTCGTTCGAGCATCGCGTCCATCGCCTCGGCGCCCGCAGCGCTCCTCCGAAACCTCCGCCGCCGAAACGTCGTTTCGCGCGGAACCTCGTCCTCATCGGCGGCCTCATCGTGGTGATGCTGCTGCTGGTGCCGTTCGCAGACGTGCCAACGGCCGACTACCCGGAGGCGCAGGCGCTGGCAGATCGCCTAAATGCTGCGTACCAGTCCGTGTGGCGCGGCGATGCTTCACTCGAGGCTGTCGCCATCGCGGACGGCCTCCGCTTGTACGAGTTCCCGGTCGAGGGCCGAACGATTTCGGTAGCGACCCACCCTCAGCCGACCGCGGACGGCACGTGCTACGGACTACGCACCGGTGGTGGTTTCGCGACGGTTGCCGTGAGATTCGCTCCGACGGACGGATGCGTGCCCTTGGGGCGATCGGCTTTCGAGTCGGTCGGCGCGTGGGGCGACGTCCTCCCGAGCGAGCGGATGACCACGGTGTGGTTCGTCCCCGCGCTGCTCATCCTCATCGGCTGCGTCCTGGCGCTCACGACGAATATCGTGGTGAAACTCTTGTCCAGGTGAGCCGAGGGACGAAGGAGGCGCGGTTGGATCGAGGTGTGCTAGCGGTCGGACGGAAGCGTCGCGACCATTGGAAGGTGACGAACCGGAAGGAGATCGACTCAATTGAAGCCTCTCTTCGTACGACGGGGCCCGCTGCTCCACCGGCGGAGGACTTCGGCAGCCGTTCTTTCGCGACCGGCGGCGACGATGCGGCGAACGGGTCCAAGGTCGCCCGTGGAGGGAGCGATCGGTGAAGGTCGAGGAGGAAGTCGAAGTCGATGAGTGACACGATCAGTGTGCGGGATCACAGTCAGCCCTGCGAACACGGCTCCCTCTGGCCCCACTGGATCGAACTTGCGAAGGCCAGGTGGTGGCAGGAACCCGAGTGTCTTGGCGGCAGGGAGATGACCCTGCGGCGGATTCGCGATGGCGTGTGGGTGGAGGTCGCCGAGGACGGTGATGGGAGTAGCTGATCCGCGCTCTTCCGGAGCGCGTCACCTGCCTCACATCGAGCAATACGGGCGCCACCACCGGTCGCACCCACTCGAAGCGGCGTCGCTCGAGCCTGCGACGACGGTGGGTGGGTGGGGGGGGGAGTGATCATCGACGTGGTCGCCCCTACCCGAGGACGTCGATCCGGGCGATTTCCGGCAACCCGAGATCAAACCGAGGCTGCTTGGACCACTGCTGCTGCCCGTTCCGGGTCCACCGGATTCGTGGCAACACCGCCGATCTTCGTATCCGAACCGACGATCGCGCCGTAGCCGATGGCGAGGATGTCGCGGATTGTCGCAGCGGTGGCTCCCGACCCGACGAAGACCGGGAGGTGGGATCGGTTGGCCACGGTCATGAGATCGTCGAGGCTCGTCGCTGCTCCGGTGCCGGCGCCCGATACGATCACGGCATCGGCCCCGCCGCGCTCGACGAGGTCGTTGGTCGCGTCGATGAGCGTCAACCCGGCGGGAGGCGTCGCGTGCTTCACAAACACGTCGGCCATGATGGCCGTTTCGGGACACAGCTCCCGTCTCGCCCGGGCGATCAGCGCCGCCGCGCCCACGATCGGACCCTGGTCCGTGTACATCGTGCCCGACAGGACATTGATCCTGATGAACTGCGCTCCGGTGGCAGCGGCGACGGCGAGTGCGCCGAGACCGTCGTTCCGCAGAACGTTGACCCCGGTGGGTAGCCCGGCGGTTGCGACTTCGGCGACGGCGCGTGTCATCGCGGCGATCGTCACCTTCGGGGCATCGTCGGTGAAGAACGGCGCGTCGCCGAAGTTCTCGACCATGATCCCATCGAATCCGGCGGCTGCGATTGCCTGTGCATCTGAGCGGGCACGGTCGAGGACGGCATCCATCGAACCGCCGTAGGCGGGTGCGCCCGGGAGGGGTTCGAGGTGGACCATGCCGACGAGGCGTGGGAGTGACACCGTTTTAGTAGATCCGGGCGATCTCGAGGGCCCGCTCGGCCGATTCGCCGACAGCCTTCAGCCCCGTATCGGATGCATCCTGACGCTGCACGACGACCCGGCACCAATCGCCGGCCATCCCCCGGATGACCTGGTCGGTGTCCTCAGGCCCGAAGCGCCATGCGGTGTACTTCGGACCCATGAGTTCGACGCGGATCCCCTGCTTGGGGAACGTCTCTCCGGCTTCTTTGAATGAAAATGGGAGGCTCTTGTGCCCGAGCCACGCGATGTGGCGGAGCCGTGGCGTGTCAGCCAACGAGTCCTCTTCGTCCTCTTCGAGTTCGTCTTCTGGGAGCGGCGTGATCCGCTCAAGGATCGCGACCTTGATATCGAGACCATGTGCCCAGGTCTCCATGAGGCGCATCGTGGCGAAGCTCTTCGCGCTCATGTCGCCATAGATCCATGGAATGCGGTCCGTCGCGACCATACGAGAGAGGGCGTCGACGACATCGGCGCGTCCGTGGCGCCACCACTCGATGACTTCCTGGTGACGTTGGCCCACCCCCTCGGCGGGACCCTTGGCGGTCCACTCATCGAGGTCCGTGATCTTCTCTGCATCGATGCGCGCCTGGCCCTCGGCGATGACCTCTGCGGCGAAACCCTCCAAATGGGCAAGATGACTCACCTGGTCCTGGATCGTCCATCCGGCGGCCGGCGTGTTCCACTTCCACTCGCGTGTCGACAGGCTCTGGAGGAATTGGTCCAGTTGCTGCTCTTCCGCGACGAGGTCTGAAAGGATTTCCCTCATGACAAGAGATTCTACAACTGTTGCGGTTCCTTCGGTTCTCGCAGAATCGGCCGATCCATCCCGTTGAGATGATCAATCAGACATCGAAGGCGCCCGAGATGCCGCCGGTCGAACCGGAACCGAAGTCTGGGAAGGCCGACCTGATCATCCGTCGCGATCTCGGCCTGCGTCGCTCCAACCTTCACGATTCGGCCGGTCCGGACGATGTCGGCGAACTGATCGTTGAGCTCTTCGACCAGCGCATCGCTTGGCTCAACATTGAGCCGCAGAATGAGGTCGCCGTCGACGTACCGCTGCGAGTGGTACACCGCGTAGAACGAGCGGATCTCGTCGATCGCCTCGTCGAGGTCGCTGGTCACGGTGAACAGGTTCAGGTCGTCGGATGCGATCAACCCTTGTTCGACGAGTGTGTCGACGAGACGGACCCACGGATCCCAGTATCCGGTCCCCGGTGCCTCCAACATGACCACGGGGTGTACATCGGCCTTGCCGGTCTGGATCAGGGTCAGGAGTTCGAAAGCCTCGTCGAGGGTGCCGAACCCGCCGGGGAACAGAACAAAGGCATCGGACTCCTTGACAAAGGTGAGCTTGCGGGTGAAGAAGTACTTGTAGTTGATGAGACGGCTCTCGTGGACCCACGGATTCGCACCGGCCTCGAACGGGAGCCGTACGTTGACGCCGAACGAGTAGTCGCTGCCTGCGCCCCGGTTGCCGGCCTCCATGATCCCCGGTCCGGCGCCCGTGACGACCATCCAGCGGTGCCGGTCGACCATACGTCTGGCGAATTCGGCAGCCAGTTCGTAGTTGGGATCATGGGACTCGACCCGCGCCGATCCGTACATCGTGACCTTGCGAACCTCCCGGTAGCGTCGGAAGATGAGGAAGGAGTATCGGAGCTCCTTGAGCGTGTGGTTCATGAGCTTCACGTCGCCACGGTCGGTACCATCGCGGAGCAGCTTCAGCGAGGTCACGATCAACTCTCGGACGAGGTCAGCGTTGTCGCTGCCACCTTGAGTCGCTGCCCCGTCGACGAGGGCATCCACGGCCTCGTCAAGCTCTTCATCGCCGATTTCATACGATCGCATCGGGCGTCAACCTAACCTGCTGGCTCGTGATCCACGTGGTTTGGGACTGGAACGGCACACTCGTCGACGATCTGCCAATCGTCGTGGAGTCGGTGAATGCCGCGCTCGACGCGATCGGAGAGTCGCCGATCGACGAGGACGACTACCGCGAGCACTACACCCGGCCGGTCGATCAGTTCTACGTTGGACTCCTCAAGAGATCGATCTCGGACGAGGAGTGGTCCACCCTCGACCGGGTGTTCCATGAGCGATACGGCGCAGCGCTGGATCGCGTTCCTCTCGCCGGTGATGCGATCGATGCGATCGATGCCGTGGAAGCGCGCGGATGGAGCCAGTCGATCCTGTCCATGTGGTGGGAGGAGGACCTGACGGCCTGTGTGGAGCGCCGTGGTCTGACCGAGCGGATGACCCTGGTCCAGGGGAACCGCGACGACGCTGGAGGAGAGAAGGCGGCACACCTGCTCCGTCACCTCTCGGAACTCGATGTGGACGCGACATCCGTGGTCATGATCGGCGATTCTCTCGATGATGCTGCCGCCGCACTTGTCGCAGGGACCGCCTGCGTGTTGTACGACGGAGGCTCGCATCACCGCATCCGCCTCGAAGACGCCGGAGTACCCCTCGCCGACACACTCGCGGCGGCGGTGTTGGTTGCCGCACAATTCGAGCATGGATAGCCGGCGGTACCGGGACGCGGAAGACGTGGCGTTGCTTCAGTCGTTCAACGCCGCAGCGATCGCCGAGACCGGTGGCTGTGGGTTCATCCACCCCGGGGATGTCGCTCATCGGCTCTTCAACGGGAACAAGCTGTTCGACCCTGCCGAGGTGCTCACCATCTGGGAGACCAACGGGCGAGTTGATGCGTGGGTCCTGGTGTCTCCGCGTCACGCGGGCTACGACGCCCAGGTTCGTCCCGATCTTCGGTCTCCGGTATTCGAGCGCGAGGTGTTGGAGTACGCCGAGAGTGAAACGCGAAACGTGATGCGCCGCCATGGGATCAAGGGTGACCGATTCGATGGCGAGGCGTACCGTTGTGACACCGCCCGGGTGGCATTGCTCATCGAAATGGGATGGATGGCCGATGGCGAGCCGCCGTGGGTGCTCAACCGGGTTCGGCTCTCGGAATTGGCCGACCCTGAGGTACCAGACGGCTACACGATCCGAGCCGTGCGCGGGATCGAGGAGGCAGCTGCCCTTGCCGAGGTGCACGCGGGATCGTTCGGATCGACCTGGACGCCTGAGATGTATGCGAAGGTCATGCAACTGCCGGGCTACGCCGGCGAGCGAGAGTTCGTCGTCGAGGCCTCCAACGGGGCACTCGCCGCGTTCACCGTCACATGGCACGACCACCTGAACCGCACAGGTCTCTTCGAACCGGTCGGAACCCACAGCGACTATCGACGCAGGGGTCTCGGCAAGGCGCTCCTCCTCTTCGCCATGAGGGCGATGGCAGCCGGCGGAATGGAGTACGCCACCGTGGTCAACGAGGGGTCGAACGACGGATCCCGCGCTCTCTACGGAAGCGTCGGATTCACGCCCTGGTACCTCCTCGACGGGTACACCAAGCCAATCTCAACGTGAGGCCTTTACCGCCGAAAGCCCCTGCCCGTAGAGCCTCCGGCCCCTATGACGACTCCGCTCGCGGGGATACGGTGCATGAGGATCGGAGTTGACACCGCAGGAGGCGCAAGCCATGGCAGACAAGACCGCCGACCTTGCAGGACCCGGCATCGGGAGCTACGACGACCTGGTTCACGCACTTCCCGATGACTACGTATCGGCATTGAGCAGCCGCGAGACGATGGAGGCGGTCTTCGCGGTCAAGGCTTACATCGAGGAGCACCTGTGCCGCGAACTCGGTTTGATGATGGTGCAGGTCCCGCTCATCGTCGACTCGCTCAGCGGCGTCAACGACAACCTCGATCGGGACGGGTCGAGGGGACCGGTCGAATTTCACATCAGCAACGACCATGACTTCCACCCGATCGACGCCCAGGTGGTCCAAGCAGCCACGAAGTGGAAGCGCATGGCCCTGGAACAGTTCGGGATGCGGCCGGGCGAGGGCATCTGCACCGACATGAAGGCGGTTCGTAAGGACTACTTCCTCGACCATGACCACTCGTCCTACGTTGACCAGTGGGACTGGGAGAAGGTGATCCGCCCCGACGACCGAACGCTCGAGTACCTCACCGAGACGGTACAGCGGATCTGGAAGGTGCTCTTCGGCGCTTCCCGCCATGCGCTGGAGCTGTTCCCGCAACTCTACGACCCGCGGTATCCCGCGATCCCTGAGGAGTTGTATTTCATCCACGCCGAGGACCTGCTTGCCCGATATCCGGATCTGCCCCGCAAGGAGAGGGAGACGGCGATCCTCCAGGAGCATCCGGCGGTCTTCATCTACGGCATCGGATGGACGCTCGAAGACGGCTATCCGCACGAGATGCGAGCCGCGGACTACGACGACTGGGTCACCGAGACGGTCTCAGTCGATGGGCGACCGATGCATGGGCTCAACGGGGACATTCTCGTGTGGAACCCGGTCACCAAGCGTCGTCATGAGCTCACATCGATGGGCGTTCGGGTCACGAAGGAGACGCTCCAACAGCAGCTCGAGATGACCGGCCAGTTGGACTTCCTCGATCTGCCCTATCACCAGGCGATCCTGAACGACGAGATTCCTCTGTCGATCGGCGGAGGCATCGGCCAGTCGAGGACCTACATGTACCTGCTGCGCAAGGCTCACATCGGTGAGGTGTCGGTGACCGTGTGGCCCCAGATCCTCAAAGACATGTGCGCCGAGCGGAATATCTTCGTCCTGGAGTAGGCAATTTCCAGTCCGTTCCTCTCGTCTCGGCCGTAGGACGCGTGGACGCGGAGGAGCGTCAGCGACGACGGAAGGAGGGTGCTCAGAGAATGGCACCTATGAACACGTGACTGGACCGGAGTGACGTGATGCCGTCGAGGTCCGCTGGATAGGCCTTCCGATAACGAGTTAGTTGGACGACGCGGGAACATCAATCCGGGTGAGGAACTCCCGGGCGATTGGCCGTCTCCGCCGGCCCGCGTCGTCCTCATAGCCGCTCTGGTTTCCGCCGACTTGCACGACGATTCGCGTCAGTCGCGGTAGTTGACGAACTGGAGAGGGACATGAAAATCGAGGGCCTTGATCTCAGCGATGACCGTCTGTAGGTCGTCGCGCTTCTTGGCCTGAACCCGCAGCTGATCGCCCTGGATCTGGGCCTGGGCCTTCAGCTTCATGTCCCGGATCTGCTTCGAGAGCGCCCTCGCGTCGTCCTGGGCGATGCCCTGGTTCAGGGTGAAATCGGCACGGGAGCGACTGCCGCCGACCGGTTTGATCTCACCACCGGCGATCGATTTGAGCGACACCTTGCGTTTGACGAGTTTGGTCTTGAGGACGTCGATGGCGGCCTCGACCCGGTGGTCTGACGCCGACTCGACGGTGATGCCCTCATCGGTCAACTCGATTCGCGTATCGGTGCCCTTGAAGTCGTAGCGATTGACGACCTCTCTCATCGACTGATCGACGGCGTTGCGGACTTCCTGCATGTCGACCTGTGAGACGATGTCGAATGACGGCACGGTTTCCTCCTATCCCGAGAACGGATCGCCCGACGGCCCGCGGCGCACAACGGCCGACCAGACGGTTTCATAGTGGTCCCGATCGTACGGGTCGATGTGTGGAAGTACGAACTCCTCCCACGCCCGGCGCAACGGATCCTCGGCTGCGCCGTACATGTCAAGACCGGCAGGGATTCGGTCGAGCACGGTGCGAAGACTCATCGGCGTCTCAACGCGCGTCCTGGCGTCACCGGCGACGAACGACTCGTTGATCTCGACCGCGAGTTTCGAAACGAATTCGACCAGTTCGGTCCGCATCGTCGGGTGGCGACGTTCGATCATCAAGCGCAGTTCGTCCTCGGACGGAAACTGCTTCTCCCAGATGATCCAGCGGTCGGAGAACGCTTTGTTGAGTGTCTGTGTCCCGGCGTAGTCGCGGAGATCGGTGGGGTTCAGCGTTCCGAAGATCCGGACATCGGTGCGGAGTCGCACCATCTCGCCCGTCGGCAGTTCCAACGCCTGGTGTCGATCGAGGAGGCCGTGGAGGGCGAAGAGGGTTTCGGCACCGGCCGCGTTCAGTTCGGAGAGGTTTACGAGCGATGGACCTCGAAGCGCCCGGGTGATGTCGCCGTCCTCCCATCGGCTCTCGGTCCCACCCTTCCCGTCGCCGTGGAGCTTGACCGAACCGATGAGGGTGATGTCACGAACCTCACCGGTGAGGGGGATCCGGTAGTACGGGAGGCCGAGGATGGCGGCGAACTGCTCGAGGTCATGGTCCTTCCCTGTCCCCATGTGGCCGCGCAGGGCAAGGTGGAGCGGGATGCCCGTGAACCGTCGTTTCCTGACCTGTTCGAGAGCGGCGAGGCGGTAGAGCATGCCGAGATCGACGTAGTACGGGTCGGGTTCCGGGATGTGATCGCTGCGGATCTCCGCGTCAGGGAGATCTTCCGGGATCGATGCCCTCGTGAGGGTGATCGGTACGCCGATCCCCAGCGGGTCGTCGAAGGTGACGGTGTCTGACATGCTGCTCCTCAGCTCGTGTGTTGTGTGATCTTCTCGGTCGCGTGGGCCCACCACGTATCCCCGCCCCCGCCGGCGATCGAACGCATGAGCGCCGACCGAACGCCGTCGACCATCGCAGGTGCAAGTGTCTCGGGGTGTTCGACGACCTGGTTGCGGGCGTACGCGGCTTGAACGGTCTCGTCGCCGATACCGATACCGAGGACCATCGTCCCGCCGCGCTCGATCGACGCCGCGGTCTCGGCGAGCGCTTCCACCGACCCGCGGGTCATCCCGTCGGCGAGGACGACGATGATGCGGTGCGAGACATTGCGGGCTGAGAGTCGCTCGGCGGCGTGAGCCAGATTGAACTCGTCAACGTTGGCGGCTTTGTCGAACATCGACAACGGGGGTGCCGCATCCGGGTCCTTCCTCGCTTCCTTGGCAGCCTCTTGCGGCGCCGCGGCCATCCAGAAGAGTCCTGCGAGCGCATCCTCTGCAGCTCGCCAGCGTGAGGCGAAGGACTTGACGACGTAGTGGTTCACGGTGCGGGTGAGCCTCTCGGCTGCGCCGCCTTGTGCGCGCCGAAGCGCTCCGGTGGCGCGGGCTCTCCGCTCGGTGAATGATCGCTCCGTGTCTCCCGCGGCGGCAACGAACCCGCGATTGAAGATGGCCACTTCGAATTCGATCTGGAGTTCGTCGGCCAGGCGGGCGAGTGTCCAGGCGCCAAGGGTCGCAGCGGCCAGGGCCCACGGCCGTTTCCGTCCCCCCCGAACCTCTCGGGGTTGGAGCATCGACGCGGATCCGTCCACGAGCAGGCTCACGCCGTACGAGCGGCGATTCGGAAGGTCCCGTCGTTCGAACATACGCTCGTACAGCCCTGCTCCGAGGAGGAGCGGCGTGTACGGGGAGAGGTCTCCGGCGTCGAAACCGGTGCGCAATCCACGCCGCTGATTCGCCAGGAAGAGCGGGTAGAGCTCGCCGGAGACACGGCGCTGAGCAACGCCCCACTCCCGGGTGGCGATCTCGAGCAGGTCACGGCCCTGGTGGGCGAACCGGCGGAACTCGACCGGGAAATCGCTGACGATGAGTTTCCCTGCCTGCCCGGTCGGCAGATAGACGGTCGGAGCCGTCGACACCTTCATCAGCTGATCGGTTGCCGGGTCGCCGGCCTGGTCGGCCTCACCGTGCCGCCCATGCTCGGCCGAGACCGTCTGCGCCGCGTTCCGGGTCTCCTCGTACCCGTCGCGATCAGCGAGGGGAGGGGTGACGATCCGCACGGCGTCGACGCTCTCGGCGATCGTCATCTGATCTGCAGCCATCTCCGTTCTGCGTCCGACGGACGAGTCGGCGGCGGCCCCTTCTGTGAGGAGACCGTGCATTCGTGCGACCTCGATGAGTTGCAGGGCGACGCCCCCCACGGACCAAGGGTCGTCCAACTCTGTGACGGCATCGAGGAACGGCACGGCATCATCAAGGGCGAGCGCGACGTGCGGCGCCACGCGGCGTTGGAGGTCGTCCCGGTCGAAGTAGCCGCCGACGATGAGGAAACACGCGAGCGCGAACTGGCCGAGGGGCCTGGCATTGGCCGCCGCTCCCGGCACAGCGGCGCGGTAGAGGTCGGAGAGCACGGAGCGGGCGCCCGGGTACGGTGCAAGGTGGCGCTGTTCCTGTCGCGCATCTTCGAGTGACAGGAACATCGCTTCAGCGGCAGGACCCGCGACCGTGTGGAGCGCGTCGAGGACCGTGACGGACCCACTTGTCGGGGGATGGTCGGGTTCGAACAGATCGTCGAGAGGGTGGGGGGCGGTGTCGTCAGCGAATTCGGCTTCCGGCTCGATCCAGTCGTATGAGGTGAGTTCGGCGAGCGGTGGGGGTTCAGCGCCGTCGTCGTCGAGGGTGCGCCGGTGGGCCAGCCACGATTCGGGGATCGGACGTTCTTCGTCGAAATCGGTGGCGATGAGGTGGATGGCCTCGTGCAACGCCGACGTCAGCGCGACCTCCGTCGGAGTAACCGGAGCACTCCGCGCGTACGCGGCTTGGAAGACGCCCGGGTTGATGACGATCTCATCCTTCGACGCGGACGCCTTGGATCCGAGGCGGACCCGCAGTTCGTCGTTCCCTGCGATGCTGCGGGCGAAACGGGTCACCGCCGGGGCGACCCGCTGGTAGCGCGCGACGACGGCTTCGATCACCCGGTCTTCGGGTGGAAGAATCTCCTCCAGAAACGTTTCGTTGTGCGCGCGCATGAACCTATGAGCATACGACGCCCGTCAACCCTGTAACGGGGAAGGTTCTCGCCACGGTTCGCGGTACGGTGGGTGCGTGGACGACCTGAAGATCTCCGACGCGATCACGATCCCGGCGGGCGAACTGGTCTGGACCTTCTCGCCGACGGGCGGTCCGGGCGGCCAGCATGCCAATCGGTCGTCGACGCGCGCCGAACTACGCTTCGATGTAGGGGCCTCCCGGGCCTTCGATGACGAGACCCGGCAGCGGGTGCTTACACGTCTCGCTACCGAGGGTGTGGTCACGGTCATCGTCGACGAGACGAGATCCCAGTGGCGGAATCGCCAAATTGCCCGGCAACGGCTCGCCGATCGGATCGGAAGTGCCCTGAAGTCTGACCCGCCCAGGCGTCGCAGAACGCGGCCGAGCCGGGCAGCTCGCCGGCGGCGGATCGATGAGAAGAGGGCGAGGTCGCGCACGAAGTCGCTCCGCAGGCGACCCGCTTCGGAGGACTGATCCGATGTCCGTCATCCCATTCTACGGCGCTGAACACCCCGGCCTCTTCGCGATTGAGCGGGCAGCGATGGACCACCCGGGCTTGGTCATCGATCGACTGAACGACCTTCTGCCTCGCGGGACCGTCCTCGACGTCGGCGCCGGCGACGGGTTCACCGCGGAGCGTCTGACGACACGGGGCCGGAGGGTTATCGCTGTCGAGCCGGCAAGCCGCATGATCAACCTGACTGGTCCGCTCACGTGGGTGCAGGCGGACGCCGAGGCGCTCCCATTCCGCGACGGCGCCTTTGACGGTGCCTATGCCACGTGGGCGTACTTCTTCTCTCGCGGGTTCGATCCGACGCCAGGCATCGCAGAATTACATCGAACTGTGCGTTGCGGGGCACCGCTGGTGATCGCCGAGAATCTGGGCGGAGACGAATTCTGTGCCCTGGCGCCTTCCGACATCACCGCGGATGCCGCCTTCTGGGCGAAGCAGGGGTTCTCCCTCGAGATGATCGAAACCGAGTTCGCGTTCGAAACGACAGAAGACGCACTCCGGCTGCTGACGTTCTACTTCGGGGACGTCGGACGAACGCCGCCGACCCGACTGACGTACCGGGTCGGCTTGTTCACCGCCCGGAGCCGGGGACCTTGCTGAGGAAGTGTGGCGTTCCTCCTCTGGACCGGACACCCGAACGATGGGTGATGCGCCCCGGCAGTGCTGACAAGACTCCGGTTGTCTCAACGCCTCGGCAGGGTCATCGATTGGTCGACGGGGAGCGTGTGTCAAGGCCCGGCCGCTGCGTTGCCCGGCATCGCATCAGTTCGCGATGGGCAGCAACCTGAATCCCCCGTCCTCGGCCACGACCACGATCCGTTCGTGCGTTTCGACATCAAGCAGGCCCAGGACGTCATCGATCGTCGCCACCTCCGTCGACTGGTCAACTGCCCGCAATTGGACCACGCGTACTCCCGTTCCGGAAGTGATCGCCGCGCCGACCTCGTCGCTGCCGACGACGATGATCTCTCGCACTACCGCGGCCTTCACCTGCGGTGTGATCGACCGATCTTCGCGGAACACCGTGAAGTGATACCAGGCCACCGCCCCGGCGGTGATCAACAGCGACACGGGAATTGCGACGGCGTTCACGGTCGCGGCGCTCAACGTTCCTTCTAGGAGATCCTCGACGATGAGGAACACCAGGATGAGGAGATCGATGACGGCGACGATGCCGGCGGCGCCGAGCAACAGGAACAGGTAGGCGCGCCGAGTGACGGATCTGAGCTCCTCCTGCGGGTCGGCAGCGCGGAAGCGGCGTATCGTCGACCAGTGCCGCCACCAGAGCGGGACGCCGATCACCAGCAGCGTGATTGCGACGGCGCTGGGGCTTCCCCCCGACGTCGCAATTTCCGGGCTTCCCAGTGTTTCCAATGCCACTGTGATGAGCGTCGCAAGACCACCGGCGGCGACGAGCAGTCCTGCGCCTGCGAGGAGATAGTCGTAGACGCGGTCGATCTCGGTCCGAGCCCTTCTACGGCGATCGCCGAGCACGGAGCGGTGGTAGGCCCACAGGGAGGTGCCCACCGCGAGGGCTACGACCGCGCCGGGCATGAAGGCGAAGTGAGCGGTAGCCGTCGCCGCGTCGACGTCCCCGATGATCCAATCGAGGATGCCGAAGAGTATTGCCGCCGCGCCCACGACGGCCGTGACGACACCGCCGAGTACGCCGGCGAGCAGAACGTACGTGAGCCACGTCGGTGTACGCGCGGTGCCGCGCGCATGTCCGATCCAGTAGAAGGCCCACACGAGGGCCCCGATCCCGAAGAGCACGACTCCACGCACCAGGTTCTCAACACCCGTGTCGACGCTGGTCACGGAGAGCAGAGCGTCGTACAGCTCGCTGAGTGCCGCCGTCATCGCGGCTCCCGCACCCAAGGAGAGGGTCACCAATCCGGTCGCCGACCCGAGGAGGAGATGCACCTGCATCCGATCGGAGTCGGCGCTGCGTGCGGCGACCCACCAGTGAACGGCCCACGCCCCACCCCAAACCAACGATGAGATGAGCATCGTGCGGTTGACCTCTCCGTCGCCGAGGAGGTCGCCTGTGAATGCCATCAGGAACGACATGGTGGCGATGAGCGAGCCAATGAGCGCCACGGTGAGGTAGAAGATCCACCCGATTGCCCGGGCCTCGGCGGGATCCACTGCGAGGCGGCGCCGCGTGTAGACCACGAGTCCTGCGTAGACGGGAAGACCGACGACGACGAACGCGATCGAGCGGGCAATCGCAGACGTATCTCGAGTCAACTGCGTACCTGCCGATGCGATCGCATCGACGAGTCCGATCACGCCGAAGGCGGCGACCGTCAGCATCACCAACATGATCGAGTATTGGAAGAAGCGCCGGATCGATACTCCGGGGCCCTCGGCTGACGATGCCCCCCGCTTGGTGATGAGTTTGACGACGAACACGATGAGTCCGATGAAGACAGCCAGTTGAACGACGGAGATGAGGATTCCGAACGCTATTTCCATGCTGTGCACCTCCTACGGGCAAATGACGTTGAGGGGCCACGGGGCGCGCGAGATCAACCAGCGATCACCGTGCTGAGTCATGACCAACGTCTCGTCGAACGTGTTCGAGCCTCCACCAAACGGACCTCCACCCCAGGTCTCGGTGATGACGACATCAACCCTGGCGCTGGTGCCTTCGAGGTCGGTCCCCGCGATCACGATGCGAGCATTGGAGGGAGCGACGTATCCGAACTCCCGAATGCTGCACGTCGTGCCGAGATACTCATCGAGGTACGAGAACGCAAGTTCGTCGTCTTCATCGAGAACCGCCTGGAAGTAGGCCTGTGCGGTCCCCTCGGGAGTCCCCGGGTCGAATTCGTGGGGCGGTTGGATAGCAATCACCATGGCGACCGCTACCAGGACAGCCGCGATCCCTCCGATCACGATGAGAGCGATCCCGCTGTGTCGATCAATGTTCATACCGATATCGTCCGTCGGCTGCTCCCGGCTGTCTATAGGGAACGGTCCCTACCCCAAGAGGTCTGTTCCTGCGGATGGAACATTGGCGGCGGCGTTGCGGCCGGTAGGCTCACGCCTCGATGATGAGGACCAACAGCAACCGGCCGATCGGTCGCCCTGGGTGACGGCGCTTCTGGCGCGATTCCGCGCCGCTCGCAGGCGCGACGCCAATGGCGGCCTCGGTACGTTCATCGGAGTCTTCACGCCCTCGATCCTGACGATCCTCGGTGTGATCCTCTACCTCCGGACCGGGTGGGTCGTCGGGAACGTTGGTCTCGTCGGGGCGCTGGCAATCATTATCCTCGCGAATCTCATCACCCTCGCAACGGCCCTCTCCGTGTCGTCCGTCGCAACGAACATGGAGGTCGGCCCGGGCGGCGCCTACTACATCATCTCACGCAGCCTCGGCGTCGAGATAGGGGCAGCGATCGGGCTGCCGCTGTTCCTCGCCCAAGCGTTCTCGATTACCCTGTACTCATACGGTCTCGCCGAATCGCTCCAGTACGTCTGGCCCGGTCTTCCCCAGATGCCCATCGCGGCGGTGACGGTATTGCTGGTCGCTCTCCTTGCCGCCCGGGGGGCCGGGGTCGCTCTGAGACTCCAACTGCCGATCATGGGTGCGATCGTCATCTCGCTGTTCGTGCTCTTCTTCGGTGTGGCTCGAGCGATGCCACAGAGCGTCGATCTGTTCGACAACGTCTCGAATCCGGAGAGCTTCTGGACGGTGTTCGCCGTGTTCTTCCCCGCGGTGACCGGGATCATGGCCGGCATCTCGTTGTCGGGCGATCTGAAGAATCCGACCCGATCGATCCCCAGGGGCACGATCTTTGCCGTCGTCGTTGGATTCATCGTCTACATCGCAGTCGCCATCGCACTATCGCTCGCTGTCTCTCCCAGGGAGCTTGTCGCAGACCCGCTGATCTGGTTCACGGTCGCAGGAGGGATCGCCTTCCTGATCTTCCCCGGGTTGTGGGGAGCGATCTTCTCGTCTGCCGTCGGGAGTGTGCTCGGTGCACCGAGAACGCTGGAAGCGCTCGTCCACGATCGGATCCTCCCCGCCCGATTCGCGGCGAAGATCGGCAGGATTCAGGGCCCCGGTGTTCCCCTCTTGATCACCACGGCGATTGCCTTCGCCGCGGTCGGCTTGGGTGGTTTGAATGCCGTCGCTCCGATCCTGACGATGTTCTTCCTCACGACGTATGGGATGGTCAATCTCGTCGCCGGTCTCGAACGATTGAGTGGCGATCCGTCGTTCCGGCCCACGATGAAGGTGCACTGGATCGTGTCGCTGGGTGGCGCCGTCGCGTGTTTCTGGGCGATGTTCCTGATCAATCCGTTCGCCTCAGCGGGAGCACTGCTGATCGAGCTCGGGATCTATATCCTCATCCGGAGGCGTGCGCTCACTGCCCGCTGGGGCGACGCGCGCCGCAGCGCTCTTGTCTCACTCGTGCGTTCCACGGTCCTGCAGCTGAGGCGCTTGCCTGAGGAACCGAGGAACTGGCGGCCGAATATTCTCATGTTCACAACCGACCCCGACCGGGACGAGGTGACCGCTCGGTTTGCGAACTGGCTCGTCCAGGACCGTGGCATCCTCACAGTGAGTCAACTGGTTGAAGGCCCGATCGCCGATCATGCCGGCGATCTGCCAGACACCATCCAAGATCTCAACCGGTCACTCGAGAAGGCCGGACTCACCGGCTTCGGGGAGGTAGAGATCGTCTCCGATCTCGGCCGAGGCATCGTGTCGGTAGCCCAAGCGAACGGGATCGCGGGTATCGAATCGAACACCGTGCTGTTCGGATGGAGGGAGAGCAGAGAAGAGATGGCGACCGTGCTCGAGGCGATCGAGGAACTCTCGCTCTTGCACAAGTCGAGCGTCATCTGCCGTCCCGTGTCCCGACCTCTCGCTCCGACCGGCAGGACGATCGACGTGTGGTGGGGCGGGCTTCAGCAGAACGGTGACTTGCTCGTGCTGTTCGCCCACCTCCTGTCTCTCGATCCGGGGTGGCGCGACGCGACGATCAACATCAAGTCGATCGCAACGACCGAGATGATGGCGGAACGTACCGTTCGCTCCCTCGACGAGATGATCCGGGCTGCGAGGATCGGTGCACAGTTCGAGGTGATTCGCAAGCCGGAGGGCGAGACAATCCAGGAGATCATCCAGGGCCGCTCGAAGGACGCCGACGTGGTGTTCCTCGGTCTCAAGGAGGTCGGCCCCGGCGAAGCGGACGACTATGTCGAACGGCTGCTTCAACTCATGTCGGGGCTACGGACCGTCCTGTTCGTCCGCAACTCCGGTCAATTCCGCGGACAACTCCTCGGGGTTGAACGATCGAGCGCGAAGCTCAGCTGATCTCCCCGTTCCGCGGGCCCACAGCGCCGCATACAGGGCCCCGTACCCAGGGTAGCTGTCCCCGCATGAGCGGACCCCGGCCCACAGAATGACGAGCACTCTGTTCCGCGGGCCCACAGCGCCGCACACGGGGACACAAACCCCGGGTACGCGGCGTGTCTTGGACCGGTTGGCCGGCGTCGATCGACTTCGGCTCCTAGCCAGCCGGAACGCGTTCGATCACGGTCTGGGGTCCGGCGATCAACTCGATCGCCGCAACGAGGAAGGCTCCAACGAGGACAACGAGGACGGCGATCGCGAAGGAGACGGTGGGCATGATCAGAAGGACGAGCAGTCCGATACCGAGCGTTGCCCACTCCAGCGGACGGCGCCACGTGTAGAAGAAGAGCGAGAGGCCGGTCGGCGGCTCCTGGCTCTGACCACGCCAACGATCGATCCCGTCGCCAGCGGCAACCCGCAGGCGGCTTGCTCGAGGTCCGGGACCGAAGAACCAGGCTGCGAGTCCGATCACGAATGCGAGGAAGACGAGGGCCCAGATGCTGTTGGTCAGATTCCGCACCAGGGTGTCCCAAACGGCGAGTCCAGCGGATCGACTGACGTCATCTCCGATGGTGCCGACCGTGAGACCACGGCCGAAACGCAAAGAGACCAAGTTGATCACTCCTGCGATCGCCGTTCCGAAAGCGAGGATGGCGATTTGCCTGCGTCGATCAGCGGCGACCACCATCGCCGCGGCGATAGCGACGATCGCGAAGAGCACAGTGAGCCAACCGAGGGTGTCGAGGAACTCGACGGCAGCCTGTGCCGAGCCAAGAGCGTCGGACTCCACCAGCACGATCTGTCCGAGCGAGAAGTCCTCACCAACGAGGGTCTCGATATCGAGCCCCTTGTCGGCGACTGCGGCGATGACCGGTTCAGCGATTGTATCGAGGTCGATCGCCACGGTCCCATCTTCAGCGACGACGGCTCCGCTGCCGGTGACGAACACCAAGAAGGATTGGTGGGTGACTCTCAACGCTGTGTTCCATACGGTTGTGAAGGCGTCGGTCAGGATGAGTTCATCGGCGACGGTGGCGACGAGATCCCCGGTGGCGGTGGCAACCGGCCCCGCAATGAAACTCAACTCGGCCGGCAGCGCTTCGGAGATCGAGTCTTCGAGTGCCGTCGCCACGACGACCGCATCACCGATCCGGATGGAGAGGGCTTCTGCGACCGCCTCGTTCTGCGCTAACGGACTCAGGGTTGAGACGAAAGCGTCCGTATCGAGCAGGGTCGTCTTGGCCCAGCCGACGTTGACGGCGAGAGCGATCAGAACGATGGCGAGGATGGCGAGGACCCACGCGAAGAACCGTCGGAGACCGGACCCTGACTTGGTCGGTGCGCTCTCGTCGAGTTGGGATCGCAGTTTCTCATTCTCAGCTTGAAGCGATGCGATCGACTCATTTGTCGAAGACGCACTCGTGTCTTGTTCGTTCATGGCGCCAACTGTAGCGACGGTGTTGTCGGACCGAACTGGAACTC
>CAXMQO010000040.1:0-7205 GCA_964195515.1 uncultured Saprospiraceae bacterium | reverse complement strand
GAGCCCGTACGACCTTTGTGGGTCGAGGATGCGGTCGGTCCTGCGCTCGGAGATCGAGCCGAGTTCCGTGATCGCGATCGCAAGAAAGTCCAATGCGAAGGCGAGCGGCTGACCGTGAAAATTGCCGGCAGAGACCACGTCCCCGTCATCGGCGAAGATAATCGGATTGTCGACCACCGAGCCGAGTTCCCTTCCGAAAACGGCAGCCGCATGTTCGATCGTGTCGCGGACGGCACCGTGGACCTGCGGAGCGCACCGAAGGCTGTACGCGTCCTGCACTCGGTGAGAGAAGTCGTCCCTGTGACTCGCTCCGATCCCTGACCCGTTCAGGAGGCCTTCGATCACAGCTGCGGACCGGATCTGGCCCGGGTGGGGGCGCAGTTGATGGATGCGCGCTTGGAACGGTCGGCTTGAGCCCATCAACGCCTCGACCGAGAGGGCGCATGCTGCGTCTGCTGCGGACGCGAGGTGGCGTGCCCGGTCGATCGCAAGGCAGCCCTGGGCGAGCATTCCCTCGGTCCCGTTCAACAGACTCAGCCCCTCCTTCGGTTCGAGTTGGATCGGCTCGAGACCTTCTGCCGCGAGCACGTCACCAGCAGGCACCCGCTCGCCATCAACGAGAAAGAATCCCTCTCCGATGAGCGGTAGGGCGAGATGGGCGAACGGAGCGAGATCTCCGGATGCACCAACCGATCCCCGGTCGGGGATCGCAGGAAGCAGGTCTCTGCGGAGCAACTCGATGAGTCTCTCAACGATGACCGGACGGACCCCGGAGTGGCCCTGTGCGAGGGTGCGGGAACGGAGGAGCAGCATCGCCCGCACCGTCGGACGCTTGAGGAGGTCGCCGACCCCGGCGGCGTGACTGCGAACGAGGTCGTACTGGAGTTCTGTCGCCTGATCGGTAGCAATGCGGGTGTAGGCGAGTGCACCGAAACCGGTGGTGATGCCGTAGGCCACCTCATTGTTCGCGATGATCCGCTCGACGAGAGAGCGAGAAGGAGCCATGCGGGCGGCGAGATCGGGTCCGGCCTCGGCGGTGGCCTTCCGGAAGGCGACGGCGACGACCTCTTCGATCGTGAGCGGCGACCCATCGACGATGACGACCATCTCTCAGCTCCTCTCGGCGAAGTCCGGACCCGCTGGACCAGCCTACCGACTCACACGGCGAGAACCGTGGGCCCGCGCCGCCACCCATTCCGCGGGCCCACAGCGCCGCCCACGGGGACAGCTACCCAGGGTACGGGTCCCCGTATACGCTGCCCCCAGCCCGCGGAACGGAGCGGCCTGGATTCCGCGGGCTCACAGCGCCGCCCACGGGGACACAAACCCTGGGTACGCGGTTCTAGAGGGCGTCGCCGAGGCGGGTGGCTTCGCGCTCGCGCAAGCCGACCCTCACCTTCAACAGCTCGATCTGCTGGTCGGCGTACTTCTCGCCACCCTTGATCGGATGGTCGGCAAGCCACGCCTCGATGTCCTCGGCGATCTCCGGTTCCGAACGGTTCGGGAGAAGATCGAGGATCCGACGGCCCGTCGCCGGCGGCATCCGATCGAGCAAGTCGTCCCAGTTCTCTTTCATCAATTCCCAGACCCGTGGACCATTCTCGCGGTGGGCGAACATGATCGCGATGACCCAGAAGGCGTCTTGTCGCCGGATGTCGCCGTCGAGCACCATCTGGAACAGGTTCTCGCTCCCCACCCGGTCCGGAACGACGGCCGCAGCCCGAAGGTACTTCACGACCTCCTGCGGAGTGTCCGACTCGTCGGAGATCGTGAGGAACCGTTCAAAGTCATCGATATCACCGTTCGCAGCCACGATGCTGAGCGCCGCGTCCGCGACCTCAGGATCGACCGCCCCCTCACCCAACCTGACTTCTTCGTGGACGAGGCGTGCCTGGCGCTGCGTCGCGCGATCATCACCCAGGTTGCCGAGCGCCGCGATGAGGGCTCCCCGGAGCTTGCGGCTGCGATCGTCTTCACCCTCGTCCGGGCTCCAGCCCATCTCGTCGGCCTTGTCGGAGACGAGGTCGCGAACGAACCCCTGAAGAGCGGGGCGGACGTCGGACGATGCGATCCGGTCGAGTTCTCCAAGACCGCCGAGGATCCTCTGCCAGACGTCAACCTCATTCTCCTCGCCCAGTTCACCAACGAGCGTCAGGTAGTCCGCCGCGTCGGCACCGCCCTTGAGAACGTCGGCCCACGCGTCGGAGACGGTGGCATACCGCTCCTCGCCGGAGAGCGACGGGAGCCGCCTTCGGATCCCGGCCCGCAGCTCGGGCGAATACGCGACCCTGTAGAAACCATCACCACCGGCGTTGACGACGAGATCATCGCCGGCATCGATCGTTGCACTCTCTTCGCTGATGAGGAGCCTCTGGTCGCCTTCCGACGATCGGAGCAGCACCGGCAGCTTCCACTGCTGGTCGCCGTCACCGAAGTAGCGGAATTGCTCCTGGGTAAGCGTGTACGCGCCCGGCTCTCCTTCGACGCTGAGCCGTGGGAAACCGCCCTGGAAGATCCATGTGTCCATGATCTCCATGACGGGCTCACCTGATGATTCCCCGAGCGCCGACCAGAGGTCTTCCCCGTCGGTGCTGCCGTAGGCATTCTCCTTCAGGTAGTTGCTCACGCCGAGACGGAACACCTCCTCCCCGAGGTACTGCTCAAGCATCCGGAGTATGGAGGCCCCCTTCTCGTAGGTGAGCGAGTCGAACATGGCATTCGCCTCTTCGGGAGAAGCCACGGGGAACTCGATCGGCCGCGTTGCCGCCAGCGCATCGGTCTCCATCGAATGGACCCGGTCCCCGGAGAACGTGAGCCATACCTTCCAGTCGGGCCGGTATGCGTCGACGCACTTCATGGCGGCAAACGTGGCGAACGCTTCGTTGAGCCAGATCCCGTTCCACCACTTCATCGTGACGAGATCACCGAACCACATATGGGCGATCTCGTGGGCGATGACCTCGGCCACCCGCATCATCTCGTTCTGCGTCGCCTTGTGAACGTCAACGAGCAGCGCCGTCTCGCGGTAGGTGACGGCCCCGAGGTTCTCCATCGCCCCCCACGCGAAGTCCGGGATAGCGATCTTGTCCATCTTCCCGCCGGGGTACGGGATGTCGTAGTACTCGGCGTAGTAGCGCAGAGAGAAGGAGGCGATGTCGAGAGCGAAATCCGTGAGGTGCCCTTTGCCGGGCGGGAAGGCGATCCGCAGCGGGATCCCGTCGACGTCGACGGTGTCGGTGACCTCGAGTTCGCCGACGATGAAAGCCACGAGATAGGTGGACATCTTCATCGTGTCGGCGAACCGAATGGCAACCTTGCCATCACCCGCCGGCTCACGGCCGATCTCAGCCCCGTTCGAAATCGTGGTGAGTCCGTCGTCGACGACGAGGGTCACACAGAAGGTCGCCTTCAGGTCTGGTTCGTCCCAGCAGGGAAAGGCGCGACGAGCTTCGGTCGCTTCGAACTGGGTGGTGGCGATCGTCTTCTCGTTTCCGTCGGGGTCCGTGTAGACGGAGCGGTAGAAGCCGCGGAGGTCGTCGTTCAGGATCCCGTCGAACGAGATCTCGAGCTTCCATGGGCCGGGCTCCAGGTTTGACCCGACCGTCAGCGTCGTCCGCTCTGCATCCTCATCGCTCTCGGTCGTGGCTTCGAGTCGTTGACCGACGTCGTTCGAGAGGACGGCAGCGTGCAGGGTCAGTTCGGCAGTGTTCAGGACGATCTCTGAGATTGCCTCGACCACGTCGATGTCGATCACGACGTGTCCGCCGAACGTCGCGGCGACGAGGTCCGGGGTCAGCGCCAATTCGTAGTGGCTCGGGATGACGGTTCGAGGCAGGCGGTAGTCGGCTTCAGACGGCACGGGATGCTCCTCTTCGCTTGGTGAACGGGCGAATCGTACCGGCTCCTCGGGGCGAATCCGCTGGTGCTACTCGGTTGATCCGTCGTGGCGAGCCTCAACTCCGGGTGAGTCGATCCGGTATGCCCGGCCCTCTCCCGGAGCCAGATTCTCGAGACGGTGAAAGAAGCCGTTGTGGCGAAGGATCTCGTCGTGAACGTGCTCAAATCCCCTCGTCGAGAACACGGCCGTGAGGCTGCAGTCGGAAGGAAGAGCGGGGATCCCGAAGTAGCCGGAGTCGGATGCGAGGTCATAGTTCACAACGAATACATACCGATCGGCGCCACGGGGCATGCTGGCCGGATTCTGTGTCCACGCTGCAATGCCGCGCAAAGTCGTTGCGTCGGGCGGGACGAGCCAATCGGTGGTCGAGAACGCGATCCCCGGCAGAATGGCTTCGGCGAACACCCGCAGATCCGTGACGCGGGCGAAGAGATCGTCGTTCTCTCCCCAGATGAAGTCGTCGCCGAAGCGGGCCTTCGACGGGTAGGTGTTCGAATCGCCCTCTTCGTGGAAGACAAACAGCTTCGTGTAGCGCTCGTTCTCGACCGGGTCCCAGTGCACATCCCGGATTTCGAATCCGAGTCCGACATATGACGGCATGTCCGGCAGGAACAGCGCCGTGAACAGCCGAGCCTCGTTGCCCGCTCGATACAGCTCGTCGAACCGCGGGTCGTCCTTGTCGGCGGTCATCACCGTATAGGCGGGAACGGTCCGGCGTGTTGCCAGGTCGTCGAGATACCGCCGGAATCGACGTAGGTACTCGTGACCGCCCACAACGGTTGACTGCAGGTCACCGAGCGTGACATCGGCGAGGGAGGCTTCGAGGTGGTCTAGCTCCTCGCCGAATTGGAAGACGTCTCGCGCCGGGAGGAACGTCTCCGCGAAGTAGCCGAACCACGGAGCCTTCGCGGATCGCTGAATGTGCGTCTTCACGGCGGTGAGAATGTCGTAGTACTCGTCAATGACGTCCGGCACGCCGTCGGGGCGCATTTGCACGTGCGACATGTCGCCCCGCATGAAGTCGAAGTTGCCGATGTGCTGCGTCTCTGCGTAGTGGCGGCATACATAGTCCCACACCTCGGTCCGCGGCCGATTGAAGTCGATCTCCCAATTGACATTGTCATCGAGCCTCTCGTACAACTTGAAGCGGGCGAGCGGTGAGAAGACACGCGACATGTATTCGGGTTCGGAGATGACGAAGTCGGGCCACTCCATCCCGTAATCGTCAACAACGGTGTGTGCCGGATCGGAGTCGATCTCTATACCTCGGAATGGGACACCCATGGTGGCGGGAACCGGCTCGAGACCGATCCGCTTCAAGTACATGATGAGGTCAATCCGCCGATCGGTCCGCTCGAAGAGACTGTCCTTGTCACCGAACAGCAATCGGAGCCGAGTGCCCTCGTCGAGGTAGAACAGTTGCTCCACGCTTTCAGGCACCGCTTCGTCGCTCAACGCCGGTCCCCGATCGACGATCCAAGCGAACACGGCCTCCTCGACGTTCCGTGCAAGCCCCTCCGAGTGATCGACGATCTGGCGATCCCTGACGCACATCCACTCGAAGAGGCCGGGTGTACACAGTGTCGGCTCGGAGAAGCGGTCAGTGTGAGGGATGACATCCATGCCAACAGTCTTGCCCATCACATGAAGAAGGTTGGAAGTCGCCCGCAGTTGCTTGTCAACCGTGTCCAGGTTCGGTGCGTACTCGTACAGCTCGTCGGAGAAGAACTCGGTGTTGAGATTCCATGCGGCGATTCCGTACAGGCTCCGGACAACTCCTGGCTCCCACAGCGGCAGCAGGTGGACCGAGTCTGTTGTGGCGGGCAGCGTCAGCGTGTACTTGACCACGCCCCCGTAGTCCCTGACGGTGCGAACGTTGATGCCGACCATGTTCGTGCGCTTCAGCCATGAGGAGTCGGACTCGTTCGACCGTGGTGAGCGTGCGGCCTCCGGGAGTTCGGTGAGCGGACGAGCGAGATCGACTGCCGTGTCGGACAGGGCGACCGCAACCGCGTCGCCGTACCGCCTGATCAGCAACTCGAGGACGTCGCTCAACGGTGTGGCGACGGCATCTTGGGGCCGGAGGCCGACAACGAAGGATGTACCCCCGTTCGCATAGGCCTCCGCTCCGAGATGGCGTTCTGCGGTCATTCCTGAACGAATTCGACGTCGTAGTCCCGGGTGATGATCACATCGGCCCGGCTGCGATGCCGCGAGATGATCTCGTGTTCCTGTTTGAGGACCTTCTCGATGAACGGGTCGAACCCCTCGCGACCGCGCTTCATGCGGTGCTCGATGGTCTCGAGTCGGTTGCGGTCGATGAAGACCCGGCGGTCCACATTTTCGCACTGCGACGTGTACACACCCTCGGCGATGACGACCTTGGCTCCTTCGTAGGAGACCTCTTCTTCGTCGACGCGGTTCTCCGAGTAGATGACGAGCGGCTTGACGATCGCAGGATCGCCGGACTGTGCGGCTTGAAGGTGGGCGTCCAGGAGGTCGAGGCGCACCTCCGTGGTTCCCACCCACGCGAAGTTCGCTCGCCGTGCGGCATCGTTGAACTGAGGCGGTAGGACGTAGTAGTCGTCCTGCTGGAGAACCACCGCGTTCACCCCACGATTCCGGAGCGTGTCAGCCAGCGCCTGGCCCGTTTCGGACTTCCCGCTGCCCGACTCACCCGCAACCGTCATCGTGAAGCGACGAGGCGAGTCAAGTATCTCGTCGATCAGACGGTCGACGATGATGTCGGCGGCCCGTCGATGCTCGTCACCGACGAGGATGATGTCTCCTTGCATGGACGATTCGCTCCAGAATTCTTCAGCGGTGATGGATCGACGGTGATACTACCGATGACTGCCGCGGGTTCGGTCGTGGCCGAGTTCCGGACCCGGAGAACTGCGGGACGGGTCAGAGAGACCGTGTGGAGATCTCCCATTTCCTACGACGCTGTCACCCTCGAAGACAGGCTCATGAGTTCCCAACCGGCAGCAACCGAAACGACCTCCGGCCTCGTCATCGGTGTGATTCTCACATGGCGGGCGGTCTGAGATGCGCTCGCGTTCGGGTGATGCCCTCCCCACTTGAAATCAAGTCCGCCGCGAGGAACCGATTTGCGCAAGAACGGGATCGTTCCCTCGTTGACCTGGGTTTCTAGTCGGTGCCGATTGGAGGCTCAGCAAGGCGGAGGATCCAGAGGCCAGTGTTCAGGTCGGAGACGTAGATGAGATCGTCGACCACGTGAACCGACCACACCAGCGGCATGGCGATGTTGCCGTTGGGCGAGGCGAAGTGACGCTGAGGATCGACC
>CAXMQO010000039.1:0-42262 GCA_964195515.1 uncultured Saprospiraceae bacterium | reverse complement strand
CGGGCCTCGGTGTACTCGGCATCCACCCCTTCGAGGACGGTCCGGCAGCCGCGATGCTCCGAGCGGCCGGGGTCGACGAGCTGCTCCCGGATACCGCGGACGTTCGTACGATTGTGACCGCGATCCGATTCATCTCGCCGTCTTCTGCTTCATTGGACCGGAATGGAACGGGTACGGTCATCTCCGTGATCGGTCCGCGCGGGGCACCCGGCACGACCGAGGTCGCACTCGGTCTTGCTTGGGAGTCTGGTAGCCGATCGTCGACCCTGCTTGTCGATCTCGACGCAACGGCACCATCGATCGCCATCCGGCTTGGGTTACCACCTCGTCCCGACATCACCGACGCGGCCGACCAGGTGCGCATGACGGGAGCTATCGCCGACGCAACGATGCACCGAATAGGCCCGATCTCGGTGATCACCGGGTCTCACCGCATCGGAGAAGCCCCGCTTAGACCGGCGATGGTCGACGACGTGATCGACGCGGCCAGCGTCGCCTTCGATCGGGTGGTCGTGGATCTTGGGACCGCAGAGCCGGATGATCCGGTCCTCAAACGTTCGGACGCGGCCATGCTCGTTGTCGACGCAAGTGCCGTCGGTGTCGTTCGTGCCGCGCACCTGGTTGCCGCCTGGTCGGGGCCACCACCGACCGTTGTATTGAATCGGGTCGCTCCCGGCAAACAATCGGATGTGATCGCGGCAACCAGGGAGTGGACGGGTATCGAACCGGCGGTCGTGATCCCGGATCGTTCTGCTATTCGGGCCGCTTCGCTTGCGGCGAAACGTCCGGATGGCCGTCTGAGGCGATCACTCGCGTCGCTGAGGACACTCTCGTGACGGTCACGGCTCCGCCCCACCGGCTCGGGTTCCTCGGTGAGCTTCTCGATGACCCGACGGTTGAAGAGATCATCGTCATCGGAGGACAGCGCACGTTCGTCGTACGCAACGGCATCAAGGAACTCGTGCCGATCGTCTCCGACATCTCCGCGCTCCGTCGTATTGCCGACCAGCTGCTCGCGGGAACTGGGAGACGACTGGACCTCTCATCACCCATCGTGTCTGCACAGCTCGCGGATGGGTCCCGGGTCCACATCACAGGCCCTCCGGTCACCCATCCGAATCGCCTCAACATCCAGATCCGGAAGTTCGTCGTCACCGCCACCGGACTCGACGAACTGGTCGAGCGGGGGACACTTACCCCGCCATCTGCCGCCCTGCTCCGTGAGGCCATGCGGCGTGATCTCTCAGTGATCGTCGCCGGTGCACCGGGGGCCGGGAAGACGACCCTCGTCAACTGCCTGCTGCGTGAGGTGCCCCCGGATCGCAGAGTCGTGACATGCGAGGAGGTCTTCGAGATCGACGCAGATTTGCCGGACATGACACAGATGCAGACTCGTGATGTTGGTCTCGACGGAGGGGCTGAGATCACACTCCGCGATCTCGTCCGTGAGGCCCTTCGCCAGCGTCCTGATCGGATCGTCGTGGGCGAGGTCCGGGGACCTGAGGCGCTCGACATGCTGATGGCGCTCAACGCGGGCTGCTCCGGGATCGCGACTCTCCACGCCAACTCGGCTCGGGACGCGCTCGAGAAACTCGTCTCGTACAGCGTTCTCGCAGGCCAGAACGTGGCGATACCGTTCGTACGGCGCACCGTCGCCTCGGTCGTCGACCTTGTGGTCTTCATCCGTCGCACCGGCAGGATCCGAACGGTCGACGAGATTGTCTTCGTCCCGGAGCAGCTCTCCGGAGACGTGTTCACTCTGCAACCGATCTTCGAGGCGGGCGCTTCGGGTCTTCACTGGACCGGTAGCACACCCGATGATCAGCGACTCGACCCGACCGGCTGGCGACCGTGAGAGGTACAGCCGCCGTTCTGGCCGGAGCAGCGGCATGGATTGTCGTTTCCGGATGGACGCCGTCTCTTCGGCTCTCGAGGCCGGACCTTCCCTCTGCTTGGGTGTTGCCGGCGGCAGTGGCGGCCGGTTCCGTCGCAGGACTCCTGGCTCTTGGTCTCCTTGCGGTCCCTGCCGCATCCATCGCGATCGCAGCGCTCGCCGCTGCAGCTCCGGTCGTGGTCGATGCCGGCCGGAGGCGCCGACAGCGAGAGTCCCTGGCTGAAGCCTGGCCTGACTTTCTCGCCCTGCTGAAAGGGAGAGTCGCCGCCGGAGCAACACTCCCCGACGCCTTCATCGCAGCCGCCCGGAGCGCCCCCGAGCCACTGGCTTCGGCATCACGGCAGGTCGAGGAGTCTGTGTCCTTCGGGGACGGCTTCACTCCCGCGCTCGAGCGGCTCCGACACCAACTCGATGATGCGACGAGCGATCGGGTTCTCGCGACGCTCTCGTTCGCCCATCGGTCCGGGGGACATCGAGTCGGTACCGTCATATCGTCGCTCGGGGTGTCGGTCTCCGACGAACTGCGGCTGCGACGAGCACATGCAGCCGCTCTCACTGAGCAACGGATGACTGCGACGGTTGCACTCGCCGCGCCCTGGGCACTGCTGTCGCTCACAATCGCGACCAATCCGCAGGCCGCAGACGCGTACCGGACGGCGACCGGATCGATGGTGATCGCTATCGGTTTCGTATCAACCGGCCTGGGATTCATCGCAGCCAGGCGCTCAGCACGTCTCTCGGGCGCCCCTCGGGTACTGCGATGAACGTCGCCGCCGCACTTGTGCTCGCAGCGGGGGTTCTACTGATCACGATCGCAGGCCGGACCGCGAACCTGAGCGAGCGAGTCGGGAGGTATCTCCGGCCGACGCCTCAGTCCACCGAGTCGGACATGGACCCCATCGACGAATCGCCGGCAGCAGACGCCGGACTCGACTGGTCGAGAAGCGAAATCCTCCTCCGCCGCTCCGCGACCGCAGCCGCCGGCGGCATCATTGGAGCGCTTGTCTCTCAGGGTGACCTGTTCGTCGAAGGACCCGGCCGCGCGGTACTCCCGCTCGCTGCCCTTGGAACAGCGACCGGATGGCTCGTATTCGGTATGTGGGTCTCGACCCGGAGGGATCGCAGGGCTCGCCGCCTCCGCTTCGAACTCCCGATCGTGACCGACGCACTCTCGCTCCACGTCATCGCAGGAGAATCGGTGGCGACGGCAATCCAGCGATACGTCGACGAGTCGACGGGGGTGGCCGCTGAGGAACTCCAGGTAGCGATTGACGAGATCGAGGGCGGTCGCGGCGTCAGCGAGTCGCTGCAACGAAACACTCGGCGCACAGCCGACGCCGAGGCAGCTCGCCTCTACACCCTCCTCGCTCACGCCCATGACACCGGAGGACGTCTTGCCGATGCCCTCGGTGATCTCGGTACCGACTATCGAGCCGCCCTGGCTCGCGACCTGACGGCCGAAGGTGGCCGGCGAGCCCTCACGACATACGGTCCGGTCCTCGCGCTGATGGTGCCCGTGACGCTGCTCTTCCTGCTCTATCCAACCCTCGTCGGCCTCAGAAGCCTGGCGGGGGATCCATAGGAAAGGGGGTGAACATGTGGAACGAAGAACGAGGTGCAACCACCGTCGAGTGGTTGGGCCTGGCAACGATCGCGGTGCTGGTGATCGCGATGCTGCTGCCAATGGTTCGCAGCGCCACTGCCGACGTCTGGTCGAGCATCGTGGCACAGATGACGGGATTCTTCTCGTAGACCGAGGATCGGTGATCGTCGAGTCGCTCGCAGCGACCGCCGTCATCTTCCTGCTGATCGTGATCATCACGCAGGTCGCGTTCGTGGTGGTCGCTCGCGACACCGCGCAGACGGCCGTAGCCGCAGCCGCGCGACGAGCGGGCAGACCAGGGAGCGACCTCGGCATTGAGGTGTCCAGGCTCAAAGATGAGCTCGCCCGCATCGTGCCGGGTGCTTCGGACGTGAACGCGTTCATCGAGTCCGACGGCGTCGGTGTCACCGCACGGGCCGCCATACGGTGGTTGCCGCCCGGCCCGAACCTGATCCCGATCACCCTGCACGCGGCTTCGACGGCGCCCATTGTGGTTCCGCCGTGATGAGCGAACGTGGCGCCGCACTGATCGGAACCCTCGCCATCGGCTTCGTGTTCGTCCTCATGCTCAGCCAGGTCCTCGTGACGGTCGGCCGACTCGGGGCAGTCTCGGCCGAAGTTTCCGAGGTCGCGTCGTATGCGGCGCAGCACGGAGCCCGGTACGGCGATCCGGACGATGCCACCCGGATCGCACGCGAACTGATGCCAGACGCCGACGTGGTAGCAACGACGAACGGGGCGTCACTCTCCATCGAGATCCGTATCGACGTGCCGCTCGTGGGGCCCGAGGGCAGCCCCCTCCACCAAACGGTCATAGGTCGGGCAACCACCGCATACAGCCCGTATCGGAGCAACCCGTGAACGAGCACGGATCGATGCTCCCGTATCTCGGGGCGCTGTTCTTCATCGGGTTCATCGTGCTTGGATTGGCGCTTGATACGTCGCTGCTCGCCGCGACGTATCGGGAAGCCGCGTTCGCCGCAGATGCCGGGGCAGAGGCGGGAGCTGCACACCTAGAAGTGGCTTCCGCCTATCACGGTGTAACCACCCTCGATCGGCGTCCTGCCGTGGCTGCCGCCGAGGCGGCTTCGCTCGCGGCCCGATCTCGATCGGGTCGCACGGCGGCCGCGACCACGGACGGCACCACTATCTGTGTCTCGGTGTCGGATCGATTCGAACCCCGAATCCTCGCGAGCGTCGGCATCGGTAGCGAGGGGATCACGGTCCGTGCCTGCGCTACACCGCGACAGGGGTAGCAGTTAGGAGGAGACCGGGGGCAACTCCGACGGCTTCCCGTACTTCCGCCGGAAGAGGGTGTAGGCGACAAAGCCGACGGGGATCGGCAGCCAGAACTGGAAGAGGCGGTAGGCAAGAGTTGCGAGGAGGGCATCACCGGCAGGGATCCCTGCGATCGTCAACATGCCGACCAGGCCCGCTTCGACGAAGCCGAGACCGCCCGGAGTGATCGGGATCATGCCGAGCACGGCGGCACCGGCAAACGCGAGCAGCACAAGGCTCGGGTTGGGTTCTGCCCCGACGGCGATCAAGGCGACCACCAAGGTCGCGTAGTCGAGGAGCCAGTTCGCCACCGCGACACCCAGCGCCTTGTGCCACCGTCTGCCGAGCGATGCGACCACTTCGTCGCGTCGCTGAATGATGTCGTCGGCAGTGAGCGACCAGTCCTTCTTGAGGAGCCGCGCCGACCACGCAACGACACGTTGGGCCACCCACCCGACCCAATAGAGCGGCTTGTCGAACCGGACGACGGTCACCGTCGCGGTGAACATTGCGATAAACAGAATCGTGCCGGCGATCGCCACGGGGAGCATACCGTCGGGGATCGGAACGGTGACCAAGGCAATCACCAACGCGACGGTCGGCAGGGCGAGCAAGACGAGGTTCGAGAGGATCCCAACCGCTGCCAGGGCGGCGAAGGCGGTACCCATCGGAACGCCCGACACGGCGAGCATCTGGAAGTAGAACGCGCCGCCGGCGACCACCCCGCCGGGGATGACCTTCACTGCGGCGTTCGAGGTGAGTTGCGAGGTCGCAGCGACGAACCAGGAGATTCCAGGCGCAGCGATGCGGGTCAGCGCCCACTGGGATACGAACGCCCCGGACATCAGGAGCGCCATCAGGAAGAACCAGCGCCACTTCACATGCTCGAGTTGTGGAGCGGTCGCAAACAGGTCGAGGATGGTCGGCAGGAAGAAGTACAGGGACACGCCACCGACGAGCAGGAATAGTGCCCGCAGTGCGAGCTTGCCCCACGGTGCTGGTTTGCCGGTGGCTTCTTCGGTTGTCTCAGCCATGATCAATCATCCCCCAGGCCCTCCGAATCTAGCGAGCGAAAGACCGAATCCGACAACCGTACCCGCTGATCCCGTCAGGAGTCGAGGGCTGCCGCGACCCTGAACGGACGACCGGCCTCGACCATGTGGTCGTCGAGCACGTCGATATCGCCGCGCCTCGGCCCGGCGAGGGCGAGCAGAACGAGCGAGGCGACAGCGATGATGAAGAAGACCGTCGTAGTCCCTGCAACCAGGACGAAGGTGAACGCGAGTAGCGGCGGAATCATCGCAAACGCGAACGCCAGCACCATTCGGCGGGTGTACGCGTCTC
The DNA here is from genome assembly GCA_964195515.1 of uncultured Saprospiraceae bacterium. Taxonomy (GTDB): domain Bacteria; phylum Actinomycetota; class Acidimicrobiia; order Spongiisociales; family UBA5794; genus JAHEEL01. The sequence continues at coordinate 36,143 of CAXMQO010000039.1, read as the reverse complement.
GAATCTCAGCGTTCGACTCCGCCGAAAGAATGGCCTGGGTTCCGATGCGGCGGAACCAGAACACCGATCCGAAGTCGATCACGACAAGCACTCCGATGATCACAGAGAACAGTGGCCCCACATCGTTCGACGGCCACGGAGCCCCGACGCCCACGATGCCGATGCCGATCAGCACGACGGCGATGAACCCGCCCCAGATCAGCCTGAGTCGGCTGATTCCGCGATGGTCGACGTCAGGTAACGACACCGAGCTCACGACCGACCACCACGAATGACGAGGCACCCATCTCGAGGTCTTCTGTGCTGTGGGCGGCGGAGATCATAACCCGGATCCTCGCCTTGCCCAGAGCGACGGTCGGGAATGCGATCGCCTGTGCGAAGACCGACTGTTCCTCCAACAGCTTGCGAGAGAAATCTCGGGCGAGGTGCTCGTCGCCGAGCATCACCGGAGTGATCGGCGTCTCGCTCACGCCGATGTCGAACCCTGCATCAGTCATCATCGACTTGAACGCCGCCGAATTCGACCAGAGTCGGTCAACCAGTTCCGTCGAGCCGTCGAGAATCTCAACTGCCGCAACACACGCCGCCACATCCGGTGGTGTGATGGCCGATGAGAACAAGAACGGTCGGCCGCGCTGACGAAGCCACTCGATCAGTTCCTCCGACCCGGCGACGTATCCGCCGACCGCACCGAATGCCTTGGACATCGTTCCCACTTCAACATCGACGCGGCCGTGGAGACCGAAGTGATCAACGATGCCGCGCCCGCCCCGCCCGACGACGCCTTCACCATGGGCATCATCGACCATCACCATTGCGTCGAAGTCGTCTGCAGCATCGACGAGTCGATCGAGTGGCGCTAGATCCCCGTCCATCGAAAACACACCATCGGTGATCACGAGAATCTGCTTTGCTCCCTCCTCACGCGCCTCGGTAAGGCGTTCACGAAGCACACCAACATCGCCGTGGGAGTAGATCTTCCGCGCCGCCTTGGAGAGACGCACACCGTCAACGATCGAGGCATGGTTCAGTTCGTCGGAGATGATGACGTCTCCCGCTCCGGCGAGTGCTGGGATCACTGCCAGATTGGCGGTGAAACCCGACTGGAGGGAGATCGTGGCTTCGACCCCTTTGAACCGAGCGAGCGTCTCTTCGAGGTCGGCGTGGATCGTCATCGTCCCGGCGATAGTCCTCACCGCGCCGGGCCCGACGCCGTAGCGGTCGAGCGCTGCCTTCGCCGCCCTCACGAGGCGCGGATCGTTGGCGAGTCCCAGGTAGTTGTTCGAGCAGAAGTTCAGGACCTTCTGTCCATTGACCGTCAGGTGCGCCCCCTGGGGTCCGTCGATCGTGCGGATCGTGTTGTACAGGCCCTGATCCTTGAGCGCCTGAACCTCGTCGCGGATGAATGCTGTCTTATCGGTCATCTTGCCTCCATCAACTCAATGGTCCATCGGCATGGGCAGGATCGGGAAACATGATGACCTTGCCGCACTCGCCCGATTGCATCAGTTCGAACGCTTTGATGTAGTCGTCAAGTGCAAATCGGTGTGTGATCACCGGCGCCAGGTCGACGGCCCCGGAACGGATCAATCCTCGCATCTCGAACCACGTCTGCCAGAGGCGCCTCCCGACGATGCCGTGCACGGTGGCGCCCTTGAAGATGATGTTGTCGTCGATGTCGAATGGGAACTTCTGTGACGTCAGTCCGAGGAGTGCCGCTTCCCCGCCCGGCTTCAGCGCAGCGAATCCGGCTTCGAGCGCCGACGGCGCGCCGGACATCTCGAGGAGCACGTCCACGCCCTCACCGTCGGTAGTCTCGGCGACTAACACGGCGATGTCATCGCGAAGCGGATTGAACGTCAGGTCCGCCCCCATCGTCATCGCAAGGTCGAGGCGGTAGTCGGAGACGTCCGTTGCGTACACCGCGCGAGCGCCAAGCGCCTTGGCAACGGCTATCGCCATCCCGCCGACGGGCCCGGACCCGGTGACGAGCACCTTGCGCCCTGCGACTGCGGGGACGGTGGCGGTGTGCACGGCGTTCCCGAAGTTCTCCTGGAGCGACGCAACCGACAACGGCATGTCAGGAGGATCGGGCCACGCATTCTGAGCGGGCGCCACGACGTACTCAGCGTAGACACCGTCACGGTGGACACCGAGAATCTCCGTCTTCGGACAGAGATGACCCTGACCGGTGCGACACCAGGCACAGGTGTTGCAGATGACGTGCGACTCCACGGAGACAAGCTGCCCGATCTCCGGATCGGACACATTTGCGCCCCGATCCACGACAACACCGGTCAGTTCGTGCCCGACCGTGATCGGAGGAGACACATGATCGGCCGCCCATGGATTCCACTCATAGATGTGGAGATCGGTGCCACAGATCGAGGTCGCACGGACCTCGATGAGCACTTCGTCCGGACCGACCTCCGGGATCGGGATGTCGACCATATCGAAACCAGGACCGGGACCGAGCTTCCGTAGTGCGCGCATGGGTCACAGGGTATTACGAATGGGAAGTCCATATTTCGGCATGAACGGAGTCGCTCACGCGTTCTTCATGGGATGATCGATGTGCTCCTACCGACCACGGATGCCGGCGTCGCCTTTCAGTTCGCGGTGGTGCTCACCGCCGGATTCGTTGGCGTTGTCGCCACCCGCCGCTATCGAGACCTTCGCCTACTGGTCATCGGAACCACGGTGTTGCTGGTGGCCCTCATGGCCCTGAGAGCCGTCCACTGACCCCAAGCTGACTCGGCGCGCCGTCTACACGGCGCCGCTCTCGAGCGGCGCGATCAGTTCGGGTACGTCGTTGGCGACCCGATTGACGAGCGTCGACACAGCGTGCTCGACGAGACTTGGACCACCCGACGATGCCAAGAGATCACCAATGACGCCGACGTCCGTGATCTCAGGATCGAGCCACGGATCCCACATCGTGTCGGGGAGGATCACCGGCATGCGGTCATGAATCCGCTCGACAACGTCGTTCGGTTCGCCGGTGAGGATCGTGCAGGTGCGGATCCGATCCCCGGAATCGGGGTCCTTCCAGGTGGACCACAGCCCGGCAAGGGCGAGCGGGCGCCGGTCGGAAGCGTAGAAATAGTGAGGAAGCTTGCCGCGGTCCCTCGGCTCCCACTCGTAGAATCCTTCAGCGGGGATGAGGCACCGACGTGCTGCAAACGAGTCACGGAATGCGGGTTTCTCCGCTGCGGTCTCGCCTCTGGCGTTGATGAGTCGTGCTCCGATCTTGCGGTCCTTCGCCCAGAACGGCACCAGCCCCCATCCGAACGTGCCGAGTTGGCGTTCTCCGTCGTGTTCGGCCACGGCGTAGACCTGCTTGGTGGGTGCGACGTTCCATGACCTCAGCACCGCGTCGGTCTTGATCACGTCAACGGAGAAGTAGGCGCCGTAGTTCTCGGCTTCCTGGGTCTGAACGAAACGTCCGCACATGGTGCCGATCCTACGCTTTCTCGTACCCAGGGTACGGGTCCCCGCATACGGCGCTGTGAGCCCGCGGAATGGATGATGGCTGGGTCTCGTAACGATTCAGGTTGGGTAGCGTCCGAACCGATGACATCTCAGATGGAATCTGCAATTCGCTTCGGCTCGGTCTCAAAGAGCTTCGGGAACGTTCGCGCTGTTGAAGCCCTCGACTTCGAGGCACCAACCGGCGCGGTGACGGTCCTGCTCGGCCCGAACGGAGCCGGGAAGACCACCACCGTCCGGCTCGCCACCGGCGCCCTCGTGGCCGATCGCGGCGACATCGAGGTGCTCGGTCTCCGCCCCAAAGTCGACGGTGACGAGGTCCGTCAACGCGTTGGTATCGTCCCCCCAAAGCCGGCCTTCTACGATCAGCTCACCGGCAGGGAGAATCTCCGATTTGCCGCCCGGATCTTCGGCGCAACTGAGCATGCCGCCCTCGATGCTGCGGAACGGTTCGCGATCGACCACGCCCTCCTCCAGGAGGTCGGCGGATACTCAACGGGCATGCGAACCCGGCTCGCTCTGGCCCGGTCGGTTCTCCACGACCCTGAAGTTCTGCTCCTCGACGAACCCACGGCCGGCCTGGATCCCGAATCGTCGCGCAACGTCCTCGAACTGATCCGAGAACTCGCCGGTCGCGGTCGCACGATCGTGTTGTGCACGCACCTTCTCCACGAGGCTGAGGGGGTCGCGGATCAGATCGTCCTGATGAGCAACGGCCACGCCCAGGTATCAGGATCGCCCGAGGAACTCACCGGTCGCTATCTCGCGGATCCCATCGTCGTATTCGACGCCGAAGATCGTTCATCGCTTGATTCGCTCGTGGACCGCGAAGGGGTCCTATCCGTCTCACCCAACGGCGCCGTTCATGCGACGCTCGCCGATCTCACATCTCTCCCCGATCTCGTTGCCGAACTCGTCCGCGACGGAGTACGTCTCACAAGGGTCGAGCCGATCAAGCCGACGCTCGAGGAGCTCTACTTCGAGATGCAGCGCGCCCATCCGAGGGCACCGTCGTGAGGTGGAACCATGTCCGTGCTATCGCAGGCGCAGATCTGCGGCGCCTCTTCAAGAGCAAGGACTACTGGATTCCATTGATGATCATGGCGAGTCTCTTCTTCGTGATCATCCCATTGATCATGCTGGCCACGATCAGCCAACTCGAGAACACGCCATTCGCCGACCAAGTAACGAGCATCGTCGGAAACCTTCCGTCACAAGTCAACGACGTGGCCCGAGGAGACACTCCGGTGACAAGAGCGTCGTATATCGCTGCGGTCTTCCTCCTCGCTCCCATCGCGATCATCGTTCCCGTCACGATCTCCGCAGCGGTGGGCTCGAACGCGATCGTCGGAGAGCGCGAGCGTGGAACAGGAGAATTCCTGGCTCACAGTCCTGTCACGATGGCCGAACTCTACGTCGGGAAGCTGATCTCGAGCCTCGTCCCCGGTTACCTCGCGTTGACTGCCGGCTTCTCGGCGTACGCCCTTGTGGTGAATCTGACGGTTGGCTCCGCCCTCGGTGGATGGTTCTTCCCGACCGTCGGATGGGTCGTGCTGATCCTCTGGGTGATCCCCCCGTTCATCGCCGTATCGGTGACGGTGATCCTGCGGATTTCAGCCCGCGTCCGATCGGCTGCTTCAGCTCAGCAGGCATCCAGTTTGGTGACACTGCCCGTCATTGTGCTGTCGTATGCCGTGTCCGTCAGTGTCGTGGTTTCTCCGGGGCGATCGGCGTTTCTGATCGGTGCGATCTCATGGATCGTGGCAATTCTCCTCTCCGTTCGCGGATCGAAGAAGCTGAAGCGCGAGCGACTCCTCGGAGTCGCCTCCGAGACCTGACGCCCGACAGGCTGGGGCCTTCTCTCAATACCGACGGAATCACGGGGAACCACGCATCGTTCCGATATCGTCTCAGTGACATGATGAAACAGCTATTCCTACTCGCCCTCCCATTTGCGCTCCTCGCCGCCGCCTGCGGATCCAACGGAGGTGAGATGCCGACCGACCAAGCCTGGCAACTGACCGAGATCGCGGGCCCAGACGGGACGATGGTGTCACCCACGATCGGTACGGCTCCGACGCTGGCATTCGAGGGCTCCAACGCCGCTGGGAACGCCTCGTGCAACCAGTATTTCGGGTCGTACAACCTGGATGGCTCTTCGATCACGTTCGGACCGCTCGCATCGACCCAGATGTTCTGCGGGGAACCAGGAGTAATGGAGCAGGAGGCTGCGTACCTCGCCGCGCTGGAATCCGTCGACGCTTGGACGATCGACGGTGAAACACTGAGCCTGACTGCCGGCAGTTCGACCGTGCTGACCTACGCAGCGATCTCCCAGGATCTCGCAGGAACATCGTGGGAACTCGTTGCCTACAACAACGGTACGGGAGGCTTCCAGTCGGCCGCCATCGACACTTCCGTGACCGCTTTGTTTGCCGAGGACGGCACGGTCTCCGGCTCGGCCGGGTGCAATAGCTACAACGCCTCGTGGACGGCCGAGGACGGATCCATCGAGATAGGTCCCGCCACGTCGACCCTGATGGCGTGCGCAGACGAGGATGCCATGACCCAGGAAACCCGGTACCTGGAAATCCTGAGCCTTGCCGACACCTACCGCATCGACGCTGGCATGCTCGAGATGTTCGACGCCGATGGCAGTCGTGTCCTCCAATACCTTCGCTCCGCCGGATAGTCGGATTCCGATCAGCGATCGGACCCATTGACAACGGGTCGTCACTCACTGATGATCACATGTGTTCAACATGTTCTACTGTGAAGGCATGGTGATGATCCAGATCCGCAACGTCCCGCCCGATCTCCATGAGCGACTCAAGGAGCGCGCCGCCTCGAGGGGGATGAACCTCTCCGACTATCTGAAGGGTGAGCTCGATCGGATCGCTTCGATCCCAACCAATGCCGAGATCTTCGCCAGGATCCAGGCCGATGCCGATGCCGGCCTCCTGCCGTCGATCGGCTCGGACGAGATCGTCCGGGGCATCCGAGATGATCGTGAATCCCGTTGATCGCTGTGGTCGACGCGTCCGTCCTGGTGTCGGCGCTGATGGATCGGGACGATGGGTCAGAAGCAATACGAATGAGACTCGCATCCGCCGATCTCATCGCCCCTCATCTTGTTGACCTCGAGGTGACGCAGGGTCTCCATCGTCATGATCGGAAGGGCCGTCTCGATGCGACGCGTGCACTCCGACAGTTTCGACTCCTCGAGATCAGGCGATTCGGCCATGAACCACTCCTGCCTCGGATCTGGGAGTTGCGGAACAATCTGACTTCCTATGACGCCGCGTATGTGGCCTTGGCCGAGGTGGTCGGGGTGCCGCTTCTCACTTCGGATCGCAGGATCGCCAACGCGCCCGGACACCATGCCGAGATCATCGTCGTCTGATCAATCGACCCACTGCTTCGGCCGCTCTTTGAGACGCCCAAAACCAAGCTCTTCACAGAACGTCTCGTAGCGCTCACGGGGCACACCCTTCCACTCCAGATCGCCGAGCGAGTCGGGGAGCGGCACGTCGGTACGAAGCTGGGCGAGGAACCGGTAGAGCAGCGCGTCACCCATGCGCTCCCGCAACGTTACGACGAGCTTGTCGGCGCCACGCACCTTCACGCCCCATAGGGAGGCGTCGAGGGGAATACCCTCGAGATGTCCGTACCGGGCGAGGATTGTGGCGGACGACTTCGCTCCCCATCCGGGGAGCCCCGGCAGCCCGTCTGCTGCGTCGCCGACGAGCGCGAGCCAGTCGGGAATCGAACCCGGTTCGACACCGAACTTGTCGACAACCGCATCCCGATCGATGAACGCACCCTTGCGCCGGTCGTATCCGACGATGCGTGGATCACCGTAAAGCTGTGACATGTCCTTGTCCGGCGACATGACCACGACTTGCTCCACATCGTCGACCCAGCGGTGGGCGCCGGTTGCGAGTCCGTCATCGGCTTCGTAGTCGTACATCGACCAGACCGTGACTCCGATCGCCCGCATCGCCCGCTCGGCGAGCGGGAACTGATCAAGTAGATCCAGTTCGATTCCCTCTCCCGTCTTGTAGGCGGGGAACACGTCGTTGCGAAAGGACTCAACCACCGAATCGAATGCGGCTGCTACGTGGCTGACCTCGGACTCGGCGAGCAGCGCGAGCGTCGACGCAACGATGCCGTAGGTCGCCCCCACCTCTCGCCCATCCGGTGACGTTCGCGAAGGGATCCCGAAGTGGGCACGGAACAGTTCGTAGGTACCGTCGATGAGGTAGAGCTTCATGAATCGACCCTACCGTGCGCGGGGAAGCGTCACCACCATCGAGGCGGACCCGAGACTGCGGTGACGGGTATCCTGCGCCTATGGGCCTGTAGCTCCAATGGCAGAGCAGCGGACTTTTAATCCGAAGCGTGTGGGTTCGAGTCCCACCGGGCCCACGGACAGAGCACTGAAGTACTGATGTATCAAGTACCCGGTACTCGATGCCCACGCACACCACCTACCGGCCTAAGGGAGAATCATGGGAAGCGTCATCGTCACGATCGTTGGGGGTCTCCTCGCCGGCGTCATCCTGGGTCCGCTCGCACGGCTGCTCAGACCCGGGAAGCAGGACATCTCGCTGATCGGCACCATCCTCGTCGGCGCGGGCGCCGCCATCCTCGGCGGATTCCTTGCCGATCTCATCGGTGTCGGAGACACTGCCGGCATCGACTGGATCAAACACGCCATCCAGCTCGTCTTTGCCATCATCGGTATCGGCCTGTTTGCCGGAACGACCGGCCGAAAGGCGTAAGCCCCGCATTCAGGCTCGGCCGATCAGTTCTGGAAGCGTCCAACTCGCAGCCGGTTCCCCGAGCGGGTTGAATGGGACCATGGATACCACATCGTTCATTCGCTCGCTCCCGAAGGCCGAACTCCATCTGCACATCGAGGGGACACTCGAACCCGAGATGATGGTCGACCTCGCCGCACGCAACGGCATCGATCTGCCGTTCGCAACGGTCGACGAGGTGCGCGCCGCGTACGAGTTCTCCGATCTTCAGTCATTCCTGGACATCTACTACCAGGGTGCTGCCGTGCTTGTGACCGAGGAGGACTTCTACGACCTGATGCTGGCCTACCTGGTACGCGCCGCAGACGACGGGGTTCGGAGAGCCGAGATCTTCTTCGACCCCCAGACCCACACCGAGCGGCGTATCGAGTTCCGGGTGTTCATGGACGGCTTCACCCGCGCCATGGCCGAGGCCGAGCAGCGCTGGGGAATCTCGGCGGCGTTGATCATGTGCTTCCTCCGTCACCTTCCGGGTGACGCCGCGATCGTTGCCTGGAACGAGGCCGAACCCTTCGTCGACCGGATCATCGGTGTGGGCCTCGACTCCGGGGAGGTCGGGAACCCGCCGGAGTGGTTCACCCAGGCCTATGCGCTGGCGCGCAGCGCCGGCCTACACACCGTGGCCCACGCCGGCGAGGAGGGCCCACCCGAGTACATCACGGGTGCCCTCGACACGCTCGAGGTGGAACGAATCGACCACGGCGTGCGGTGTGATGAAGACCCGGCCCTGGTCGAGCGCCTCGCACGCGAGCAGATTCCGCTCACGATGTGCCCCCTGTCGAACGTGAAGCTTCGGGTCTTCGAGCGCCTCGAGGACCACAACCTGAAGCGCCTCCTCGACCTGGGCGTCCGGGTGACGATCAACTCGGACGATCCGGCGTACTTCGGTGGCTACGTGCTCGACAACTACGTGGCAGCAGCCGAAGCGCTCAACTTGAGTCGCGAGGACCTGATCGCGCTGGCGCGTAACTCGATCGATGCGACGTTCCTCGCGGACGAGGACAAGGCAATTCTCCTGGCCGAACTCGCCGACGCGGCGGCAACCTGACGGCTACTCACGCTCGAAGACGGTTCCCAACGCAGCCGGCGCTTCGCTGCCGAGCAGGTTCCGCACCCGCGGGAATCGGTCGCCGATCCGACGGAACCCGCTGGAGTAGACGAATACGAGGGCCACGATCATCAGAGGGAACGGAGCGATCGGAAGAACCTGAGCGAGACCGGGGAACACGTCCTGCAAATGGAATGCGAGCACCTGGAGAGCGCCGAACAAGTAGGCGCCGAAAGCCACGCGGAGCGGGTGCCAGCCGCCGAAGATCACGATCGCCAAGGCGATCCATCCGAGATTGAGGGTCAAGGTCTCGCGCCATCCGAGCTTCACGTCGAGCGAGTACGCGGCGCCTGCGATTCCGACCATGGCCCCACCGAGCACCGTGTACAAGAACCGGAGTGTGTTGACTTTGATCCCCCGGGCGAACGCTCCTTCCGGACGCTCACCGACGCCCTGGAGATTCAGGCCGGCGCGGGTCCGATAGAACACCCACCACGTGATCGCGATCGCCAGGAAACTCCCGTATACGACGAGGTCGTGATCAAACAGCACCTTCCCAACGAAGGGGATGTCGGAGAGGACGGGGATCGGGAGCGCAGGGACACGAGGACCGCGCTCGCCGACGAAGGAGTCACCGAGGAAGGACGCGAGGTCGGCAGCCAGCAGGGTCAGAACGAATCCGACGGCAATCTGATTCAGCTTCAGTCGGATGCTGGTGGCCGCGATGATGGCCGCGATCATCGCGCCGACGACGGCCGCCGCTGCGAACCCGACAAGTGCGTTGCCCACCCAGAACGCCACAACAAAACCGGTCATAGCCGAGAGACGCAAGCTCCCTTCGAGAGAGAGATTGACGACGCCCGACTTCTCCGTGATTGTCTCCCCCATCGTCGCGATGACGAGTGGAGCCGCTGCGGCAATAATCGAGTTGAGTGTGGCTTCCACGATCAGGGCTCCCCACGGGCGGCAGGTGACACGGGGCTCCGGCGTACCGACCAGGCACCCCCGATCATGACGAACAGAACGATGACCCCCTGCAGGACACCGCCGAAGGCCGAGTCCAGCCCAAGGCGGAGATCAAGTTGCGTGCTTCCCACCGAGATCGCAACGAAGAACAGGGCGATCGGAGCGATCCACGCGGCACTGAACGATGCCAACAGCACGACAAGGATGCCAAGGAATCCGTACCCGCCTGAGATCGACGGGACGAGTTTGTGATGGAACGCCGTCGCCTGCACGGTCCCGGCGATGCCGGCGAGTGCGCCACCGATCGCGAACGCGCCGAGTATGTAGCGGTTCGTCGGAATTCCGAGCAGAAACGAGCTTCGCGGATTGCGCCCAACAGCTTTGAGTCGCAGGCCAAACCGGGTTCCCCGCAAGAGCAGCCACACGATGAAGACACTTGCAAGGCCCAGCGCGATGGGGATCACCGGCCAACCCGTGCCCAACGCCTCGAGTCCCGGCATCCACGCCTCCTCTCGGAAGATGTCGGTGCCGCTCGTTGAAGCAACCCCGGTGCGCTTCCAGGGCCCGAGCACCAGGTAGACGACCACACCTGCGGCAACGAAGTCGAGGCCGAGCCCGCCGAAGATCTCGTGCACGCCGCCGTAGGTCTTGAGCACGCCTGCGAGGAGGGCCCAGATGAGACCTCCGATCGCTCCGGCGAGGATCGTCGCAGGGAGGATGACCCACACCGGTCCGGGGAACGATCGGGCAACCCAACTGGCAGCGATCGCCCCAACAACGATCTGTCCCTCGACGCCGATGTTCCACAGCCCCGCAGCGAACGTGATGACGAGTCCGGCAGAGGCAAGAAGGAGCGGCGACCATGCGAGCAACGTCGCGGACACTTTCGAGGCGGATCCGAAAGAGCCTTGAACGAGCAGCCACAGTGCCTCGAAAGGCGGAGCGCCTGCCAAGAGCAGCAGCACGACGCCGAACGCGAGCGCAGCCACGAGTGACACGAGCGTGGGGGTGGCGGCTCTCAGGGCCTTCACGCTCGCTCCTTGCCACCGATGAGGTAACCCAATTCCTCGCCGTCCGTATCAACAGCGCTTCGCACGGCGAACACGGCCCCTGCGAAGAACACGACGATTCGATCACTGTAGCGAAGCAATTCGTCGAGATCGGCGGAAGCGAAGACGATCGAGGTGCCGTCGCTGCGGCGTTCCAGCAGACGCTGCCACACGTAGGCAGCCGACCCGACGTCAAGGCCTCTCGTGGGATGTTCGAGTAGGAGGAGTCGCACCTCGTCTGGGATCATCGCAAGAAGAAGTCTCTGCTGATTGCCGCCCGACAGAGCCTCCGCTGGGGAAGACGGGCGTCCCTTGATCGAGTAGTCGTCGATCTCCTGTTGAGCGGCTTCGTCGGCGGCATCCCAATCGATGAAGAAGCTCGTGTCGTCGGAGGTGAGCACGAGGTGCTCTGCGATCGAGATGCCCTCGACAAGTCCTTCCTCGAGGCGTCCCGCCGGGAGGTAATGGATACCTGCAGCGAGGTGATCTCGATACGACGCATTATTGAGAATGTTCCCGTCGACTGACAGGCGCCCGGAAGTCGGCTTCAACAGGCCGGCGCAGACACGCAACAACGTTCGTTGGCCGCTCCCTTCGAGACCGGCGAGTCCAATGACCTCCCCGGCGGCGCAATCGAGGCTTAGATCTTCAACGCGGGTGGTGCCCTCCTCGAGCGTGACCTGGGAGAGTTCGAGCACGGGAGCCCCGAGCGGAGCCGGTTCCCTGTCTTCGTCGACGAACACCTTCCCGAACATCTTCTCAACGAGCACTTCCGACGGGACCGGCATCGAAGCCTCGAAGACGACTTTCCCCTGCCGGATCACCGTCACCGAATCGCACAGCTGCTCGATCTCCTCGAGTTTGTGAGAGACGAACAGCACGATCAGCCCGTCCTCTGCGAGGTTGTGGAGCGTTGAGAACAACTGGATACGCTGCGTCGCGGAGATTCCCGTTGTCGGTTCGTCGAAGATCAGCACCTTGGCACCGAGCCACATGAGGCGCGTGATCTCGAGCTGCTGGCGTTCCCCCACCGTGAGGTCTCGGGCGAGGCGCTCAGGGTCCAATCGGAAACCCAACTCGCTGCCAACGCGCTCGAGCTCGGTGCGCGCACTCGACCGGTCGAGTCTCACCGGTCCGGGACTCCCGAGGACGAAGTTGTCGAGAACCGTGAACGGGAGGAACACAAGCGGATCCTGGTGGAGCATCCCGATGCCGGCTTGGATGGCGTCTGCCGGGGAGCGGAGGTCGAGGACCTCACCGTCGAGATCTACGACACCGGAGTCGGCCTCGTAGAAGCCGGACAGGATCTTCATCAGCGTGGATTTGCCGGCGCCGTTCTCCCCGAGGATCCCGTGCAACGAGCCATCCTCGACTACAAACGTGACGCCATCGCTCGCCCTCACGGAACCGAAGTGTTTGTGGATGTCCCGTATCTCCAGCGCCATTGCGTCGCAGACTACTCATGGGGCAGGCACGCGTACACGCGGATGGGGGAGGCCGGTTCGGCCTCCCCCATCATCTCGTTGAATCGGTAGGCGTCAGGCGGAGCTGGCGCCCTTCATACCCTCGAGAAGCTGCTTCATGTACCAGAGCTGCAGATCGGTCGCGACCTCGCCGTCACCAAGGAACGGCGTGCCGTCCTGGTAGTTGAGCGGTCCGACGAACGGATTGATCGAACCGTCACCGAGACCGGCGATGAACGTGTCCAGCGCGGCAGCGGCGTCACCCGAGAGGGCCTCGCCGCCAACCCAGCCGATCATGCTCGTGTCGGGGTTGTTCATGTCGGTCCAGTCCGGTCCGATCCACGCGAATCCGAGGTCGTTCTGACCGGCGATGGCCGCTTCGATCACCTCCAAATAGGACGGACCCCAATTGAAGTACGGGACACCGAGACAAACCTCTGGCGCCTCGCTGCATCCCCCGACGAAGTCATAGGGGATCGCCCATACGGATTCACCGGCGGCGGAGCGCTGCCCGGCCACCACCAGGGCTTCCGTTGTGTCGATTCCCGAGACCACGACATCAGCGCCGCCGTCGAAGAAGGCATTGGTGACTTCAGTCGGATCAAGCGTCACGCCGGGGATGTTGAACCAGAATCCGATCCAGCTGACATCCATGCTGAGATCGGCCAGATCCTTCCCTGCCGCCTCCCAACACTGCTGTGCACCGAGGTACACGGAGCTCGCGAGGCGACGGGTCTCGTCGTTGATGAGGGGACCGAGATAGGCGATCTTGCCGGTCTCTGAAGACATCGCTGCAGCACATCCGGCGATCATCTTCCCGTAATACATCCTGCCCATGATGTTGCCAAGGTTCGGCAGGTCGGCCCGATAGGCCTCCCCTTCGGCCCAGGCACTGTCACCGGACGACCAGATCATCGGGACGTCGGGATGGGCCGCCGCCGCTGCTTCGATGCCGTCTCGCATGTCGTCTGATGTGGCGAAGATGAGGCTGGCGCCCTGCTCGATCATGTCATCCACGACCTGCTCCACGGTTGTCTCCGGACGGTCGGCCGTGTTGACGGTGTCGAGCGAGATCATCTTCGCGCCCGTCTTCTCCTCGATGTACTTCCCCGCCTCGAAGTGGGCCTGCGACCAGCCGTGGTCGTTCTCAGGTCCGACGAGGATCATCCCGAAGGTGAAGCCGTCACCGGACATAGCTGCGGTCGTCGTGGTCTCGTCACCGCCGGCCGCGGTCGTTGTGGTCTCGTCACCGCCGGCCGCAGTCGTTGTGGTCTCGTCACCGCCGGCCGCAGTCGTCGTGGTGTCGTCGCTCGAGTCGCTGCAGGCCGCCGCGATCATCGCCATCAGTACCAGCATTATCAACAGCCCGAACATTCGTCCCGGTCGTCTCATCGATCCCTCCAGTTTGTTCCTGTCACTTCTCGGAACCGTCGCCGGGCACCCTGTGACCGGCGCCCGAGTCTCTCCATATCACTTTAGGCCTTCCGCGACGCGGCGATACTCCGAGCGACTTGCGCTCGATCCCTCTGCGCCCGAAACTCCTGACATGGATCGATTCGCACACCGCCGCACCCAGTTCATGGATACGATCGGGAGCGGTCTCGCGATCGTCCCCGCCGCCGTCGAGACCGCCAGGAACGACGACGTCCACCACCTATTCCGCCAGTCGTCCAACTTCTTCTTCTTGACCGGATTCGAGGAACCTGAAGCCGTGGCCCTGTTCGACCCGACGCACGAACACCTGTACACGCTCTTCGTCCGCCCGCGCGATCCTGAAATGGAGGCATGGAGCGGGAAGCGGGCCGGCGTCGACGGCGCCATGGACCGCTTTGGAGCCGACGCGGCCTTCCCCATCTCCGACCTCGAGAAGGTCCTCCGTGACCGATTCCGTGGTCGTGACACACTCTGGTACGCCACCGGGTCCTCCATCGATCCACGTGTTCTTGGTGCCTTGAGCCAGGCGAGGGGATTGAAGATCAGGACCGGCGTCACGGTCCCGGTCGCGATCATCGACCCCTCCACGGCTCTCGACGAGATGCGTCTTGTCAAGTCACCCGAGGAGATCGAGGCACTGCGCGAAGCGTGCCGCATCTCTTCGGAGGGTCATGCCGAGGCGATCCGCTTCGCCTCTGTCGGGCGTCCTGAGCACGACGTGCAATCGGCAATGGAGTACGTCTTCCGCGCTTCCGGGGCCGTCCGAGAGGGGTATCCGTCCATCGTCGCCTCTGGTGATAACGCCTGCATTCTGCACTACGTCGAGAATGACCAACCGTTGCAGGACGGTGACCTCCTCCTGATCGATGCGGCAGCTGAAGTCGGGTACCTGTCTTCGGACATCACCCGCACGTTCCCCGTCAACGGTCGGTTCAGTGATGCCCAGCGAGCCGTGTACGACGTCGTTCTCGCGGCTCAGGAGGCCGTCATCGAGGCCTGCAAGCCTGGTCTCCCGTTCACCGACATGCACGACATCGCCGTGCAGACCCTCACGGAAGGTATGGTCGGTCTTGGTCTGCTCCCTGGACCGGTCGAGGATGCCATCGCGTACGGGTGGTACCGGGAGTTCTACTTCCACGGCACCGGCCATTGGCTCGGCATGGACGTGCACGACGCTGGGGCGTACCGGATCGAAGGAGCGGGCCGGCCACTTCAGCCGGGTATGGCATTCACGGTCGAACCGGGCATCTACGTCGCGCGGGAGAAGACGGTGCTCAACCTCGCGAGGATGCCGTTCGACGTCGACGCGGAGAGGGATCTCGCGTACCTGGAGGGCGCTTCCGACGCGAAACGCATCCTCGCCGAGCGGAAGAGCGAAGTGGACAGCGTTTCCCATGAGGTCCCCGAACGATTCCTCGGAATCGGCGTCCGGATCGAAGATGATCTCCTGGTCACGTCATCGGGATGCGAGAACCTCACACGTGGTGTCCCGGTCGATCCCGACGAGATCGAGACCCTTTGGAGGGAAGTCCCGACGGTGTCCGCCATATCCCATGGGGCACCGGGCTCGTAGTGCGCAGTTCGTGGCTGGTCGTGCCCTACGAACCGCGAAGAGTCTTCCTGAATGCCTCGAGCGAATGTACGACGTTCGCGGCGTCGTCGCCGATTCGCGGTAGCTTCGCCGACTGACGCTCGTAGCGACTCCGGTCGGACCGCTCCGGAGTGACCGGTGCATCGACGTTGGCGCGGTCACTGCCGAAGATCTCATCAACGGCGGCCTCGCTCGGCTCATCGGTCACGTCGACGGGCGAGGAAGCGACCGGGGCGTCGTCCGGCACGGCCGCATCCTGCGCGACCGATGCCTGATCCTCGATCAGTTTCTTCCGCTCGATCTTGAGGCGCTCTGCCAGTTCTTCGATCTCGGCACGTTGATGCTCGGTCTCAGCTCTCAGCGTCTCGGCAGACTCCGCTGCCTCCAACCTGATCCGCTCTGCCCCCGCCGATGCCTCGGCTGTGATCTGCTCTGCACGTTCGGTTGCTACACGCAGTGCCTCCTCCGCCGCTTCACTCGCATTCGTGGCTTCAGCGATGGTGGCGTCCGCTGTGTCGGCGACGGTCATCCTCTCGTCCAGTTCGGTCTCCCGGCGTTCGGCTTCGGAGATGCGACGGCGAAGTTCTTCTTCGGCCGCGTCATACTCCGCCGAGCGTCGGTTCACTTCGTCCCTGCGCCCGGCGAGTTCTGCTTGGGCGTGTTCGATCTCTTGGATCAGCGATCTCCGATCCGACCGGTCATCCTTCAACTCCTCCGCCTCAGCCTGCAGGCGCTCGATCTCGGTCCGGGCTGCCGTCGCCTCACCCTCGGCGCCGGCGCGGATTCCCACGGCCTCACGCTGGGCACGTTCAACGATCTCGAACGCTTGCCGTTCGGCATCTGCCAGACCTGAAGCTTGCTCGCGAGCGGCCAATAGCACCCGATCGGCCTCATCTCGCAGTCCGGCGGCTTCGCGACGGATCATCTCAGATTCCGCCTTTGCCGCCTCGACCATCTCAGCTGCGCTCCGTTGCTCTCTCTCGGCCTCTTCGAGGATCTCCGCGACCTCACGCCGTCTCTCTTCGGCTTGTTCGTTCCTGGTCGCCGCGTCGCCGATTATTCTCTCGACGGCGGCTTCCGCTTCTTCGATCTTCGCGGCTGCGATCGTCTCAGCTCCGGACACGACCTCGTCGGCGCGTTCTTCGGCGGATTGGAGGATCTCGAGCTGCTCCTCGTACTCCTGGCGGACTGTGGCCGCCTTCTCACGCATCCTGGCCACATCCTCGCGGGCAGCAGCAGTCGTCCCATCGACTGACGTCCTTGCTTCGGCGAGGAGCATCTCTGCCTCAGAGCGCAAACGGAGGGACTGTTCTTCGGCGGCAAGGCGGAGTTGGTCGCTCTCTTCAGCAACTTCGAGCATCGTACGCTCCGCATCGGAGACAGCTTCGGAGCGGAGGCGCTCGGCCTCCTCGTACGCTGCGATGACCGCTTCTTCCGCCTGCCCGGCGATCTCATCAACGGTTGTTATGCGTTCCTCGGCGCGAGCCTCAGCCGCTCTGAGGAGTTCGTGTTCCTCATGGGCTGCTTCCCATGACATCTCTGCATCGGCAAGGAGCTGGATGGCTCGCTCTTGATCGGCGGCTGCTTCGGCGAATCTGCGCTCCACACGGTGGTAGGCCTCATCGATCACGAGCGCTGCTTCTTGTTCGGCGTCGCGGGTCGCCGTCTCGGCATACTCGTCGGCTTCCGCCCTCACTGAGGCGGATTCCCTCCGAAGGGCATCGGCTGAGGCGTCGGCTTCGCGTCGCACTTGCTCGGCCTGCTTTCGCAGCTCGGCGGCTTCATCACGGGCTGCGGTGCGGACGGACTCGGCCTCACTGTGCAAACGCCTGGCATCGGAAACGATCTCTTCCGCCTGTGCCTCTGCGGTGTGGCGCTGCCGCTCCGCCTCCTCGCGGATCGACCGCGCCGCACGTTCGGCTCCTTCAACAATCTCTTCGGCAACTTGATCGGCGTTCGAGCGAATGAGGTCCGTTTCTTCGCGGATCGCTGCCGATTCATCCTGGATTCGAACCGCCTCGACGCTCAGTTCATCGATCTCGGCTCGTATATCAGCGAGGGCCGCTCCGGTGCGCTCCTCGGCCGCTACAACATCGCCTTGTCGCTGCTCGAGCTCCGCTGCACGCTCGTCGAGTTCCGCTGCACGCTCGTCCGCGAGAGCAGCGACCTCCTGTTGAGACGACTGAACCTCACTCTCGACTCGTTCCTTGTACTCGGCAGCCTCATCGGTCATCGCTCGGGCTGCGTTCTCGGCATTGGATCGAACCTGTGCGGCCTCGTTCACGGCCGCAGCCAGCTTCTCCTCGGCCTCAGCCCTCAGATGAGCGGCATCCCGATCGGCAGCTTCACGGATCTCGGCTCCCCGCTCGTCAATGCCGGTGAGGACCGACTGCATCCGCTCCTCGGCGTCTGCGATGAGTTCGCGTGCCTCGCGTTGGGCTGCAGAGACCTTCCTGGCGGCTTCGAGGCGGTCCTGGTCGGCTTGGTCCCTCGTGCGGGTCGCCGCTTCCCTGATGGTGATCGCCCCGGCTTCGGCCCGATCGGTGATCGCCTCGACACGCTCACGCGCCGCCGCTTCGATGTTCGCGGCCCGATCGACGGCACCGGCCGACTCGTCGTCAAGTGCGGTTATCCGACTCTCGAGCTCCTTGTGCAACTCGTCGACCCTTTGAGCCTCACGTTCGGCCGTTCGGACAAGCTGCTCCGCTTCGGCATGGGCCTGTGCGACCACACGCGCCGCCTCCTGCTCGGCGGCCAATCGGCCGGTCGCGTCGAGGTCGGCACTATCGGCACCGGCGGTGGCCATCTCTCCGGACTCCATCGCTTCGGCGATGATCTGCTGTGCGCGGGCGTTGGCGTCGACAAGGATCTGTGATGCTTCGCTCTCTCGCTCCGTTCGAACACGCTCGATCTCGCCGAGCATCGAGTCCCGCTCGACCTCGACGAGCCGCCCGCGCTCATCGAGTTCGGATGCCAGCCCCTCCAGCTCTCTGCTCTTCTCCTCGGCCGCGGCAACAACTTCGTCAGCGGCCTGTTGTGCTTTGGCCAGGAGATCGGCGGCGGCCTTCTCAACTTCCGCATGAACGTCGACGCCCGTCGTTTCCATCGCCTCGAGCGCGGCGGTGAGACGATCCACATCGGCGGTCAGTCTTTGCCGGTCGTCTTGCAGCTCGGCGATGAGCTCCTGCGCCGCGGCGTCCTCTTCGTTGCGAATGCGTTCGGCTGCTTGTTCTGCGGCTTCGATGATCACAACCGCTCGCAACTGGGCGTCCTCAACGACGCCGTCACGGTCAACCTCGAGTCCGG
This sequence comes from uncultured Saprospiraceae bacterium, assembly GCA_964195515.1. Classification (GTDB taxonomy): domain Bacteria; phylum Actinomycetota; class Acidimicrobiia; order Spongiisociales; family UBA5794; genus JAHEEL01. The sequence continues at coordinate 16,974 of CAXMQO010000039.1, read as the reverse complement.
CCTCTTCCGCGTGGATTCGAGCCTCCCTCTCGAGAGCGGCGGCGCGATCTCGAGCTTCGGCCTCGATCTTCGCCGCCTGCTTCCGTGCTCGACTCAGAACCCGGTCCTTTGCGTCGAAAACTGCGACCATGGCGCTGTCGACGGACTGGCCCTCGGATGAACGGGCCTTCCCCGCTTCGAACTCAGCCTTCTGAAGGCGGGTCTTGGTTTCTTGCGCCCATCGCTCGAGTTCGCGGAAATTCCCCTCGAGTTCGCGCAGGAACTCCTTGACCTCACGCTTGCTGTAGCCCTTGCGGGTCGTCTCGAACTCGCGTGTGTCGATTGATGATGGAAGGGCCGGAGTCTTCTGGTTCACCAACCTTGTATCGGTCGCCCAGCCCGACCACTTGACGCACAAACCAGATCACCGTTCGGGCCGGCTCTAACCCGCTGTGGAACGACAACGAGGCGGCCCGTAGGCCGCCCCGCAATCCGTTGCCAGCGACGATTCAGACGGCGTTGACCACGCTCTGATCGAGTCCGGGGAATGTTCGGAGGAACTCGCGACGCTCAGCCTGCAGCCGGGCCACGATCGCCTCGTACTCATCGATCCGGCCCTGTCTCTCATAGAGACGCTTGGGTTGGAGGAGCTCGGGGTCGTCAAAACCCGGGAGGTCGGCCGCCAGGTAGTAGCCAAAATCGGGATCCTCTTCCCAGGTGATGGAGCCCTCCGCGATGCCCTGGACGGCGGCCGACGAGTGCCGAATCTTCACCTTCTTCGAACGGTCGTCGTCATCTTCACCGCCGACGCGCCCGGTCGACATGAGGTATATCTCGAGATCGGGCATCGTCTCGAGCAGCTCGAAGAGTCGGTTGCCCTGAACCGCGTCGTTCGTGAAGAAGAACGGGTTCGTACCGGGGACGCGCAGGCTCTTCCCTGCCTCTGAGGCGCCACCAGCCGACGTTCCCTTCGTCTCACCGAGCATGAAGTAGGCCGCCGCCTGCTCCCGTTTGAGCTTCACCACCGCGGGGATGATGTCCTCGTTGCGGTTCAGCAGCAGCATGAAACTCACCGGCGGGAGATTGTTTGGACTCCGATGACGGATGTTCGCAAGTGGGAAGGTCGAGCGCCCATTTCGGGTGTACGAGTCGTCGAAGAAATCGACGGCGCCGTCAGCTTCGGTGTGCGTGTTCTCGAGCCACGCATCCGGGCGGGTAGTCCCGCCGTAGATCGTCGGCTCGTCGTCCTCGTCGAGCCCAAACGTCTTGGCGAAACAGCCGTTCTCCGACGAGTACACCTTCCCTCCCGGGAACAAGGCGACGAAGTCGTCCTGGACCGGAAGCGACCCCAACTGTTGGCGGAAGGTCGTCGTTGTCTTGCCGGTTCCGGAGAGACCAAGGATGAGAGCGACCTTCTCCTCCCCGTCGATGTCCGGAAACGTCTTCAGACCCGAGTGCAGCGCCAGGCCGCCCTTCTCGAAGACGAGGTGGTTCCACATACGGAGTCCGCCCATCTTCGCTTCGCCGAAGTAGTCGGATCCGAAGACGCGCGTCACATAGTTGTCGTGATCGACTGCAATGAGCCGGTCATCCGACTTCCCTGGTGCCATGAGACCCGGCGTGTAGATGACGGTGAACTCCGGCGCCCAGTCGTCGTCCTTCGGAAAGAACAACTGCTGCATCATCGCCGGGATATTCGCCGTCGTCTTCTCCATGTACAGACGACTCGCCGTGCGGAACTGCGGATCAGGCCCGATGTATCCCTCGATTAGGATCATGTCCTTGTCGGCGATGTAGGCGTCCTGTTTAGCCACCCAATCGTCGAACTCGACCCTGGTCATCGCCGGTTTGAATGTCTCATCATCATCAACAAAGAACGTCGACTTCGCGAGCCTCGCCGTCACTTCGGCCTTGTAGCTCAGGTTCCCGAACTCGGTCTCGATGATGCGCGGCATGTGCTCGAGGGTCCATGCCCGCATCTCCTCCTGTGATGGATTCTTCGCCACCGACGCCGCATGCGGCAGTTTGATCGCCACGCTGGATCCTCCCGTGTGTTCGTGTTTCGCTACCTAGGCGATGGTGATGGAATCGTCCAGGTAGACGTCCTGGATTGCGTGCAGCAGCGCCGCCCCTTCGGCCATCGGACGCTGGAACGCTTTGCGGCCGGAGATGAGCCCCGTGCCGCCGGCTCGTTTGTTGATTACTGCGGTCCGGACCGCCTGTTCGAGGTCGCCGGCGCCCGAGGAAGCTCCACCGCTGTTGATGAGGCCCGCACGGCCCATGTAGCAGTTGACAACCTGCCAACGGGTGAGGTCGATGGGATTGTCGCTCGTCAACTCGTCGTACACGAGCGGGTGCGTGCGTCCGAACCCGACGGCTCCGTAGCCACCGTTGTTCTCCGGCTGCTTCTGTTTGATGATGTCGGCCTCGATCGTGACGCCGAGGTGATTTGCCTGACCGGTGAGGTCGGCCGATGCGTCGTAGGACACACCGTTGACGGTGAAGGCACTGTTCCGCATGTACGTCCAGAGCACCGTGAACATGCCGAGTTGGTGTGCACGTTCGAACGCCTCGGAAACTTCCTGGAGCTGACGCATCGACTCGTCGGAACCGAAGTAGATCGTTGCGCCGACTCCGGCAGCGCCGAGGTCCCAAGCCTGTTCAACCGAGCCGTACATCACCTGGTCGTACGTTGCCGGGTAGGTGAGCAGTTCATTGTGGTTGATCTTCACGATGAACGGAATCTTGTGGGCATAGGTCCGCGAGGCCATCCCGAGAACACCGAACGTCGTGGCAACCGCGTTGGTCCCACCCTCGATGGCTAGTTCAATGATGTTGATCGGGTCGAAGTAGATCGGGTTCGGGGCGAAGGAGGCTGCACCGGAGTGCTCGACACCCTGGTCGACGGGCAGGATCGAGACGTAGCCAGATCCGGCGAGCCGGCCGGAGTTGAAGAGGAGCGCGAGGTTCCGGAGGACCTGTGGGTTGCGGTCCGTCTGACCGAAGACACGATCGACGAAGTCGGGGCCGGGGAGTTGGAGGCTCTCCTTCGGGACGGCGGTGGCTTTGTAGTTGAGGAGTGCTTCGGCTTCGTCGCCAAGCAGTGCCTGGATGTCCATGAGATCTCCTTGAGAGGGGTGGTTCCTCTGATTATCGCGGATGCGTGTTCTTCTGGGCAAATGATCTCCCCAAAACGCGTACCCAGGGTTGCAGTCCCCGTATACGGCGCTGCCAGCCCACGGAATGCGGGCGCGAGATCTAGATGCCGAGGAAGGTGGCGATGTCATCGGCAACTCCGGCCGCCGTCGCCAGGAGCGCCTCTTCGGCGCTCAGCCAGTCGTCCCCGGTGTCGCCGCGCAGGTCGACGTAGATCTTGAGCTTCGGTTCGGTTCCCGACGGTCGAATGAGCGCCCGTCCGGCGTCGCCGAGGGAGAGTTCGACGAGTGGCGTGGCCGCCAGGTATCGCGGCCGGTTCTCTGCACCGAGCTGGTAGTCGACAACTCCCATCACCGCGAGGCCACCGACCGTGTCCGGGGTGCGCTCGGCGAGGAGTGCCATGGCTGCTGCGATCTCGTCGGCACCTTCAGCACCGGGACGAACAATGCTCTTCTGTGTCGAGACCCAGAGGCCGTGCCTCTCGTAGAGCCCGGCGAGCCGGTCCCAGACGGTGGCCCCATCCCCTCGGGCTTCGGCGACGAGCGCGGCGAACGCCACGGCCGCTGAGATCCCGTCCTTGTCGCGAACCGTCTGACCAACCGAGTACCCGAGGGCCTCCTCGTATCCGAACACGTAGCTGCCGCGACCCTCGGCTTCGAGATCGAGAGCAGCGTTCCAGATCCACTTGAACCCGGTGAGGGTTCGGTCGTAGACGGCGTCGTAGTGCTCGGCGATCGACGCCAGCATCGGCGACGACACGATGCTGTTCATCACGATCGGTCGCTCGACGGCGCCCCCGCTGAGCATGTAGTCGGCAAGGAGGACCCCGATCTGATTCCCGCTGAGCTGCCGGTATCCGCTGCCGGGCTCCGGTATCGACACCGCCAGCCGATCGGTATCCGGGTCGTTCGCGATCACGAGATCCGCGTCGATGGCTGATGCCAGTTCATGGGCGAGATCCATCGCACCCGGTTCCTCGGGGTTCGGGAACGCGACGGTCGGGAAGTGGCCGTCTGGCTCGAACTGGGCGGCGACTGGGTGAACATGGGGGAAACCGAACCGGTCGAGTGCAGCGACAACGTACTTCCCTCCGACGCCGTGCATCGCCGTGTAGACGATGCTGATCGTCCGATCGCCGGCAGTCGTCGGGAGGCTTTGCGCAACTTCGTGGAGATACTCCTCGAACATCTCCTCGGTAACACGACGGGCGGCGGCACCGACGATTTCAGCTCTCGGAACGTCGGAAGCGCGGTTCACGGCAGCGATCGCCGACGCGATCTGCGTGTCGGTCGGTGGGATGATCTGCGCGCCGTTGGCTGCATAGACCTTGTATCCGTTGTCGGCCGGGGGGTTGTGCGATGCGGTGATAACGACCGCAGCAACACCTCCGAGACTCAAAGAGGCATAGGCCACGATTGGTGTTGGGACCGGATCCTCGAAGTAGCGGACCTGGAATCCGGCGGCGACGAGCACTGCGATCGTGTCCTCCATGAACATTGCGCTGGAGAGTCGGGCGTCGCGACCCACGACAACGGGACCCTGCTCGTTCCCGGTCGTGGAGAGCAGGTAGTCGGCGAGGCCCCGCGTCGCCCGGATCACCGTCGCACGGTTCATCCGGTTGGAGCCCGCCTCGACACGGCCGCGCAGGCCTGCGGTTCCGAATTGGAGCGTTGCTCCCATCCGCTCGGCGAGTTCATCAATGTTGCCCGATTCGACGATGCCCTGGAGTTCGGCTCTGGTGCTCGGGTCGGGATCTCCGGCGATCCACTCGGCTGCTGCTGCGTAGAGATCTTCCATGGCCCGAAGCGTAGTGAATCAGGATGGGCGTAGGTCGACGGACGGGAGAGTCGGTCTGCTGGGAGAGGACCATCGGCCCCTCCATGCGGGCCGTCCTCCCCTGCCGGATCAGGACACTGGTGCGTACGATGCGATCAGCGATGTCCACTCCTTTCGTTCGCCGCCGTATTCGCGTCTCCGGGATCGTCCAGGGAGTCGGCTTCCGACCGTTCGTCTTCAATCTGGCGAACGACATGGACCTCGTCGGGTTCGTCGGCAACGACACCGACGGGGTGTTCATCGAGATCGGGGGCGAAGCCCCCACGCTCGAACGGTTCGTTGCTGCCCTCGCAGTGTCGGCACCGGCGGCCGCACGAATCCAACGGATCAAGTCCGAAGACATCAAGGCAATTGACGACACGTCGTTCCGGATCGTTGCCAGCCATCATGCCGAGACCGGAACCGCCCTGGTCTCCCCGGACCTTCGGACGTGCGACGACTGCCTCCGCGAACTCCACAACCCGGGCGACCGCCGCTACGGATACCCATTCATCAACTGCACGAATTGTGGGCCCCGGTTCACGATCACCCAGCGGACCCCGTACGACCGACCGAGCACCACGATGCGTCCGTTTGAGATGTGCGATGCCTGCCTGGCTGAATACCGGGACCCGGTAGATCGGCGCTTCCACGCCCAGCCGAACGCCTGCCCCGAGTGCGGGCCCTCCGTGCAAACCGTCCCGCCGACTGAGGATCCAATCGGGGACACTCGACGACGCATCGCCGCAGGGGAGATCGTCGCGATCAAGGGGCTCGGCGGATTCCACCTCGCATGTGATGCGACCTGCGATGCTGCAGTCGCCCTGCTGCGAGAACGCAAGGGCCGCGTCGAGAAGCCGTTCGCAGTGATGGTGTCCAACGTCGAGACCGCCCGATCCATCGCCTACATCGATGCAGATGAGGTCCGGCTCCTCGCCTCTCGGGAACGGCCGATTGTCCTGCTGGCCAAGCGCGTGACTACCACCGTCTCCGAGTTTGTCGCCCCCGGCAACGGGTATCTCGGGGTCATGCTCCCGTACACACCGCTGCACGCACTGCTGATCGAACCGGGCGAGGTATGGGTGATGACGTCCGGCAACCTCTCAGAGGAACCGATCGTCACAGAGAACGACGACGCCGTTGCGCGCCTCAGCACCCTCGCCGACGCCTTCATGATCCACGATCGGGATATCCATGTTCCATGCGACGACTCGGTCATGCGCGTGCTTGACGGCGCAGAATATCCGATCCGTCGTTCACGCGGCTACGCGCCGTTCCCGGTCCCCCTCCCCTTTGCAGTACCGCCGATTCTTGGAACGGGCGGCGAACTGAAGGCCACGTTCTGCTTGGCGGCGGGTCGCGACGGGTTCATGAGCCAGCACGTCGGCAACATGGAGAACCTCGAGACGCTCGATTCCTTCGCTCGCTCCGTCGACCACTTCATCGATCTCTTCCGCATCGAACCGGAGTTGATCGCCGCGGACCTCCACCCCGGATACCTCTCAACGAAGTGGGCAGAACGGAGGAGCCTCCCCGTTGTCAAGGTGCAACACCACCACGCCCATGTGGCATCGGTGATGGCAGAGCACGGAGCCCTTGAACCGGTCATCGGGTTCTCCTTCGACGGCACCGGGTACGGGACCGACGGCACGGTATGGGGCGGCGAGATTCTCGTCGCCGACTACGAGGGATTCCAACGCGTTGGACATCTGAAAGCGACCCCGCTTCCCGGCGGTGATGCCGCCGTGAAGCACCCTGCCAGGATGGCCCTCTCGCATCTCCGCGCTGCCGGTATCCCATGGACCGAGGACCTTCCACCCGTCTCTGCGCTCACCACCACCGAACGTGCACTCCTCGAGACCCAACTCGAGCGCGGGATCAACACGATCCCAACCACCAGCATGGGCAGGCTCTTCGACGCCGTCTCAGCGATCGCGGGTGTGCGCCAGACCGTCACCTACGAGGCCCAGGCTGCCATCGAGTTCGAGGCCCTCATCGATGTCTCCGAAGGCGGCACCTACACCTTCGCCATTGTCGAGCAAGACGAGTCGCTGGCCATTGATCCTGCTCCCGTGCTCCGTTCGATTGCGGACGACGTCGTGGGCGGCGAGTCGGCCGGCACAATCGCCGCCCGCTTCCACCGGAGCGTCGCAGAGGTGATCGTCGAGACGGCCGAACGTGTTCGAAGGCGGACGGGCCTCACTACCGTTGGATTGAGCGGAGGAGTGTTCCAGAACGTGACATTGACGCACGCAACCAGAACAGCGCTCACCGAGAAGGGTTTCGAGGTGCTGCTACACCGGCTCGTGCCTCCCAACGACGGAGGTCTGGCGCTCGGTCAGGCCGTAATCGCTGCGGCGAGGAGATAGATCGACATGTGTCTTGGCATCCCCGGGAAGGTCATCGAAATCACCGGTGAGGGCGTAACGATGACGGGGAAAGTCGACTTCGACGGCATCGTCAAAGAGGTAAGCCTCGCCTACGTACCCGATATCTCGATCGGGGACTACGCGATCATCCACGTCGGCTTCGCAATTACCCAACTCGACGAGAAGGCCGCCCTCGACACCCTGGCCCACCTCCAGGAGATCGAAGCCATCGAAGTCGAACTCGACCCCGACGCTGCGCTCGCAGCAGAAGAAGCGATCGCCAAGGGCGCCGAGTGAAGTACCTCGACGAGTTCAGGGATTCCGATCTGGCCCGGCGGCTTCTCGACGACATCGCCGGCATCACAACGAAGCACCACGTTCTGATGGAGGTGTGCGGAGGCCAGACCCATTCGATCATTCGCAACGGCATCGACCGTCTCCTCCCCGATGACATCGAGATGGTCCACGGCCCAGGCTGCCCCGTCTGTGTGACCCCACTCGAGACGATCGACAAGGCACTGGAGATCGCGTCGCGAGACGGAGTCATCTTCTGCTCGTTCGGAGACATGCTTCGTGTCCCGGGGTCCGGGCGTGACCTGTTCTCCGTCAAGAGCACCGGAGGCGACGTGCGGATCGTCTACTCACCCCTCGATGCCGTTCAGATCGCCAGAGACAACCCGGATCGCGAGGTCGTGTTTTTCGGGATCGGATTTGAGACAACCGCACCGGCGAACGCCATGGCCCTCTACCAAGCAAAGCAGGAAGGCCTCACCAACTTCTCGATGCTCGTGTCTCACGTCCTCGTCCCCCCGGCGATGCGCGCCATCCTCGACTCTCCGACGAACCGGGTGGAGGCGTTCCTTGCCGCCGGGCACGTCTGCTCCGTGATGGGTTATGAGCAGTACTACCCCATCGCCGAGCAATACGGCACACCAATCGTCGTCACCGGATTCGAACCCCTGGACCTGCTCCAGGGCATCAAAATGGCGGTGCTCCAACTCGAAGAGGGCCGAGCTGAGGTCGAGAACGCATACCAGCGAGCGGTGAAGCGCGAAGGCAACCTGCCCGCACAGCAGATGCTCGCCGACGTCTTTGTCACGATCGACCGCAAGTGGCGGGGAATCGGAGCGATCCCGCAATCCGGTTGGGCGCTGGGCGCCGACTACAAGGCGTTCGACGCTGCCGAACGGTTCACCGTCACCGACATCGATACCATCGAGTCTCCACTCTGTCACGCCGGCGAGGTGCTGCGTGGCACCCTGAAGCCCGACCAGTGCCCGGCCTTCGGGAACGAGTGCACGCCCCGTACCCCGCTCGGAGCCACGATGGTGTCGGCCGAGGGTGCCTGCGCCGCCTACTACCTGTACGGACGGTTCAAGGAGTTAGAGGCAACGCCATGACGATCGAGAACTGGACGTGCCCGATGCCGCTTCGGGACCACCCGACGATCGTGATGGGCCACGGCGGAGGCGGGCAACTCTCTGCGGAGCTCATCGAGCACCTCTTCCTACCGGCGTTCGGCAACGGAGAGCTCGCCGAACTCGCCGACGCTGCGGTGCTGGACCTCGAGGGGAGCATCTCCTTCTCGACGGACACGTTCACCGTTCACCCGCGGTTCTTCCCCGGTGGCGACATCGGAGAGCTGGCCATTAACGGGACGGTGAACGATGTCGCAATGCGAGGAGCCGTCCCGCGATACCTGAGCGTCGGCCTCATCCTCGAAGAAGGACTGCCGATGGCAGAGCTCGGCGTCATCGTCAACTCCATGGCCAAAGCCGCGGAGCACGCCGGTGTGACGATCGTCACCGGCGACACGAAGGTCGTCGACCGTGGTCACGGCGACGGCATCTACATCAACACCACCGGGATCGGGATCATGCGCGAAGGCGCCGACATCCGTCCGCAGAGAGCAACCCCCGGTGACGCGATCATCGTGTCGGGCACCATGGGAGACCACGGCATGGCGATCATGTCGGTCCGCGAAGGTCTCGAGTTCGAAGCGTCGATCCGCTCCGATTCGGCCGCTCTCAACCACATGATCGGTGACGTGCTGGACACCGGTGCCGACGTTCACGTGCTCCGGGATCCGACCCGTGGAGGACTCGCCGCATCGTTGAATGAGATCGCGAAAGCCGCGAACGTCGGCGTTCTCATCGAGGAGCGCGCGATCCCTGTGGACCGCACCGTGGCCGCAGCCTGTGAGATGCTGGGTATGGACCCGATGTACGTTGCGAACGAGGGGAAGGTGGTCGCGTTCGTGGCGGCCGATGATGCCGACCGCGTTCTGAATGCGATGCGCTCGCACCCGGAGGGAGTCAACGCAACGATCGTCGGAGCGGTCACCGACACTCACCGTGGGATGGTCGCTGCCCGAACGCCACTCGGTTCCACGCGGGTCGTCGACATGCAGGTCGGTGAGCAGCTCCCCAGGATCTGCTGACCGACGGCGGCTGTTGCCGTATCCTGACCGGATGGAACTCGAGGTCCGTCCGCTCACGCCGGAAGCCTGGGATGACTTCGAAACGGTCATGGGTCCGCGGGGCGGCGACGCTGGCTGTTGGTGCATGTTCAACAAGCAGACATCGCGCGCATTCGACGCTGCCAAGGGTGAACCGAACAGAGCCGCCGTCCGTGCCATTGTTGACAGCGGTGAGGTCCCCGGCCTCATCGGGTACCTCGACGGAACACCGATTGGGTGGGTCGCCGTGCAGCCACGAGAGGTCTACGGCCGCCTCTCCCGCTCACGCGTCGCCAAACCGCTCGACGAACGTCCGGCATGGGCCGTGACCTGTTTCGTCGTTCCGAAGGAGCACCGCGGACGAGGTTTGGCATCGGCCCTCCTTGTGGCGGCGTGCGAGTACGCGGCGGCCCAGGGCGCAACCCTGATCGAGGGTTATCCGGTCGAGCCGCGAGAGGATCGGATGCCCGACTTCTGGGCATGGATGGGGTTCGCTTCCATGTTCGAAGACGCCGGGTTCGAAGAGGTCGAGCGCCGCACCGAGACCCGCCCCTTCATGCGCAAAGAGTTCTAGCCCCATGCTCACGGACCATCGGAGCCGCGGCGACCACCTGGCATGTTGAGGTCGATTCGACAGGAGAGACACGGCCTCACCCGACCGCCCGTCCGACGGCGGCATCGCCGTCTCACGCACCGTCAATGACCTCACCGTCGATTCGACTATTCAGTACGAACCGATGGGTACCTTCGAACTCAAGGGTGTGCCGAGCGGGCGGAATCTGAACGAGGTCCTGCAGCGGTCCTCAGCCAGTGTCTCATACTCGATCTGAGACGGATCAGTGGATCGCTAGGATCGGCACCAAGACCAGGGGGTTGCGAGTTGGCGCTGATGGACTGTCCCGAGTGCGACTATCGGATTTCATCCGCGTCACCGTCGTGTCCACATTGCGGTCACCTCCTGATTGCCGCTCCAGAGGTGGTCTCCGAGGACACGGAGACCCACGACACCGCACCGCCGCCGCCCCCTTCTCCTGTGTCCGGAACTCAGCCGCGATCTCAGAGCAACTGGGTGATCGGGATTGCCGCTGCGGCCGTCGTTGGGGTGATCCTTGTCGGCATCGCCGCCACGGTGTTCCTCGCCGGGTCGATCAGCATCAGCAACCCGTTCGAAGACTCCGACACCGTCGAAGCCGGCGTCCAGACGACGGTCATTGCGACCGCAGGCAACGACTACGAATTGGTCGTCGGTGAGTGCATCGATGACGACGAGTTGGAGAGCTACTTCGCCGGCGACGACTACGAGACGACACCGTGCGACAGCCCGCATGACAACGAGGTCTACTTCGTCCACGAGTTCGCAGCTGGTCCGTACCCGGGAGAAGATGCCGTGAGCGAAGATCTGGCCGGGGTGTGCGAGGGTGAATTCGAGGCGTATGTCGGTCGTGACTACGAATCCTCGTCGCTCGTCATCTACCGGCTCTGGCCGGGGCCGGAACTGTGGGATTCCGGGGGGCGTAATGGCGAGTGCCTGCTGTATGACCCAGACTTGAACAAGCTAATTGGATCGGCGTACCAGAGCGGCTCGTGACGCCGCCCGGCGCGGGCTGGTCAGGCCGGGCGTGTGTCGTACACGAGGCGGAACGCGCCGTTGGGGTAGGCAACGGACTCGACCAGCCGCATCGGTCCTTCGTACGCGTCGGTGAAAAGCGGGATTCCGCCGCCCAGCGCCTCCGGGATCACCATGATGTCCAGCGTGTCGACCGCTCCACCGAGCAAACCTTCGGTGATCACTCTCCCCCCGCCGAACACCCACAACCGTTTCGGTGTCGCCGCTGAGAATGAGCGGATCGCATCCGGTGTGGGCATCGCCGCGAAGCGAATGTCGGCGCCATCGGGAACCGGGAGGTCGGTGCGAGTGGTGAGCACCATCGTCGGCCGAGCACCCCACATCCAGCCCCACTCGACCGCCTGTTCATAGGTGGTGCTCCCCATGATGAGTGCACCGATGCCCTCAGCGAACGAATCGAAGTCGAAGTCCTCCATCGGGTACTTCTCGAGGTAGTCGACGGAACCGTCCGCTCTGGCTACGTATCCATCAAGGGTCACGGCGAGGCTGGCAACGACATCGGAATCGCTCATCCGTTCACCCTACGCCAATCGAAGGTGGCCGTGGACCGACCTCCACCGACGACACCTGAGTATCTGGCTACGAAGCGGCTACGCCACCGCCCGATCCTCACCCTGTGGCGAGGTCGATTCCGGTCTCGACCGCTTCGAGGTTGATCTCGGCGAACGAACCGGCACCGGCCGTCTCGCGGAGCGCATCAAGCGGGTACGGCTTCGTGATCGCGAGAGCAGCGGACAAGTAGACGAGGCCCATCGAAGTCTTCGGGATGCGATTGGGGGCCGATTTCGGGTCGATCACGACGACCCGCGCCTGCGTTTCGAGATCCCGGTGGTCGGGGATCGTCAGCACCAAATCCTCCGCGGTCATCGCAGCGAGATACGGGCCCGCCTTCTTGTATCCGTCAGACGAGATGATCGCCAGGACGTCGGGGTTCGTCACCGCAGTCAGCGGCATCTCTGTGGGGGCCAACCAAAGCTCGGTCACTGAGTGACCCGACTTCACCGTCACCGGGTAGTCGTCGCGCTGTGCCGCCCAGAGACCGGAACGAATCCCACCCAGCGCCACCAGGCGCACCGCCGACCGGACCTTCCCGCCCGCAGAGCCGGCAACGACAATTGACATCGGACGGTCGAGGGTGTGGGCGTAGCCGACCGGCACAGGACGGGCACCGGCGACCGGAGTCCCGACGATGGCCGCGTGGGCTGCGCGGTACCCGACCGAGTACTCGACCGTCTCGCGGTCGTAGAGAAGGCCAGGCTCCATCCCCCAGGATCTCATCGAATCCTCCATGCCGGCCCGGGTGAACTTGTTCGACCGTACGTAGTAGGCGGTGCAGAGGTCCCAGACGTCGAGCAACGCAAAGCCGGGCTTCCTCATCGCCGCTGTGAATCGATCGGCGAGATCGCGGTCGAACGACGTTCCGCGGTAGACGTATGCGGCACCGTTCACGCCGACCGTGGCGCAGATGTCGAGTGGGTGTTCGAGGTTGCCGAGCGGCGTGGTCGATGTGATACCGCCCTCTGGTGTCGTCGTCGAATGCTGACCGCCGGTCATCCCGAAATTCAGGTTGTTCATCACAATCACGGTGATCCCGATATTCCGTCGAGCCGCCGAGATGAGATGCGTTCCTCCGATCCCGGTGCCGCCGTCACCCATGATCACGACGACCTCGAGGTCGGGATTGGCGAGTTTGATGCCTGTCGCGTAGGTGGTCGAACGGCCGTGGAGGCCGTGGAACGCGGACGTGACGAAGTACTGGTCGGAGAGCCCCGAGCATCCGATGTCGGAAACGATCACGACCTTCGTCGGATCGAGGTCGAGTTTGATCATCGCTTCGTTGAGCCGGTCCAGGATCGGTCCGTGTCCGCAACCGGGGCAGAACGGGTATGGGTCCTCGGTGCGGAACGTCGATATCGGGGTGATCGTGATGGCGCTCATCGCACCGCCTCCATGATCTCGTCGATCGTGATGAGTCCGCCGTCGATGCGATTCACCCCGATGACCTCTCGACCCGCGGCGATCCGCTCAACCTCCCTGCGGTAGAGACCCATGTTCAGTTCAGGCACAATGATCCGCTCGACACCCTCAAAAGCGGTGGCGAGGGCACTCTCCGGGATTGGCCAGAGACTCTGCACGACCAGGTTCGATACGGAGATTCCTTCGGCCCGTAGGCGCTCAACCGCGGTCCGAGCCGCGCCGGCCGTGACCCCGTAGGAGACCACGATCGTTTCGGCACCGGAGATAAGGTCGACATCGACCATCTCGATCTCGTCGCAGTGGGCCTCGATCTTCGCGACGAGGTGCTCATTCGACGCGGCGACCTTCGCCGGGTTCTTCGTGATGTAGGCACCTTCGTCGTGGGTGGATCCGGTGAACCGGAATGCGTCTCCCTCCCCGTAGCGTCGCATCGGTTCCACCGCGTCGGCCGGTTCCCACGAATACGGCAGACCCTCGTGCTTCTCCAGGCGCTCCGCTCCGCGGGTAGCCGGGTACTCATCCACATCGACCGCCGAGAGCGTCATCGCCAACTCCTTGTCGGTAAGGAGGAACACCGGGCAGCGGAACCGCTCGGCAAGTTCGAATGCCTTCACCGTGAGTGAATACGACTCCGGCACGCTCGACGGGGCGAGCACGATCACGGGGTAGCCGCCGGCTGTCCCCCACCGGACGAACTGGACGTCGCCCTGTGCTGCGGTCGTTGCCCCACCGGTCGCGGGACCAAGACGCTGGACGTCGACGATGACGATCGGAACCTCGCCCATGATCGCGAGGCCGATGCTCTCCGAGTACAAACTGATCCCCGGACCGGAGGTCGCGGTCATCGCCTTTGCTCCCGACATCGCTGCGCCGAGGCACATCCCCATCGAAGCGATCTCATCCTCGCCCTGCATCGCCACCCCGCCGACCTTCGGCAGTTCGCGCATCATCGCCATCAGGATCCCCGATGCGGGCGTTATGGGGTATCCGGCGAAGAATGTGCACCCTGCGTCGAGCGCTCCACGGACAATAGCGGTCGCACCGTCGACGTACTCGCGTCTGGGCGCTTCGGTGCTCGTCTTCATGCTGTCAGGCTAGATATGGCGCGGACCGTTGGGAACGAATCCGTCGCACGTGCCTACGTGTCTGTCGGAGCGACACGCGAGCACGTGCGACGCAAATGTTGCGCTCCGTCAGCCCTCCGAGCTCGATGCCGACTCGGCGGCAATCTCGGCCACGATGTCGGCGTTGGCCAGTGTCGTCACATCACCGAGTTGGCGCTGTTCCGAGATGTCCTTCAGTAGCCGTCGCATGATCTTGCCGGACCGGGTCTTCGGCAGATCGGCCGTGAATACGATGCTCTTCGGCTTCGCGATCGGGCCGATCGACTCGGCAACGTGATTGCGAAGCTCCTGAAGCAGCGTTTCGTCACCGACGATGCCGCCCCGGAGCGTCACGAACGCAGCGATCGCCTGACCGGTGACCGGGTCCGCGCGGCCGACGACCGCAGCCTCAGCGACCGACGGATGTGACACGAGCGCCGACTCGACCTCGGTCGTCGAGATGTTGTGTCCCGCGATGAGCATGATGTCATCGACCCGGCCGAGCAGCCAGAAGTAGCCATCGTCGTCGCGCTTGGCGCCGTCGCCCGGGAAGTACTTCCCGTCGAACCGCGACCAGTACGTATCGACGTACCGCTGGTCGTCTCCGTAGATCGTGCGGAGCATCGCAGGCCATGGCTCCGTGATCGCCAGGAATCCGCCGCCCGGTATGCCGATCTCGTTGCCGTCCTCGTCGACGACGGTCGCCGCGATGCCGGGGAACGGACGGGTTGCCGAACCGGGCTTCGTGGCCACGGCACCGGGGAGCGGCGTGATCATGATCGCTCCGGTCTCAGTCTGCCACCACGTGTCGACGATCGGGCAGTTCTCGTTCCCGATGTGCTCGTTGTACCACATCCACGCTTCGGGGTTGATCGGCTCGCCGACCGTACCCAGCAGCCGGAGCGACGACAGATCGTGCATCGCCGGATACTGATCGCCCCACTTCATGAAGGCACGAATAGCCGTCGGAGCGGTGTAGAAGATCGTAACCTTGTGGTCCTCGACGATCTGCCAGAGTCGATCTAATCCCGGGTAGTCGGGGGAACCCTCGTACATGACGCCGGTGACGCCGTTGGCGAGCGGACCGTACACGATGTAGGAGTGGCCGGTGACCCATCCGATGTCCGCGGTGCACCAGTAGACGTCATCGTCCTTGATGTCGAACACGAGATCGTGGGTGGCCGTCACGCCGGCCAGGTAGCCGCCTTGTGTGTGAACGATGCCCTTGGGCTTTCCGGTGGTTCCGGAGGTGTACAGGACGAAGAGGATGTCCTCGGCGTCCATCACCTCGGGTTCGCAGTCGGCGGACTGGTCGGCCATCAGGTCGCTCCACCAGACGTCCCGACCTTCGGTCATGCTGACGTCGTTCTTCGTCCGCTCGACGACCACGACCTTCTCGATCGATGGGGATGCGGCGACGGAGACGTCGGCATGATCCTTGAGCGGGAAGATGCCGCCCTTGCGCCATGACCCGTCCTGGGTCACGAGGACCTTCGCTTCGCCGTCCTGGATACGGTCGGCGAGCGAGTCGGACGAAAAGCCCCCGAAGACGACGGAGTGGACCGCGCCGATCCTCGCACAAGCGAGCAGCGTGATCGGCAGTTCGGGGATCATGCCCATGTAGACGGCGACCCGGTCGCCCTTCTCGACGCCGAGCGACTTGAGTCCGTTGGCGAACTTCGATACCTCTTCGTGAAGCTCGCGGAAGGTGAGATCGCGGGTGTCCCCCGGTTCACCGATCCAGTGATACGCAACCTTGTCACCGATGGTGTCGAGGTGACGGTCGAGGCAGTTGTAGGAGAGATTGAGCTTCCCGTCCTCGAACCACTTGAAGAATGGGGCATTCTCTGCATTGAGCCCGACCGTCGGTTCCTGGTACCAGGTGATGCGCTCGAGGGCCTGCTTCATCCACCACGCTTCCGCATCGGCAGACTCTTCGTAGATCTCGGTTCCGGCGTTCGCAGCAGCAACGAACGCTTCAGACGGCGGGAAGAGCCGATCCTCAGACATTAGGTTCTCAAGGGTGACGTCGGCCACGGCTTACCTCCGGATCGCGAATGGATACCCGCAGGCTATGCGGAAGAGCCGCCTTTCGGGAGGGCCGGATGACCCTGAAGATGGGGCCGGAGGACCCTGCTCGGCCTGTTCACAAGGCGTCGGGGTCGATATACTCCAATACTCACTGCCTATCCGAGGTCGTTATGCTTTCGGGGCCCTGCCCCCATCGTCCAGCGGCCTAGGACTCCGCCCTTTCAAGGCGGCAACGGGGATTCGAATTCCCCTGGGGGCACGATCGGGGGCGTGGTGAAGTCTGGAGTTCACGCCGGCCTGTCAAGCCGGAGATCGCGGGTTCAAATCCCGTCGCTCCCGCCAGACGCTTCCGCCCGGGTTTCGGCCCGGGCGTTGGTGTCTGCCCGGTCAGGTAGCTCAGCTGGTAGAGCGCTGGTCTGAAAAACCAGAGGTCGGCAGTTCGACCCTGCCCCTGACCAC